>NZ_JADCLG010000010.1:71287-265920 GCF_014982425.1 Enterobacter cloacae complex sp. I1M | reverse complement strand
CGATGTCCAGCCAGTGTCCACAGATAACAATATATTAAATAACTTACTACCTAACGGTAGTAAGTATGTCGCAAATGACCAGAAACCCGCTGAAGAGAAAAAGTCCCGTTTGTCATGCGATGAAGTATGGCAATGCCTGAAAGACGAACTGCCTGAAGCTCGGGGATGGAGATGCCTAACTGATGAGCGACGCAATCTGATCCGCACATTCTGGGGTAAGGCTAACAAGATTGCCCGCAACCTGGACGGCAAGCCGATGGATATGGACGGTTTCAGAAGCTATCTGCGCTACATCGCTCAGAACTGCCGCTGGATGCTTGAAGACCGACCAGACCAGAAATCCGGGAAGACCTGGCGCCGCATGAAATTCGATAAGTTCCTGACCGAAAAGCTCTACATCGAAGTGCGCGAGGGGGATCGTGATGACCGCTGATTTCATGGCTGTACCACAAAACCTCGAAGCAGAGCAGAGCGTTATCGGTGGCCTGCTGCTGGATGATGACAACAGCGAGCGAGTCCAGAAGGTTCTGGCGATGCTCAAGCCTGAGTCGTTCTACAGCCGACCTCACCAGCTGATCTTTGCCGAGATGCGCCAGATGTTCCGCGACAACAAGCCAGTCGATGGTCTGACATTGTTCGACGCGCTCGAAGGCAAAGGGCTCGCGGAACAGGTAGGTGGCTTTGCATACCTGGCGGAGATCGCCAAGAACACTCCCAGCACTGCAAACATCGTGGCATACGCAGCATCAGTCCGGGAAGCCGCAATGGAGCGCTACGGTATAAACCGACTGACCGAAGCTACCGAGCTGCTGTTCTCCCGCAACGGCATGAGTGCTACGCAGAAGTACGAGGCCATTCAGGGTATTTTCACCCAACTCGCAGACCATTCTAAAACCGGTAGTCGCCGTGGGTTGCGGTCGTTTGGCGAGGTTATGGATGACTGGGTAGCGGATCTGGAGAAACGGTTTGACCCTTCAGGCGAACAGCGCGGCATGAGTACCGGCATCCCGTCACTCGACCGGCTGCTGGCGCCGAAAGGTCTGGTTAAAGGCTCTCTGTTCGTGATTGGCGCAAGGCCAAAGATGGGCAAGACAACCCTGTACGGTCAGATGGCGATCAACTGCGCGGTTCGTGAGAAAAAGCCAGCGCTGATGTTCAGCCTCGAAATGCCGGGCGACCAGATCCTCGAAAAACTGGTTGGTCAGAAGTCTGGAGTTAACCCGAGCATTTTTTACATGCCAGCCACGGATGACGCCGATGACCAGTACCAGGGCGACTACGACGGCGACTTTAAGAAAGCGATCACCACAGCCGGTCGGTTGAGTGAAATCGACATGCTATACATCGACGACACTCCTGGCCTGTCACTGGCGCACATCGTTAGCGAAAGCCGCCGAATCAAGCGCGAGAAGGGCTGCGTAGGAATGATTCTGGTTGACTACCTGACGCTGATGACCGCCGAAAAAGCCGACCGTAATGACCTGGCCTACGGGATGATCACCAAAGGTCTGAAGAATCTCGCCAAAGAGCTTGGCTGCGTCGTCGTGCTGCTGACCCAGCTCAACCGCGAACTGGAGAAGCGTGTGAATAAACGCCCGTTACCGAGCGATTCCCGCGACACAGGACAGATTGAGCAGGACTGCGACTACTGGGTTGGTATCCACCGGGAAGGTGCTTTCGATGACAGCGTTCCGCCGGGAGAAACCGAGTTAATCCTGCGACTCAACCGCCATGGCAGTACCGGAACGGTTTATTGCAATCAGATCAACGGGGCAATTTACGACACAGACCAGCAGGCCGCCGCCGCAGAACGCCGCGGGCGTGAGCAGCAGCCGAAAAAGAAAGGGGGGTTCTGATGACCATAACAATCCGTGGGCAGATTCTTGCAGCCCTTCGTAATAATCCGGGCCTGAACAGTGGGCGTATTGCCAGCATGATTGGCATGACCACCAAAAAGATGTCAGGCACGGTCAGCTCGCTTCTGGCAGACGGCCTGATCACCTGTGAGGGCAAGCACGGCCAGCGGCTGTATCGGTTGACCAGCTACGGCATGAAATACGCACCGGAAACCATACCTGCCATGCCGAAGGGTAATTCGAAGCTGGTGCAGCGCACAGAGACAAACGTGATCTGCCAGGAGTGCCGCAACAGTCCGGCGATGAGAAGGGTATTGATGGTTTGGGGGAGGGTAGGGGTATGAGCATCATGGATTTTGCAGAAATAAAAAAGGCGATCGACGCCATCACAACCGACTGGTCTATACGTGGACCTTATCATGAAGACGACGGCAAATATTACGCATTGCTTCGTGGAGAGTGGGTTGGTGGCGGATATGCCGGAAAACGGAAGGCTCTTGATGCCATTCTCGAAAAGTTAACCAGCGAGGCCGCCCAATGAGCAACATCGACAAACAGGCGCAGGAAGAAAAAACACGCGAGGCCTTTGAACAGTGGGCTGAGCAATCTGGAGCTCTTCCGTGGGGGATCCTTAAAAAGCACCGCAATGAAGACGGTAGTTACCCCGGACCCCATTATACCTACATGTGGCATGCATGGAATGCCTGCACGGAGACGCTGCTGGATGAGCTGGAAGCAAAAGACTCAACCATAGCCACTCAGCAGCAGGAGATACGAACGCTTCTTAATGCGTTAGGGCAATCATCAGAGAAGAGAAATTCTGACCTTCCTGACCAGAAGCGAATTATTGGTTGGCGAGCATCAGACTACACCGACGAGACATCTGACCCTGAGCTAGCTAAAAACTGGGCCGCTGCAATTGGTGTGCTGCCGATTTTTGAAGGCGACGTGAATACAAAATTAAGCGCCGCCGCAGCCGGTAAAGGAGAGTGAAATGATAGCAACTATTGGAACGATTCTGGTGTGGGCAATAATCATCCTTAGTGGTATTGCTGCGGCGTTTTTCGCTGTCATCGGATTGATGTTTTTCCTGAGCTGGCCTAAAGGGAGATAACCCATGAGCACTATTACCAAAGAACGCGCACAACAAATTTTCCTCGGCAACGGCCCTGAGCCAACCGCATCAGAAGAAAGGGAGCTGGCGCGTATCGCGCTGGCATCGCTCGAAGCGGAGCCTGTGGCGTGGGCGCACAGATTAATCAACAAGCGTAACGGAGTCGTTCACCCTTGGGTTTACGGTAGCGCAGAGGCGTGTCCAAGCGAGGGGGATATCTTCAATATTGAGGCAATGCCGCTCTACACCGCCCCTCCAGCGCCGGTATCTGTGCCTGATGCGATGGAAATGGATGATGACTTTGACAGCGCGTTTGAACACGGAAAAGCTGTCGGCTGGAACGCCTATCGCGCAGCCATGCTTCAGTCGCTCGGTAATTCCGAACAACTCAACTCTCCGGTGATTCCGGATGGTTGGGTGCTGGTGCCAGAAGAACCCACCCATGAAATGCTTGAGGCTGGTGATGAACAATTCGGAACTTACGATGTGTATCGCCGGATGATAGCAGCATCACCGCAGCAGAAGTGATCTATAATCCCCTCAAATAACCGAGGGGGTTTTATGTCTAACGAAGAAATGACTCCAGCAGAAAAATATAAAGCTTCAATGAAAAGACATAAAAAGTTCTGGAGGAAATCACAAATTGCAAATGCGAAACGGTTTGATGCTGGAGAGGTTGAATCTGTTGATGGTTTTAGATCTCCTTATGAGACCAGAAAGAAGAGAGGGAGGACTGCTGACTAATGTCTGACTGGAATATTGCTGCAAAGCCGCAGGAGGAGCGCGACAAGGTTAACGTTGACCTTGCAGCCTCCGGAGTCGCGTACAAAGAGCGCTTGAACATGCCGGTTATCGCCGAGGTGGTGATGCGTGAGCAGCCGGAGCATTTGCGTGATTACTTCCTTGAGCGCCTTAAGTTTTATCGTGAGAAGTCGATAACTTTGCCGAAAGGTAGCGATCCGGTTTACCTGAAACAGGATGACTAAAAATGAAAGTTGCATTACTAAAGAACCCAAAAATCGTTATGGAAGCAGAATTCACTGACGGATCGCCGGAAAGGTTAGTTTTCCTCAAAGACCAAGTCACGGAAGTTATTTTTGACGGCGCCGCTGATGATGAGCTGTTCGAGTTTATTTTCGATGAAAGAACAGCCAAGGGATTTTATTTCCATGACTTTGACGGAGAAAGATATACCTTCCTCGGAGAATAATCAGCCTTTGATTTTCTGGAATCAAACCGCCATAATCATGTCATCGGAGCCTGAACAACTTCGATGACTTCTGCGCATTTAAGGGGACTTAAATGCGACCACAATCTGAACTCCTCACCTTGTCACAGATGCAGAAATGCACCTGCGATTTTCTGCATTCTGCGTTACCTCTCGGAGGTGGCGTATGAAACAGCACTACTGCATCGTTAACGACACCGTTAAAGAGAACCTCATCGCGTACATTCGCACCCTGCCGGTAAACCCTCGCGCACCGATGGTAGTCGAGGCCAGGGAAGAGACCCGCACCGACAAGCAAAACCGTCTGATGTGGCCGTTGCTGAAAGACCTGTCTGACCAGGTTGTCTGGTTCGGCGAAAAGCTTGAACCGAAGGAATGGAAAGACCTCATCACTGTTCTTGTCAGCCAGATGCAAAACCCTGAAAGCGAGCAGAAATCCGCGCCGGGCATTAATGGCGGCCGTGTTTATTTCGGTGTCAGCACATCAAAATCCAGTAAGCGCTACATGGTTGAAGTCATCGAGGCAATTTACTGGTTTGGTACAGACCACGGCGTGAAGTTCTCCGAAGCATCCAATAGGCGCATCACCTGGGCGCAAGAGTGGAGGGCTTCCCGTGGGTAGTCCTCTCGCACGCGTCATCACAAACGAAATCTTCCGCGTTCCGGCGCGCCGCAAGCGTAAGGCCGCGGTTAAGCCGTCGGATATCCCGACTCTGAAAGGCTACACCGCCCGCCTGGTGGATCAGAAATGGCTGCGTCTCGCGGCGAGGAGGGCGTTCAAATGATTAAGCTGCATGACCTTAAAAACATCCTCCACTATGACCCTGAAACTGGAGTTTTTACCTGGAAGGTCAACAGAGCGACAGTGAAGGCTGGGCAGCGCGCTGGCGGAATTAATGGTGGTGGATACAGAAAGATACGCATTAATAACAAATGGTATCCGGAACATAGGCTGGCGTGGTTCTACATCCATGGTGTGTGGCCAAGCAAGGAGGTTGACCACATAAATCATATAAGAAATGACAACCGCATTGAAAATCTTCGTGACGTATCAGCCAGATCGAACAAAGGGAATTGTACAAATAACACCTCTGGGTTTGTCGGAGTTTTTTACCACAAAGATATGAGCCGCTGGTGTGCAGGAATAAAGATTGATGGCAGATCAAAACACCTGGGCACATTTGATAATCCTGAAAGAGCGTCTCTTGCGTATCGATTAGCAAAACACTGGTTGGAGGTTGGATTATGAAGCCAGCCCGCCGCAAGTGCGCCCATAAATCCTGTCGCCAGTGGTTCCACCCGGTCCGCGACGGGCAGGTGGTCTGCTCATTCGAGTGCGCCAGCGCGATTGGCAAAGAACAGACGGCAAAAGCCCGTGAAGCCGCCAAGCAGAAGGAAGCGCAGCGTCAGCGCACCGAAGAGAAGGCTGGGCGTCAGCGGCGCAAGGCCAAGCGCGAGTCATTCAAGACTAAATCCCAGTGGGATAAAGAGGCCCAATCGGCCTTCAACCGCTACATCCGGATCCGTGACGAGGGGAAAGAATGCGTCAGCTGCGGCAATCCACTCATCGGCAAAAGCAATTACCTGACTGGCAGCGCCATTGACGCCAGCCATTACCGTTCACGTGGCGCTGCCTCACACCTCAAATTCAACGTGTTTAACGTTCACTCAGCCTGCACCCGGTGCAACCGTCAACTGAGCGGTAATGCCGTCGAGTATCGAATTCGGCTGATTGAGCGTATTGGTCTGGAGCGTGTAGAGCGCCTTGAATCTGATAACGAGCCGCGCCGGTTCGATATCCCTTACCTGCAGCGCATCAAATCCATCTTCACCCGTAAAGCCCGCGCGCTGGAAAAACGCCGGGCCCGCCGACAGGAGGCCGCATGAACCATGCCGACTTCCTTCGTTACCAGGCAGAAAGCGTTAAGCGCGCCAGCATGCCGCCAGTAGCAAAGCACAGCCAGACCAAAACCAACCAGCCTCAGAAGGAAGCCGCGTAATGAGAAAGCTCACACCAATTTACACCATGGTTAACTTTGTCGATGACGCCCATTTCCGGCGTGTCTGGAAGCATCCTAAGAAGACCATCACAACCAAGCAACGAGCCTGGGTGCAGTACATGATGTCAGTGTGGGGCAGAATTAATCGCGGCGATGACTCACCAGCTGGCGCTGTTAACGTTATTGGCCGCCTGATGATCCGGACTCAATGGAATCCTGATATGGGTGGACACATCCAGAGAATGGTCAACTGGCTTTATAGCGACGAGGGTGGGGCGCTGAGAGGTGAGGAACTCTATAAGAAAGCTCGCGAACTGGTCATCCCTCAATCCTCTACCAGCAACATCATCGCTCTCGCCAAAGAATCAGATGATGCAGCGTTCGTTGAAAAGGTGATGGTCAAGTTATTCCACCGTGAAAGCCCAGTCCGCGATTACGCCATTAAACGATACTGCGAACGCAACTGCACGCAAGATATCGCCAGGAAGATGCACCTGATCACCGGATTAGATATCCAGGCTTGCCGCCGCCGGGTTGTCTGGTGTGAAAAAGTATTCGAAGCAGAATTTTTCTATGCAATGAAGCGCGAAATGGAGAATGAGATTTCTATAATTGCTGATTAAATGAAAAATATTTCTCAAATAACTTGATTTGGCGAAATAGAAGTGTATATTTTCAGGTATGCTCGGACGTCAAAGGCGAAAGAGCGGAGTGGTGAGATAACAGAGGCGGTGCTCACCATTGATACCGCCTAGTTGGTAACTTCGACGGTTCGTCTGGAACTCCAACCATCGCAGGCTGAGAGGTCTGCTGACACTACGGAAAGACGTGTAGGCTAGCTGAGATAAGCCGTTATGAGGACTTGGGATGCGTCAAGTCGGAGGCTCAGCCATAGAACCGCATATAAACATCAAGCCACTGGTTAACGCCGGTGGCTTTTTATTTGCCTGTAGCTCAGAGGAAAGAGCAACCGCCTTCTAAGCGGTTGGTCGCTGGTTCGAATCCAGCCAGGCGAGCCAAACCCAGCCAGGGTATTTACGGCCAGAGAGCCGACATTGCCTTAACCTCATCTTCCCGGCCTGTCGCCGGGTTTTTTATTCAGGCCGCAGACAATCAATTCCAGATGCCACGTAGCTATCGTGTCTGACGGCCTTTCCCACTACACGAACAGCACCCGCAAACAACGCGAGGTGAGAGCATGTATCGCATGGAAAAAATAACCACTGGTGCTGCCTATGGCGCTTCAGCCGGGAGCATCCTAAACGGCATGCTTAATGCCTACAGCCCCGAGCAGTGGAACGCTATCGGCGTGCTGGTGGGTATCATCATTGCCGTACTGACGTATCTGACAAATCTCTATTTCAAAATCCGCGAAGACAACCGCCGCAGCAGGAGCCGAGATGAACCCGACACTGAGGAATAAGCTGGTAGCCGCGATTGCTGGCGGCTCGGGAGCTATCACGATTGCAGCTGTGATGCTGGGAAATGCTGATGGGCTGGAAGGGCGGCGGTATTACGCATATCAGGATGTGGTTGGCGTCTGGACTGTATGTGACGGGCACACCGGCTCCGATGTTCGCCGCGGTCATCGCTACACCGACCGGGAATGTGATGCCCTGCTTCAGTCCGACCTGCGCAAGGTGGCGGCGGCCATCGACCCAATGATTAAGGTCCGCATACCTGAGACCACCCGCGCCGCGCTCTACTCATTCACCTACAACGTTGGCTCCGGTGCTTTCGCCAGCTCCACGCTGCTGAAGAAGTTGAACGCTGGTGATGTGCCGGGGGCATGCAAAGAACTGCAGCGCTGGACGTATGCTGGTGGTAAACAGTGGAAGGGGCTGATCACCCGACGCGAGATTGAGCGTGAAGTTTGCGAGTGGGGCCAGAAATGAGCAGATTAACAGCAATCATTTGTGCTGTCGTTATCTGCCTACTGGTTTCAATGGCCTGGGCGATTAACCACTACCGGGGCAACGCCATCACCTACAAAGACCAGCGCGACAAAGCCACCAAAAGTCTCCGCCTGGCTAACGACGCCATCAAAGACATGCAGACCCGCCAGCGCGATGTCGCTGCACTGGATGCCAAATACACCGGAGAACTGGCTGATGCGAAAGAAACCATTGAGCGTCTGCATAGCGATGTCATTGCTGGCCGTAAGCGGCTGCAGCTCAACGCAAACTGTTCCGCGAGCGGAGCGACCGGCACCGGCGGCATGGGCGATGCTTCCAGCCCCAGACTTACTGACTCCGCTGAACGGGATTATTTCACCCTCAGAGAGCGAATCGCCACAGTGACGAAGCAGGTCGGCTATCTGCAGGACTACATCAAAGAGCAGTGTCTTAAATGATTCGTTACCCAAATAACAGAGCCTGACTTCGGTCGGGCTTTTTTATGCCCGAATTTCACCGCGCACCGCAGCGCATTCAACCCACGTCGAACCATACCCTTTGAAATGAGCCTTTGAGGAAGTCAGTTAGTGCTGGCGAGCCTCGACGGGCTGATTTCCTATGCGGCAAAGGTTCATCTCAAAGAAAGGTACACGCCATGCAATTAGTTGAAATCAAGAAGCTAGACCTGGTCACCAACTCGGCAGTGATCGCCAGTGGTGTTATGAAGGATCACAAGCCAGTGATTCAACTCATCAGGAAGTACAAAAGCGACCTCGAAGAATTCGGAAGGGTGGAATTTGAAATGCGACCCTTTCAAACGGATGGGGGCATGCAGAAGCAGGAAATAGCACTGCTAAACGAACAGCAAACCACGCTGTTGATCACCTACATGCGAAACAATGAAGTTGTGCGTGAATTCAAAAAGCGCTTGGTATATGAATTCTTCACTATGCGCAGCGCGCTGGCGAAGAAGAAGATGGATCGCAACTCGGCGCGTCTGGAGTACAAGCCTATGACCGATGCCATCAAGCATGAGCGTGAGGCGCAGGGTAAGCAGATCGCCCCGCATCACTTCAGCAACGAAGCTGACCTGATTAACCGACTGGCGCTGGGCATGACGGCGGCCAAGTTCCGCGTGCATCATGAAATCGGGAAGAAAGAGCCGATCCGCGATTACCTGACGCCGGAACAAATTCACTGCATCACCGAGCTACAGCGCGCCAACACGGTATTCATCAGCATGGGGTGGGACTTCGAACAACGCAAAGAAGTGCTGCGCGGCATGTTCGAGCGTAATCACCGCCAGCCACTTATCGAAGAGCAGCACCGCTTGGCCGCATAACCACAAATCTGTGGTTTTTGAGAGCCACTTTCACAACGGCTTTCCATTACAAAGCTCACCTGCTGGTGGGCTTGATAATGGGAAAAGAAGCCCTCAAAGGAAGGGAATCCAAATTCTTTTGAGGGCATGCAAATGCATATTCGTTACACCTTGAATTTAGCAGCGTGACATTAAGTGGGTATGGGAAGTTTCCCATAAGCGAAGCTGTCAGGTTGGAGTGTTCAGCCACATCAAAAAAACAGTGAGCCACTGGGCTGGTGGTTCTCTATTGCTATCACCATGGGCAGACCCATCGTAATGGCTATAGCGGATAAATCGTAAATATACCCTGTAGGGGATAAGAGGCTATCAATGTCCGACATCTACCAAATCACGCTAACCACCCAAACAGGCGAAACCTTCACGGGCAAGATGTCACGACGTCAGCCTGAGCTGGTTAACGGCTTTGTGCCGCTGGCGACAGAGACGGGCGAGTGGCTTTATTTCGCTCCTGCCGATGTGAAGCGCGTGCAGTTCACGCCGGTACCGGAAGAGCAGACCGAACAAACAACGGAGTAACCCATGGCTAACGATGACGAGCGCAGGCCTTATCCGCCAGTTAACTTCATCGCCTCCGACAACTGGCAGCCATACACCAGGCTGATCCCTGCTAACGAAGTGCATGAGTGGATAAACCGCCAAATCCTCAGCGATGCCGGAAGCATCCATAACCCAGACCACGAGCACCTGCTTGAGGCTGACCTCTGCTTCATGTGGGCGTCAGGCTCATTCGCGAAGAAGGGGCGTTACGTCCTAGGTCAGGCCGAACAGGTAATGCTCCGCGCCGGTGGTTGGCAGAAGGCCAGAATGGAACAGCAGATGCATGAATGGTTCGGGCGCATCCCGAAGTTCATCATCACGCTGGCAGCTGATTACTGCTCGCAGTGCAGTGACCTCGAGTTCTGCGCGCTGGTAGAGCATGAGCTTTACCACATCGCACAGGCCACTGATGATTTCGGCGCTCCGAAGTTCAACAAAGAGACCGGGCAGCCGGTGCTTACACTGCGCGGCCACGACGTCGAAGAATTCACTGGTGTCGTACGTCGATACGGTGCCAGCAAAGAAGTGCAGGAGCTTGTTGATGCGGCCAATGCGCCAGCAGAGGTGGCTCACATCGATGTAGCCAGGTCATGCGGGACATGCATGTTAAAGCTGGCATAGACTTTATTAGGATTGTCATGGAGGTAGCCTGTGGCAGCATTATCGACAGAGGTTAAAGCCTTCATCGTTCAATCACTCGCCTGCTACGAGACCCCGGTAAAAGTCATTGAGCTTGTAAAGGCTGAATACGGCATCGATGTTTCACGGCAGCAGGTGTCGCAATATACGCCCGGAAACGCAATGGCGGCCAAGTTGAGCCAGAAGTGGATTGACCTGTTCAACGCCACCCGTAAACGATTCCAGAATGAGATCGCCGACATCCCGATCGCAAATAAAGCGTACCGTTTGCGCGTTCTCGACCGAATGGCGACCAACGCTGAAAAGATGAAGAACTACGGCATGACCTCGCAGCTTATCGAGCAGGCCGCCAAAGAAATGGGCGATGCCTACACTAATCGCCAGAAAGTCGAGCATACAAGCCCTGATGGCAGCATGACGCCGCAGCCGACAATCATCCAGCTACTACCCGTTGAGCCGAAAGCATGAGTAACGCCGTTCAACTGCCGATCCCAGCAAAGCTTGCACCACTGTTCACCGCCGTGAATAAGCGTTACCGGTGCTCTCACGGTGGACGAGGCAGCGCCAAGACGCGCACCTTTGCTCTGATGACTGCCGTAAAGGCGTATCAGTCGATGATGAACGGTGAAAGCGGCGTGGTGCTCTGCGCGCGTGAGTTCATGAACTCGCTGGAAGAGTCGAGCATGCAGGAGGTGAAACAGGCGATCCTGTCTGTTCCCTGGCTGGCCGCCAACTTTGATATCGGCGAGAAGTACATCCGCACCATCGACAAGAGCGTTAGCTACGTGTTCTGTGGTCTGCGGCATAACCTCGACAGCATCAAGTCGAAAGCACGCATCTTGCTTTGCTGGGTTGATGAGGCTGAATCAGTCAGTGAAATAGCATGGCAGAAGCTGAGCCCGACCGTTCGTGAAGAAGGATCAGAGATTTGGGTAACGTGGAACCCGGAGCGCGACGGTAGCGCCACGGATAAGCGTTTCCGCAAAGAGGCAGGGGACGACTGCATCACCGTTGAAATGAACTATACGGATAACCCGTGGTTCCCTGACGTGCTGGAAGGTGAGCGACAGAACGATCAGCGCCGCCTAGACCCGGCAACATACGCGTGGGTGTGGGAGGGTGCTTACCTCGAAAACTCCGATAAGCAGGTGCTGGCAGGGAAATACCGGATTGCCGAGTTCTCGGACCAACTATGGAAAGAGGCCGATCGCCTGTTCTTCGGTGCTGACTTCGGTTTCGCCAAAGACCCTAACACGCTGGTGCGTTCGTTCATCCTGCATAACCGGCTGTACATCGAATACGAGGCATACGGTCAGCAAACTGAGCTCGATCACATGCCGGAGTTGTACGATACGATTCCAGGCGCGCGTGACTGGCCAATCAAGGCCGATTCCGCTCGACCCGAGACTATCAGCTATCTCAAACGTCAGGGCTTCAACATCTCAGCCGCTGAGAAATGGCAAGGAAGCGTTGAGGACGGGATCGCACACCTTCGCGGATTCGATGAAATCATTATCCATCCGCGCTGCAAGAACGTAGCGCGTGAGGCCCGCATGTGGTCGTACAAAACGGACCGCATCACCGGTGAGGTGTTGCCGAAGCTTGCCGATGGTTACGAGCACTGCTGGGACGGTATCCGCTACAGCCTCGACGGTCACATTAAGCGTAAGGGCCAGATGGCCGGGATGATGATTCCTAAACGCCTTCGTTAACCAAACGGACAAACCATGACTGACAAATTAACTCTCGCCGTCAACCATGCGTTGAACGATGCGCGGATGGCGCGCGCCCGTATGGGTCTGATGGCACCGACGATGGGGCTGGACAATAAGCGTCATTCCGCATGGTGCGAGTATGGCTTCCCTGAACAGGTCACCTACGAAAACCTTTACGCCCTGTACCGACGCGGCGGTATCGCTCACGGTGCAGTAGAGAAGCTGGTGGGCAAGTGCTGGCAGACTAACCCGGAAATCATTGAGGGTGATCAGGCAGACAAAAAGCGCAAAGAAACGGCTTGGGAGAAAAATTCCAAGCAGGTATTCAACAACCGGTTCTGGCGCTCATTTGCCGAGGCGGATCGCCGTCGCCTTGTCGGGCGTTATGCAGGTATCCTTCTGCACGTCCGCGATGAAAAAGACTGGAACATTCCGGTAACTAAAGGGCGAGGTCTTCAGAAAATATCAGTGGCGTGGGCCGGATCGCTAACGGTGAGCGAGTGGGACACTGGGCTGAACTCGAAGACTTACGGTCAGCCGAAAATGTGGCAGTACGCCGAACGCTTGCCGAATGGTTCAAGTCGCCGCGTCAATATCCACCCCGATCGCGTTTTCATCCTTGGTGATTACTCAGACGATGCTATTGGCTTCCTTGAGCCAGCTTATAACGCATTTGTTAGCCTGGAGAAGGTAGAGGGCGGTTCAGGTGAGTCATTCCTGAAGAACGCAGCGCGCCAGCAGAACATCAACTTCGACAAAGAGGTTAATTTTAGTGACCTGGCTTCGATGTATGGCGTATCGGTTGATGAGTTGCAGGAGCGTTATAACGACGCGGCAAGAGAGTTAAACCGAGGGAATGACACGCTACTCATTACCCAAGGGGCAAACGTTACATCGCTGGTTTCTCCGGTTTCGGACCCTTCTCCGACATACGATGTAAACCTGCAAACAGCTTCCGCAGGCGTTGATATTCCTACGCGTATTTTGGTTGGTAACCAGCAGGCTGAGCGATCCAGTACCGAAGACCAGAAGTACATGAATGCACGCTGCCAGTCGCGCCGCGTGGACCTTTCTTTTGAAATAGAGGACTTCTGCGACAAGCTTATCGACCTGCAGATCGTCGACTCAGTAAGCCAGAAGGCTGTTATCTGGGATGACCTGAACGAACAGACCGGTACTGAGAAGCTCACTAACGCCAAGACCATGGGCGAGATTAACCAGACCATGCAGGGCAGCGGTGATGAACCAGCATTCAGCCGTGAAGAGATTCGTACAGCTGCGGGTTATGACAATGACGACGAAGAGCCGTTAGGAGAAGAGGATGGCGACGAACAAGACGAAGCCACCAATTCTACCGCGTAACTATCAGGATCCGACCGGAGCCGATGTGCTGGAACGCCGGGCAATGAAAGACTTCGCCAGGCGGATGAATAAGATTGGCAAGGCGTACAAATCAGCACTCGACAAAATACCTTCCTCCCTCGCAGTAAACGCCAGATACGAATACCAGTTAAACCCAACGCTACTCTCCATCATCCTGAACGATGCCAGTTACCTGGTGGATCAGGTGCTGCTTGAAGGTGGCGATTACGACCTGTGGTTTTACGAGTACATCGATCTGGCTTCGGAGAAGGGGACCGGGCAGTCGTTCTACAACCTCAGCCAGCAATCACCGGTGTACGCAGCCGGGCGAGAGTCGCTGGCGTCCATCCTCGCAAGCGACCCGTACCAGCAACGTATGGCGCTGGTGCATGCCCGCGTGTTTGAGGAAATGAAGGGGCTGAGTGCTGACGTTAAGCGCGACATGGCGCGCGTGCTGACTGATGGGGTGGGCCGCGGGCTCAATCCGCTGGACATTGCCCGCAACCTGACAGACCAGACCGGCATCGAGAAACGCCGGGCGAACCGGATAGCACGCACCGAAGTGACTACCGCGCTGCGCCGGGCAAAGTGGGATGAAGACCAGGAGGCGAATGACCTCTTCGGCCTGAAAACACTGCTGGTTCACATCTCGGCGCTGTCACCAACAACCCGACACACCCACGCAGTGCGCCACGCTCATCTCTACACCAACGAAGAGGTGCGTGACTGGTACAGCAAAGATGGCAACTCCATCAACTGCAAATGCAGCCAGCAGTCGGTGCTGGTGGATGCGGGCGGTAAGCCGGAATATCCGGACACCATCACGAAACTCAAACAGGAATATAAATCGATGCAGGCGCGCGGTTACGCCTGGGCGGAGAAATAGCTATGCCTATGCAGGTAAACATCACCACGAAGGTGAACAGCCAGTCTATCCGGCGCGAAACATACAACGGCCGCGAGCATCTGGTGTTGCCGAGCTACACGCTGCCGGCAAACGTCGTCATGAATGGCGGGCTGTACACACAAGAGCAAATCGATTCCCACTATCAGGGTCTGGAAGGCACTCTGGCGCCGCTGGGCCACCCTCAGGTTAACGGTCAGTTCGTGTCTGCTTTCTCGCCAGAGGGGATTAACGCAGGCCATATCGGCGCCTGGAATCGCAACGTTAAGAAGTCCGGTAATCGAATTTACCTCGAAAAGTGGGTTGATGTGGCCCGTGCCAGTGAGTCAGCGGGCGGTAAAGAGCTGCTTGAACGTGTCGCGGCCATTGAGCGTGGTGAAGACGTTCCACCTATTCATACCAGCGTGGCCGCATTCCTCGACCAGCTTGAACCTAACGAACAGCAGCGCGCAACGGGTGCTGAGTGGGTAGCGGATATCCACAGCATGGACCACGACGCGATCCTGCTGCACGAGGTTGGAGCCGCTACGCCGGAGCAGGGCGTTGGCCTGATGGTTAACGCTGATCTGGCGCAGCCGCTTAAGGCGAACTCCGGTGCGCTGGTGGGTGAATCCTACCGGGAGCGCGAACAGCGTCTCGATCGCGCAGCTAAAGCGAAGTTTGCGGCGGGCGCGGATGAATACGCCTGGGTTGCTGACTTCACTGACTCGCAGGTGGTCATCGTGCGAAATGGCGGCGATGCCCAGGTTTACGGTTACTCCGCTGATGGCGGGAAGATCACAATCGACGATACCGGCACCGCAGTAGCGCGCCAAGAGTCGTGGGTAGCCGTCGTGGCAAACAAATTCAAAGCTCTATTCACACCGCAGGAACAGCCTGCACCAAACCACAAAACGGAGGGCGACATGCCTTTAACCACTGAAGAGAAACAAGAGCTGATCAGCGAAATCGGTAAAGGCCTGGCCGCAAACTTCGCCGAAGCCCTGAATCCGATTAAAGATGCGATCACCGGTCTGCAGGCCAATCAGGACAAGCTTACCGAAACACTGACCGCCAACTCTCGCGCCGAAGAGAAAGCCAAGCGTGAGGCGGTAGCTAAGGTCCATGGCGACATCGTCGCGAACGCGCTGTCTGGCGAGCCCCTGGACGCGATGTTCAAGTCTCTGGGCGAGGCTGCTCCGCTGGGCGCTAACAATGCACAGCAGCACAAAGAAACCGGCGCACCTGCCGCTGACGAACACTTCAAGTAAGGAGCCGGAATAATGCCACGTTATCGTCGCGTTAATATCGACGGTCAGTCTCTGTACAAGACCGAAACCCGCACTACGGCCACACCGCTGCTTCCAGGCACCGCCGCAACCATCAACTCATCCGATAAATTCGCTCAGGCCACCGCGCTAACCGGCCGCCTGTACATCATCGATGTCGGTTACCACCAGGGCCTGACTATCACAGAGGCAATTCCTGCCGGTGATTCAGCTGTCGGCAACTACGTCGAAGAAGGGCGTGAGTTGGCTCTGCTGTGCGTGCCTGGGGCGTACAAGAAAGACAGCCCGATCAAACTGGGTACGGCTGGTCAGTTTACCCTGGCAACCGATGACACTGATTCAGTGATCGGATACAGCCAGGATGAATACACCATCGCGGCCAGCACCACCGATTTAATTCGCGTGCGCATGCGCGTTGGCACTGTCGCCGCAGCTGGCGCGTAAAAAAAGGACAAACAAATATGTACTTCTCTAAAGAGACGCTGGCGACTAACTCCCGCCTCGGAAGACACTGGAGCGAACTGTGGGCAAACCGCAATATGTGGAACCTGCAGAACGATTCCATCATTGCAGCTAACCGCGCAATCATGACGCCTGACATGCTGGCCTGTAACGCCGTTGGCGGTTTCTCCCGTGATTTCTGGGCTGAGATCGACAACCAGGTGCTGCAGTTGCGCGATCAGGAAGTCGGTATGGAAATCGTGAACGACCTGATCGGCGTTCAGACGGTGCTGCCGGTCGGTAAGACCGCCAAGCTGTATAACGTGATTGGCGACATCGCTGACGACGTGTCAGTAAGCATCGATGGTCAGGCGCCGTTCTCCTTCGACCACACTGACTACGCGAGCGACGGCGACCCGATTCCGGTGTTCACTGCTGGCTACGGTGTTAACTGGCGTCATGCTGCTGGCCTTAACTCTGTAGGCATTGATCTGGTGCTGGATTCGCAGATGGCGAAGATGCGCAAGTTCAACCAGAAGCGCGTTAACTACTACCTGAACGGCGATTCAAAAATTCAGGTCCAGTCCTATCCTGCGCAGGGCATCAAGAACCACCGAAACACCAAGAAGATTAACCTCGGCTCTGGTGCTGGTGGTGAGAATATCGACCTGACCACCGCTGACATGACCGCGATCTTCGCGTTCTTCGGTAAAGGCGCATTCGGCACCACCGCACGCACGAACAAAGTCGCCGCATACGATGTCATGTGGGTTTCCCCGGAAATCTGGGCAAACCTTGCGCAGCCGTACGTGGTGAATGGCGTTGTAAGCGGCACTGTGTTGCAGGCTGTTCTGCCGTTCGCGCCGGTGAAGGAAATCCGCATGAGCTTCGCGCTGACCGGTAACGAGTTTATCGCGTACGTTCGTCGCCGTGACGTGATCTCTCCACTGGTGGGTATGGCTGTAGGCGTTGTTCCGCTGCCGCGTCCACTGCCTAACGTTAACTACAACTTCCAGATTATGTCTGCTGAAGGTCTGCAAATCACCGCAGACGATCAGGGCCTGTCTGGCGTTGTCTACGGCGCTAACCTGGCGTAAGGAAACAGCATGGATAAATATGAAGTTGTGCGCCCATGGTTCGGCGTGAAGGTAGGGCAGGTGGTGGAGTTGAAAGAACTGCACCCGGCGCTGAAGTCTAACGTCCGTCTCATGAATGGTGAGGCAGGCGGAGAGCTTACCCCGTCGACGCCTGATGCCGGTACCGGTGAGAAATCCCGCAAAGAGGTTATCCAGGCTCGTCTGACTGAACTGGGCATCGAGTTCAAAGGCACCCTGGGCGCTGAAAAACTCAGTGAGCTGTTGCCTGACGGTGAGCTCGAAAAGCTTTTCCCTGCTGAATAACAGCCGCCGCTAAGGCGGTTTTTTTATGCCCCGCTCCGGCGGGGTATTTCACGGAGTCGATAATGGTAACTCTCGAACAGGCGAAGGAGTATCTGGAGAGCCAGGGAATTACCATTCCCGATTTTGTTCTTCAGGCTCTCGTCGACCAGGCCAACAGCATTCAGGAGTGTCTCGATGCGCACTATCCTGCATCTACCGCGCTGCTGATTCAGCTCTATCTGCTGGCGCTTATGGGGCTCGGGCAGGGGGATAAATACATCTCCAGCCAGACGGCTCCAAGCGGGGCGTCTCGCTCGTTCCGGTATCAGTCGTTCACTGATCGCTGGAAGGCCTCGGTTAACTTGCTGCGCGGGCTGGATAAGTACGGCTGCGCTAACTCGCTGATTCCTGCCGACCCTACTACCGCGCCGGCATTCGCTGGTATCTGGATCGGGAAGGGCGGCTGCATGTGCGGTGACAAGTGATGACATACAAATCAGTTAAACACGGTCTGCCGCGCTCGTTCACCCGCGTCTGGGTGATGACCGACACCGGGCGAGAGACTACTGGCTACGTTAAATCGGACGGCGAGTGGTTCATCAACTGCCCGCGCATCCGGGCGACTGGCGCGAAGGTGCTGCGCTGGAAGGAGTGAAACATGGCAACTGTAACAAGCATGGTTAGCGCGTTGAATGTGACGGTCGTTTATCGCGTTGCTGGAGAGGTTAAAACCTTCAGTGAGGCAGTAGTTTCACCAATCGTCATTGAGCGTTATTTGCAGCTTGAATGTGGCGATGCCATAGGGCTTTTCGTGCCGGTAGGTAAAGGTCAGCAGGTCAATGCGCTGAATATCGAGTGGTTTGAGATTGAGCGCATTCCGGCGCCAAAGGAGTAACGCGTGTCGAGTATTGCAAACTGGTCATATACCGCCACGGCAACCATCTGGCGAAAGCTGGAAGGCAATGACGAATACGGCGATCCGCTTGGCTATGCCGAGCCTGAGCAAATCCTCTGCGATTACGAGGGCGGGCTCAGTAAGAAGTTAGCCAGCCTGGGCGCTGAAATCGTCGTGAAGAACACCGTCTGGACTGAGTTTGCGCTTGCGGCCGCAGGTGATTACTTGCTGATTGGCGTATCGACCGAAGTGGATCCTGTTGTCGCCGGTGCCGATGAGGTGCGCCAGGTTATCCGCTATGCCGATACGTTCGAGCGCCTGGCGGATGATTATGCGATACTGACTGGCGTTTAAACATTGGTTGAGGCAATCATGAAAATACGATGGGTTAACGTCTACTATCCATACGGTGAGTGGAAAGACGAGTCAGGGGAAGTTGTTGCGGTTCCTGATGGTTTCCGAGCGACATTCAATGATAAAAATCTCATCGTCATCATGAGGAATTCAACCTCGCCTAGTGGTCATGGGGAGCCATCCATGACTGCCAAGAGACCTGAATTCATTGATGAAGATAACCTCGAGTTTTTGAAGGTCGATGGTGAGTTCATCGCATTAAAATAAGCATTCATCATTCAGACAAGGTCGCCACGGCGGCCTTTTTTATTGCCTGGAGAAAGCCATGGGCATCAAAGTTAAGGGTATTAGCCAGGCGAAGAAAAACCTTAATGCTCTGGTTGGTGATATTCAGGGGAGAAAGGTCGTCAGGGCGATGCAATCAGCTTTGATTATCGGCGGATCTCAGGCTGCGCTCTATACCCCGATCGATACATCAACCCTCATAAATAGCCAGTTCCGCGAGATCACTGTAAATGGCAATCGCGTGACGGGCCGGGTGGGTTATTCAGCTAACTATGCTGCATATGTCCATGACCCAAGAGTACCTCAGAACTTCCGCCGGGCGACTGCCAGGAAGGAGTTTTTAACCAAAGGGTTTGATGATACCCGCAGGCAAATCGACGCGGTAATTAAGAAGGAACTATCACTTTGACCACTCCGATGTATAAGCGTGTTCGCAACGTGCTCGTTGATGCTGGGCTTACTACTGGCTACATCATCCAGTCTTTGTCTTGGGTAGATTCTGGAAAACTAACCGATCGGTTCATTGTCTTCCGCCCAAATGGCGGCACGGCGATAGACCGGGATATGGCAGCAGATTATTACGTTCTAGTTGACGTTATTGCAGGAACGGCTAAGGGCGATAAGGCCAAAGCCGAGGCCGATGTTGAAGCCATTATCGAATATGTGAAAGCCAATCCGATGACAAATCGCTTCCTGGGGCAAATCTCAAATATGGGCGGCATACCATCACCTGTAATGACTACCGAAGGGCGTATGGTGTGGCGCCTGCAATTTGCCTGTCTCTTCGGCGGATAGCTAAAAATCAACATCACACAAGGTCGCTTGAGCGGCCTTCTTTATTATCAGAAATGAGGTAAGCAACGATGCAAGGCTGCTCCAATAACGAACAACTAATTGGTCGCGCGAAGACGCTGGAACTGGCGTACGGATGCGCTGACATGGTGCCGGAGGAAGGTGACTGGAAGTTAATGGGTCTTCCAACTTCGGCTACGTGGGATTTAAGTCCTGAGGCGCTGACGTCTGATGCGGATAATGGCGGATTCAGTTCAAACCTGATCTCCAGCCTCGATCCAACCTATTCGATTGAAGGTGAGGTGCGTGTTAAGGACCGCACCGACGAATTCGGCGTTCAGCAGTTCGTGAAGTATATCGTTGATGAGGTACGCGCCCGCCGTCAGCCTGGCGTGTGGATGCGTTTCCATTGGGGCGATTATTATCACATCGGCTACATGGTTCCGTCTGGTGCCAGTGATGGTGGCGGCGTAAAGGAAATTGTCACCTACAGCTTTGAGTTCAAGCTGGCAGATGGTTCTACTTTCCAGATCACCGAAGCTGATGGCGATATCGCGGTAACAGGCGTGACGGTTACACCAACCAGCAGTTCTATTGCGGCTGGTTCAAGTACAACATTCACCGTGAACATTTCCCCAGAAGATGCTGACAATAAAGTATTTACTGTCACTTCATCCGTGCCAGCTCGCGCTACGGTGGCTTTCTCAGGCAGTACCGTAACTGTATCTGCCCCATCGGGGGCTACGGCGGGAACCGCAGTGATTACTGTCACCACTGATGATGGTGCATTCACGGCAACCCACACCGTAACTGTCACTGTGTAAGCAAAACAAAGGGTAGATCGCTGCCCTTGATTTTGCTTATGGGGGGATAGATGACACCAGTTAAAGAGTTTGGAGAATGCCTTATTAGTGTCGGGGATAAGGACTACTTTTTCCGCCCGTCATTTCTCGCGATATCAAGTATCGGCGATCCGGTAGAAATCGTTCAGACGTTTTACGATCTTTATAATGATGAGGCCGCTAAGCTCATCAAGAAGGCTGCCGAATCCTACATTCATTCAGAATATGATAGCCTGCCTGAATATGTAATTCACTACATCAAGAGCGGCATACTAAGCCGTAAGGCGATCATGGCTGCGCATGCGGTTTTGTCTGCATGCTGTGAGGATGATGTAGGGGATCTTATCGGCTGGATGAAGCCAAGTAAAAGCCGGAAGCGCGGATTTATGTGGCGGCAGGGTATTATGTCGCCTCAGGAAATGGTCATTATCGCTCAAAGCTTGATGATGCACGGCGTTATCGGGAAGGGAAACTTACGTAAGCTACAGCGCCACGAATCGAACGAGCCTACCAATGAATTCAGGGTGTCGGATTACATTATTGCTGCGAGAAATCACTTTAACATCAGTAAAGAAGAGGCCGCGCAGTTGACTATGACAGAGTTCCAGATGATGTTGGTTGCTAAATACCCTGAACAGAAGGGGTATACGCGGGATGAGTACGATAGCGCGGCAGATGACTACTTTGCGCGACGTAAGCGCAGGCTGGCAAGGGAGAATCAGAAGTAACCGATCTTCGGTCTACCAGCTTTTGAAGTCAATAAATCAACCTTTTGCGTTGCAACTGTGCTATTCCTGGTTAGGATGTTTCCACTTTTACCAATGGGGAATAGAAAGATGCGTACATTAATTTTATTGGGAACGCTGCTCGCTGCACCTTGTGTTATGGCGGCTACTGATGCAGAAATTGTCAATGCTGTGAAACAAAGAGCAGAAAGCGGTTTCTTTCCAAAAGACGTAAAAGTCGTTTCATTAAAGGAAGTTAATTTCTTCCCTGACGACAGAGACACAGTGTACGCCAGATTTGGAAACGTATGCGGCAAGGCTGAAGTGACCAAAGGTGATAATAAAGCCTCATTGGTATTTATTGCCCCTGTGGTTGAAAAGGAAAGCCAGATTTCTATAGACGATCCGACAATTTACGATCTCACAAAGCAAGGTGAGATCGCAGAAAAAGACATTCCAAATAGATGTAAGTAATAAACACTTGAACATTAAAACCCGCTCCGGCGGGTTTTTTTATGCCCGGAGAAAAGCATGGCCAACAGTGAACAGGTTGGGAATATTGTTTATCAAGTCCAAATGGACGTAGCAGAGCTTATTGAAGCACAGCGTAAAGTAAACGATCGGCTTGATAAAATGGGCTCCAATTTCGACCGAGCATCCGGGTCGGTTAGCCGATTTGAGGGAGCGCTTAATAAAGTAGGAGTGGCGATTGCCGCAGCTTTCACCATCGAGACGGCCAAAAGGCTGATTGCGATTGGTGATGAGATGGCTACCTTGCAGGCCAGAATCACCAGGCTCAGTCCAAGTATTGATACAGCGAAAGAGACTATGTCAGCTCTTTCAGCTATTGCATCACAAACAGGTAACAGCCTTTCTGAAACAGAGCGTTTGTGGGAATCACTGACCACAGCATTAAAAAGCGCTGGTGCAACAAACTCTCAGATCCTTGCGCTTACTTCGACGCTTCAAAAGATAGGCACCATAGGCGGTTCATCCTCTGAGGAAATGGCTAGCGCACTTCGCCAGTTCGGGCAGTCAATCGCCGGCGGCACTCTCCGGGCTGAGGAGTTCAACACCATCCTTGAGCAAATGCCAGAGCTTGCTCGCCAGATTGCGTCTGGACTTGGAATATCGATTGGTGATCTCCGCAAGAGAATGCTGGAGGGCAAGTTAACGGCTGAGGATGCCCTTAACGCTATTCAAAAACAATCCCAGTCTGTTAACGAAGAGTTCGACAAGATGCCTGTCAATATAGACAGGGCGAAAAATAGTCTGGACGTAGCATTTAAAAACGCCATTAACGACATCAATCAGGCGATTGGCTTAACCTCGACCCTGGCGGGGTTGATGCAAAGTGTTGCTGATAATCTTAATTACTACAATAAAAATGTCGGTGATGCTTCCAGGATGCCGAAGCTTATCAAGCTACAGCAAGAATTAAACTCCGAGCTTAAAGATGGTCAGCGCTGGTATGAGACAGACTCCGTATTCCAGACTCGTCGTGCGCAGGCCGCCGTTCAGTTAAAGCAGGTCGAAGGTGAAATTGCTCACATCAGAGCTAAAGCAGCAAGTGATGCTAAGAATAACCAAGGGTTCAAGACCGATACAAGCGGAGACGATGCAGCAACATCAAAGCTGGTAAAAAACTCTGAGCGCAGGCTCGCTCTAGCCAAACTGGAAGGAGAGGCAAGAGCAAGACTTCAGGCTCAGTATGATGCTGCCGATGCTGGGGTTACGGATCCGAAACGCATCAAGACTCTTCAGGATGAATATGCGGAGACGTACCGAGTAACCGAGGCGAGAAAGGAAAGCAATAAAACTGGCAAGAAAACTGAGGCGCAGTCCGAATCAATTGCAAATAAGCTTGAAAATTTGCGTCAGCAGTCAGAATTGGCAGCTGATTCAACGGAGGAGCTAAGCAGAGAGCAGGCCATATTACGTGCTCAGCAGTCACTGGGTAATTCTGCAACCCAGGAGCAAATCAAAAAGGCCGGTGAATATGCAGCAAAAGCATGGGATGCATCAGCGGCAGCCAAAGGGGTTACGGAAGCACTTAAGGCAATGCCTTTGCAGGCGGAGAATAAATCCTACGCCGAATCCATGCAAAATCTGAAGGCCGCACTGAACGCTGGGAAAATAGATCTCAAGGAGTATAACGCTGCCACGGAGAAAATGGCGCTCGAGCACCAGAATAACCTCGCCAAGATTAACGCCCAGGCCACAGTCAATCCGGTAGCTTCTGCCCGAGCCGAAGTTGACCCGGTACAGCAACTGGTGAACGAAAATAACCAGAAGTTAGCCCTGATGCAGCAATATCAGCAGCAGGAACAGGCGATACTCCAGCAAAGTTACCAAAAAGGGAAAATAAATTACGATCAGTTCGTTGCTGCAAAGGCTGCTACCGATGCCCAGTACCTTGCATTAAAGACTGCGCAGGAAAACCAGTTCAATGAGCAGATGACAGCTTCTCAGTGGCAACTGCTCAGCCAACAAGGTCTTGGTTATGAAATGCTGACAAGCGCGGTGGATGCGTTTTCAGGTAATGCATCCAATGCGTTAACCGGGCTGATCACCGGAACGATGTCAGCGCAGGATGCTATGCGTTCGCTCGGGAATACGATGCTGAACAGCGTGGTAAATGCGCTAGTCCAGGTTGGAGTTGAGGCTCTCAAAAACTTCATTATCGGTCAGACATTGGGCGCAGCGGCTACTGCTGCTGGAGCATCTCAGGCTGCAATCTTGGCTACAGCTTGGGCTCCTGCCGCCGCCATGGCTAGCCTCGCTTCATTTGGGGCCAACTCAGTTCCTGCCATGACAGGAATTGCTTCAACGGTAGGCCTGGCACAGGGCCTTGCTTTAACCGGTATGCGTTACAATGGCGGCCCGGTGAATGCAGGAGGTCTTTATCAGGTCGGTGAGCGAGGGAAACCTGAGATTTACCAGGCCAGTACCGGTAAGCAGTACATGATACCGGGCGACAACGGCAAGGTGATCAGCAATAAGGATATGCAGGGTGGGGGAGGCATCAACGTTGTCTTAAATGTTCAGAACTATAACGGTTCATCAATAGATGCGCAGGCCAGTTCTGACGGAAATGGCGGCGTGACTGTGGATTTAATCGTCGCTGACCTGAACAACGGCGGGCCAATCAGTAACGCCATAACCAGCAACATGAACGTTAAACGCACGCCAAGAGGGCAGGGCTGATGCCAATTATCGACTATCCCGACTGGCTGCCGCTGGCGCAGAAGGCCAGCAAAAACATGACTCTCGATACCGGGTTCCAGACCGATCAGCCAGCGGTCGGCCCGGCTATCTTCGAGAATCAAACCGACGACCTGAAAGTGACCTGGTCACTGACGTGGATTTTCACCTTGGCGGAAGACCGAGCATTTCAGCAATGGTTACGTAGTCCAAACTATCTTCACGGCGGTCTTTATTGGTTCAGAATGCCGATAAATCTTGGCGGTAGTGGCTTGCAAGTTCAGGAGCTTCACTTTACGAAAGATGGTTTCCCTGTCCAGACCAATATTTCTGGCGGGGTGGTGACATGGACAGGGACCGTTATCGCGAACCACCTCTACAACGCCGACGACGAATTTGACGACATCATTGTTGAGCTGCCGCCGCCGTGGGATTCGTGGCTGGATATCGTTGTCACTGGTTATCCTGACGGGCGCGACCCGGAATCTTTACCGAGAGTGCCGTGATGCCTACCTTCAGAGCTTATAAGCAGCAGCGCCCGACGCGCGGACTGTACGACACCATCACGTTCTACCATCCATCCTTCGGCTATGTCCGCCTGGTCGATAAGCAGTTCTTCCCGAAGACGCTTGGCGGCCAGACGTACACGCCAGCGCGATTTGAAATCGAAGAGAGCCAGCAGAGCGGCACGCCGGTGATCGACGCGACGGCGAAGTTAGGGCGGCTGTCGTCTGACATCAAAGCTCTCATGAAGCAGTGGAAAGGGGCGGATCGGCTAACAGCTATTACGGCTACGCGGCAGATCTTCGACAGCGGCGACGTTTCGGTGCCGATAAAGTCATGGCAGTTATACGTCAAGACGGTAGACATCGACGCCGACTCCGCGTCGGTAACCCTGTCTGTGACCAACCCGCTCAATAATAATATTGGAAAATTATACGATCCCCGCGAATACACTGGACTCCAGTACCTATAAGGCACGCGCATGACTAAAGATGAATTTATCCGGCGGGTTATCGGCGTGCCGTGGGCTAACCGGGCCTGCTCGTTCCAAAAAGTCGACTGCTGGGGATTGTGCGTGTTGTATTACCGCCATGTCCTCGGCATTGAGCTGCACCAGACGCCGGACTACGAAGCCGGGTCCGACTTCTTCACCTGCTATCAGGGAGACGTCGTTTTCTGGCGACCGGTCGATAAGCCTGTCGAGGGCGGGATATTCGTCGGGTACCGCGGCGCGCAACCGGCGCATGTTGGGCTGGTGCTTAACAGGCAGGCGCTGCATTCACGCGGCGAGAACGGAAGCGTGCGCATGGACTCGTTGCTGGTCATTCAGCGGGCATTTACCAAAGTGGAGTATTTTTCTTATGGCGCTGGTTGAGATATCGAACTTCCCAGGAACGCCTAAGCTGCGTTGCAGGGTGCCAAACGGCACCCTTTTTTATGACTGGCTGGCGGTCAATGACGCTACTTTCCACCGCGACCTGCTGATCGTCCGCAATGGTGTGAAGCTGGGCGACGATGACGAACTGGCGTTTGAGCTGAGTGAGCTGGACCACATCCAGATATTCGACCAGCCGAAGGGCATTGTCGGCGACATCCTGAGCCCGATTTTTAAAGTCGTTGGCCAGGTGTTTTCGTTCCTGGCGCCGAAGCCGGCAATCGCGAACAACGGCGGTAATACCGTCGACTCACCGAACAATAGCCTGACCGGTCAGACAAACACCGCGCGCGTCTACAAAGCCAAGCCGGATATCTACGGCCAAATCCGTTCGTTCCCGGATCTGATTCAGGAATCGGTATTTGAATACGTTCATCAGACTTCCACAGACGGAGGCCTGAAGTACGTCACTGAATGGATGTGTATCGGTATCGGCAAATACGATTACGAGTCCGTGCGCTACTCAGAATCAAGCCTGGGCTCTCTTGCAGGTGCTGAATTCCAGTTCTTCCAGCCTGGCGAAGTAATCCCGCAGATCGTTGAAGGTTACGGGTTCGATGACGTCGACGGGCAGGAGGTTCCCGGGCAGAACGAAGCCAGCGACTTCCCGATCGAAACAGCAACGGCAAACACGGTGGTCAGCGGAACGTATTCCGGCGGCCAGATAGCGATGAAAATCGTTAAGCAGGCTGAGTTCGACTATTTCATGGGGCTGGTGCTGCCGCACGCTGTAACCTTCACCATCAACGTGACGTATAGCACGGCCTCCGGCAACGTTACTACCGATGCGACATTCTCCGGAACGCTGATCTCCGCCGTTGAAACAAACGACGGCGCGGTTGTTGACCCGGTGCGCTGGTACACGTTTACGATGAACCAGCTGGAGGGGCCGCAGGACATCCCGGCGAATGCCATGATCAACACCACGAAATTCATCCTCAACGATAACGAGGCGCTGGTGGTTGGGCCGTTCTTCTCTCCAGTTGAGTCAACCCAGTTGTGGCTTCATACGCAGTCCAGCCTGGGCGGTAAGAAAGAAACGAACTGGAAGGTGGTCATCTGGAAAATCGACGACGACTACAACCAGGTGCCGGGAACGCAGCAGACGTTTACTTACCGGCAGACGACGCCGCACCAGTCGACGAGCGAGGTGTTTTATCGCACTGACAAGATCACTCCGACCGGCGGGCTCGGGAAATACGCGGTCAGCTTCCAGCGCACGGATAACTCCGGTGACGCGTCACTGCTCAAGGTCGAAGAGATCCACAGCATCAACATCAGGACAAACGTCGTTCACCCGACCGACACGCTTGTACGGGTGAAGGTGAGGGCGACAGAGAACGCACTTGGCAGCCGCGAGCGCAAATATAACGCGCTGGTGACCCGCCACACTATCACGTACAGCCTGGACACGCAGACGGTGGATTACACGCTGCGTCCGTCGCGCTCGTTCGCTGATGCGGTGGCGCATACCTGGCTCATTATGGGCGAGCAGCCGGTAAGCAGCATTGACCTGTACGGGCTGTACTCGATTGCCGAAAGCCTGCCTGATGAGCGCCTGGGTTACTTCGACTACACGTTTGACGATGAGAATGACTCTCTCGGTGACCGCGTGCAGGCGATCTGCAACGCGGCTTCAGTGGTGGCGTACTGGGATGACGGCGTGCTGACCTTCACTCGCGATCAGAAGGTTGACTACCCGGCGGCAGTATTCAACCGGGCCAACATGAAGACGGACGAGTACAAAATGACGTACGAGGCCACTCTTCCTGGCGGTTATGACGGCGTACAGGTGTCCTACGTCCACCCGACCACGAACAATAAGACGTACATCAACTATCGCGTGCTAAACGGCGCCATCGTCGAACAGGAAGCGGAAAATCCGAACAAGCTGGAGATAGTCGGCTTTCGTAATGAGTATCAGGCCCGGGAGCGCGCATTACGAGAAACCAAGCGCCTAATCTACTCGCGCGTGAAGATGAACGCCAAAGTGTTTGAGGACGGCATTATCCAGGTCGGCAGCGTCATACAGATGCCTGACATCTACGACAGCAACCAGCAGCAGGGTTACATCACCGGACGCTCCGGGAATAACTTTGATACCAGCGAGCCGATCACGTTTAACGGCTCGATGTATGTGCTGGTTACCGACAGCCTGGGTAACCCAACTCCGCGCTATCCGGCCACCGCCCGTAGCGACACGAAGTACGGATTCACCGCGGCTATACCCGGCATTCAGCTCAATATCTGGAACGGAGACACTGTCCAGCTCCCGTCGCGCTACCTCATTGCGACGGTGGAGGAACTGGACAGCCAACTATGGACAGTCAACAGCATCAAACCGAACACAGATAACACGGTATCTCTGACCGTCGCGGAATACAGCGACGCCATCTACCAATAAGAACCGTCCCCGACCAACCCCAACCCGGCCACCGTGCCGGGTTTTTTATGGAATAATTATGGCTACTACACCTACCAACCTGCCTGTTCCAAGCGAATCACCACGCGATCTGAAGTATAACGCCGGGAAAATTGACGAGTTCGTCACTTCGATGGGGTGGACTTATATCGATCGATTTGGTCAGAAGCACTACACAATCGAGGGAATCAATTACATCGCGCAGCAGGCAATGAACGCCTTCGGTTACGTTATCCTTACAGGGAAAACATTCACCACCGGCGCGACTATCAACAACCCTAATGAGGTGCTGCTGAACACCGCCGACGGCGAATATTACAAATGGACTGGTACGTTTGCATCCGGCCCGAAAGTTGTTCCGGAAAACTCTACCCCTGCCAGCACTGGTGGCGTTGG
This sequence comes from Enterobacter cloacae complex sp. I1M, assembly GCF_014982425.1. Taxonomy (NCBI): domain Bacteria; kingdom Pseudomonadati; phylum Pseudomonadota; class Gammaproteobacteria; order Enterobacterales; family Enterobacteriaceae; genus Enterobacter; species Enterobacter cloacae complex sp. I1M. Next base: position 236,845 of record NZ_JADCLG010000010.1, on the reverse strand, counting down.
TCCTGGTTCATGGGTTGGTGTCGGTGATGCATCTCTTCGTGCAGCACTGGCCGCGATGGATGGCGAGAAGTTAATTGGTGAGTGTCCAGACATTGCTACGCTTCGAACTATAGAGCCATCCTATGACAAGCAGCGCATCACCGTACGGGAGCACACCGCAAATACCGGCTATGGTGGTGGTCAGTTCCGGGCCGTAATGTCAGGATCGTCGTACGCTGATAACAACGGGACAATCATCAAAACTAGCGGTGGCGCTGCATGGGTGCGGGTAAACGTCGGTTATATATCACCGTATATGTTCGGAGCGCTACCGAGGGTTGACGCAACTACCCCTACAGCACATACAGCCATTAATGCGGCGGCGGCAGCCGCTGTGTCACAAAACGCCATATTTGATGGGCTCGGAGCTACATTTAATGTAACCGGGGAATGCACAATCAACAACAGCAACTCCATAATTTTTCAGAATATGGGTCTTGTCGTTACTGATGTCGCTGCATCTTTCAATGTTGTGCGCGTGCGCAACGCAGACCACACTATACGACGAATACGTATTGAGGGGAGCAACTCTAAAGTTCTTGGTATTAATGTAGAATCTACCGCAACAGGTACTATTGTTGAGAGCTGTAAAGTAACCAATACTGGGCTAACCGCGATATACAGCACCGCCTCGCGAGTTGTTGCCAGGAATAACCAGACAGACTCTTGCGGTCTTTTAGGAACAGGCAACTACCGTTGCAGTATCTGGTTCAACGAGAACGAACATGCTGTTATGGAGGGGAACATTTGCACCAATTGCGCTTGGGGAATCCTAATGAGAAATACCATAGGAACATCTCAAGGTTACTTTAATACCATGCGTAACAACATTGTAGTTTCCGCTTCAGGTACGACGGCAGACTGCCAGGGGATATCAGCATCTGCCCAGATCCACCTGAGCACCACTGATAATATTGTGCGCGGTTTCCCGAATAACGCAATTGACCACCAGAACTGCTTCGGCATGATTATAACCGGAAATCAGATTCACCAATGTAACGATGGAGTGTTTATCGGAGACAGGTCTTGTGGCCGCATCATCATTTCAAATAACAATATTGAGGCCTGCTTTACAGGCATCCGTTATTACAACCCGTCAAACTCAACCCCTGAGTATCAGAATCAGACTTTTGCCGATGTTCAGATAACAAATAATGTCATCTATACGTCTACATCACGAGCTATCTGGGTGATTATGACTGGAACAACTTCGGCTAATTTCATGACAAATGTCAACGGTAATATAGTTGACGGGAACGGCTCCGCGGGTCTTGGTATTGTTATGGATACTGTGACATACGGAAGTGTTAGCCAGAACCAAGTACGAAGAGTCAGGGGTCATGGTATTGACTTAGCATCCTGTGAGGGGCTGCGGGTTATGGGTAATAGCATTGCGGATGCCGGGTTTACCACAACCGGCACGTACAACGGCATTAATCTAAGCAATTGCAACCGTTGCAATGCATCTGATAACTACGCAGTAGGGCCTTCTATGATTTATTCTGTGGTACTTGGTGGCGGGGCTTATAACATGGCGTATACCAATCACGCGCGCTCAACCTCAGGAGCGACGGCAGTTAGCATTTCCGGTGGTACTGGGAACGTAGAATCATTGAATATTAAGTCATAACTAATGCGCCCCTAATGGGGCGCAACTATTCAGATTGGCATACCATATTTGGCATTCATTTCTCTGTCCGGCTGGATTTTTATCTCAATGTTACGAGGTATCAACCCATTGGACTTAAGAGTTTCTGAAATGGCTTTTCCTCTTGTTACCGGGAACGGCCAGTTGTCATTGTTATCACCCTTGGGCACATGTAGGGTCATTGTGCGTTGGTTTCCATTAACTGCGTTTTGCACCTGCTCAATCATATCTTGACCTATCGCGTAAGCAACTGAAAAAGGAACGTTCCCACTATTTGACTCTCGCAAAGAATGAGACTGGTCCGTGGTCTTGTTAATTAAGAACAGCATAACTATTGGCGCGAAATAGTGAACAGCCTTAAAGCGCTCAATGAAGTACCCCAAGCCCAAACTGGCAGCAACTATCAAGTACATAAAAGAACCCCACATTGCCACAGGTCGAGTGGCATAGTTAGCACTAGCCTTTGCGCACACCAGAATAAGAGCCAATGTAGTGATGGCACCAGAGATAACCGATACCCAGAAAGCGTATCTTTTACCTTCAGTACTTTCATCTGAATTTCTTCTTAGCAAAAACACTGCACCGCAAACCAATCCAACAGTCAGCACAATGAAGAAGGTGCGATCTGTTAATTTAAGCAGTGAGTAAAATGCATTGACTGTACCTGAAATATCCAGATGATCTTTTGCCATTCGGTCCGCTCTTCCTCCGTTCATTTCAAAGAGAGCAGAAATAGCCCACATCGCCAGAGTGATGCAGTGGAAAGGGTAATCCTTAATCGTCTCAACAATTTTAAATCTGTTGCTAATGAGATTCAGAAGAAGTACCACACCGCACATAACTGCAAGCAAAACACTGGCAAAAATGTTCGAAAATACACATAGGTAAATGGAAAATATCAGAACGCCAGAAAAGATCGCTCTTTCGTAAAAGAATGGCTTTAAGGTTGACGACATTCTTAAAACGTAAAGTGCCAGCGTGCCGTTTATTAGGGCTGGAACAATATAGTGATAATAACAGGTAAGATTTTGCTCCCACAACAGGTATGGACTGTTATTATTATTTAGAGTTCTGAATAGGCCGAACAGGCACAGTAAGTAGAAGATCACTAAAACTGAACTTGTGTAAGTTGATAACCCTGCGGTCTTCCTCATCAAAAGATAGAATTGATAAAGGAATAACACAACAAGAACTGCAACTAAAACCGCTGTCAAATAAGCAATAGCTTCAAGGAATGTAAACCCAAGAGGCATAACGACAGATGAGGCAATGTTACCAAATAGTGGGAAAGATACCTCAGGAACTACCTTGATAGGGTTAAAACCGCCCCATTGCGGATATGCTTGCCTACCGGAAGAAAGGTTGATCCACTCATCGCCAGAAGTAATAGTTACCGGATGAATAACCGTAAAAAACACAGCCACAACTGCGAATACAAATGTGAACAACACCCACTTTATTTGAATCTCTTTTCCCAAAGTCTGACTAATCATTTCTCGTCCTTCCGAATATCATTGAAATCTTTTTTGATGATGTATCGAGGCCTTCCTTTAACTTCAACATAAATTCTGCCGATATATTCCCCAAGCACACCTATGCCTATCAACTGAATCCCGCCCAAGAAAAGTATTGAAACCAGCATTGATGGATAGCCGCGAACCGGGTTGCCGAACGCTAACGTGTCGACGATCATCCATGCGCCATAGATGAAGGCCAGGCCAGCAACGAACAAGCCGATATACGTCCACATGCGCAGTGGGAAAGTTGAGAAACTGGTGATACCCTCTAACGCTAGGTTCCACAGTTTCCAGCCATTAAACTTAGAATCCCCGGCAACACGTTCTGCGCGGGCATATTCAACAACATCAGTGCGGCCGCCAACCCAACTCAAAACGCCTTTCATGAAAAGGTTGCGTTCTGGCATTAGCTTGATGTTTTCAACCACATCTCGAGACATCAGGCGGAAGTCGCCAACGTTTTCCTCGATCTGCGGATTGCTGATTTTGTTGTGCAGCTTATAGAACCACTCTGCGGTCTTACGCTTGAGTCGCCCATCGGTGGACCGGTCAGAGCGTTTAGCCAGCACCATATCCGCCCCGGCCTGCCATTTCTCTATCAGGTGCGGTATAACCTCAATTGGGTCCTGCAAATCAACATCTATCGGGATAATAGCTTCACCGCTTGCATGGTCCAGTCCTGCAAACAGCGCAGGTTCTTTACCGAAATTGCGGGTAAAGGAAAGAGGAATGACAAGCGGATCGGCCACAGCGAGCGCATTTATTATTGATTCTGTCGCATCTTTACTGCCGTCGTTGATAAAGACTATCTCTACTTCATGCTGTTGTAGCTCTTCAAACTCCCGCACGGTTTTGTAGAAGATTGGAATAGCATCTTCTTCATTAAATACCGGAACGACCAGAGAAATTTTCATTTCGCATCCCTAAAGACAATGAACTTTGAATAGATAAAGCCGCACACCAGACTGATAGCGGAGAAGAGAATGAGAGTCACAATTGGAGCCATACCGGACTTATCGGCAGCCCAACCAACAGCTGCGCTCAAGGATCCCATAAACCCTACATACAGCATGTAGCGCATCGTGGTTGTCGAAGACTTAAACGTGAACCTGGCGTTTGCAAAGAAGCTGAAAGACACAGCCACAACGAATCCGGCAAAGTTGCCAAGTGCCTGACCTGTATGGAATGCGTAGATGCAAACGGCGAACACAACCCAGTGAATGAGCGTGTTGATAACACCTATTGATGTGTACTTAGCAAAGAGCTTTAACATTATATAAATCAGTCAATTCGGAAAGGTCTGAAGTTTAGCACCACTGTGAAACTTGATCGACCCTCATATTTGACGATACTGTATATACATACAGTTATATTGTGAGGTGATTATGCCACGCACAGCAGACATTCATGCCGCCTTTGTTGCGGCCATACAGCTTAACCCCAAGGGATACCGCTATCTGAGCACAGACCGCTTCATACAAAAGTTGCGTGGTTTTAACTGGCACTTTACCCGTGACGATGCAAACAAGTGGATAGAGCGCAACCAACCTGGTTTCGCTGATAAAACGACAGATGGTAGCGAAAACCGTTACTGGATCTTGCGTAACATGGGGAGGGTGCACTGATGGGATTTCCTTCACCGGCGGCTGATTTCGTAGCACCGCGTTTATCTCCGGAAATTATCTGCGGGATCGGCATGGACAGCCGCATCCTCGAAACCTCGTCTGGCTTTGCGGTTATCGAGCCGTGCACCAGACTGGTACAGAATCAGGTTCTGCTAATCCTCAGCGGCGGACGGACTCAGTTTGCCAGGGTCATGGGCAGGGCGCTGATTTGTGATGATGGTGAAGCGATAGAGGGGGAGGCTGCGGAAGAGGTTGAGGTGATGGGGCGGGTGACGTTCTTCATCAACAGCGTGATGCAGGATGACAGGGTGGTGTGATGGGGCATGGGTGGGGCATAAAGTTACCGCGAAACGACGTTAGTTCATTGCACATGACAAATCGTATCGCGGCAACATAGCAGAAGTTACCGCACATCAATCCAACATCAAGCCACTTCGTTAAAAGACTTAATAGTCTCCAGATGAAGATCGCCTGAAGTACCGGATTTCCGAGGAAAGGGATCAGGGTAATGACGTCGTGGCTGCTTAACGAGCTGCCGATCCCCAGCATAATCCCGCAGAATGAGAGAAGCGCCACGGGCAGCATAAAGGTTTTACCCAGTTGCTGGAAAAACTCCCACAGCGATATTTTTTGTGCTGCTTTCGTCGTCATAAAACGACTCCTTAAATGGTAGAAAGAGATTTAACGACCGCGATGGGGCGAAAAGATAAAACGTTTTATCAAACTTTAGTGCGCGCTAAATCACATTCTCAGGCTTTTACTGGTAGTATAAAGATAACGTATTGATAAAACGTTTTAGCGATCTCATTATCAAGGAGTCACGCCACCACATGGCTGTAGCGAAAAAGATCACCATCAACGATGTCGCGCTGGCGGCGGGGGTTTCCGTTAGCACCGTTTCGCTGGTATTGAGCGGGAAGGGGCGCATCTCTCCTGCTACGGGTCAGCGCGTCAACGAGGCCGTTGAGCAACTGGGCTTTGTGCGTAATCGCCAGGCGTCGGCGCTGCGCGGTGGGCAAAGCGGGGTGATAGGGCTGATTGTTCGCGACCTCGCGTCGCCGTTTTATGCAGAACTGACCGCCGGGCTTACCGAGGCGCTTGAAGCGCAGGGACGAATGGTTTTCCTGCTCCACGGTGGGCGCGAACCGGAGCAACTGCTCTCCAGGCTGGATATGCTGCTGACGCAAGGGGTGGATGGGGTGATCGTGGCCGGCGCGTCCGGTGTGGGCAGTGAATTGTGTGAGCGCGCGGCGCAGAAAGGCGTACCGCTGGTGTTTGCGTCGCGCGCCAGCTATCTCGACGAAGCCGATACCCTTCGGCCGGATAACATGCAGGCCGCGCAAATGCTGACCGAGCATCTTATTCATCGCGGCCATCAGCGCATCGCCTGGCTCGGCGGTAAAAGCTCGTCCCTGACGCGTGCCGAGCGGGTGGGCGGTTACTGCTCCACGCTCATCAAATACGGCTTGCCGTTTCACAGCGAATGGGTGGTGGAGTGTGAATCCAGCCAGAAAAAAGCCGCCGAAGCCATCGGCACGTTGCTTCGCAACAGCCCGACGATCAGCGCGGTGATTTGCTATAACGATGTGATTGCGATGGGGGCGTGGTTCGGCTTGATCCGCGCCGGACGCCAGAGCGGTGAGGGCGGGGTAGAAACGTTCTTCGGCCATCAGGTGGCGCTGGGGGCATTTGCGGATGTCGGTGAAAATGCGCTAGACGATCTCCCCATCGTCTGGGCGACGACGCCGGCTCGTGAAATGGGATACACCCTGGCAGACCGAATTATGCAGCGTATTGAAAATACGGACGTGCAGGCCGGGCATCAGATTGTGGCGGCGCGGTTAGTGACGGTGAAGTAATCTCCGCTGCACATCGCCTGGCAATAAAAAAACCCCTCATGCGAGGGGTTTTTCGTTTACTGCTGCGGTACTGCTGGCGGCGCTGCCGGTTCAGCCGGTGCCGGAATGCCCAGCGTCGGCATACCAAACATGCCGACAAAATCTTCCAGCGGCATTTTATCGCCGTTGAGCGTTACCTGGCCATTAGCATATTGCAGGCTGGTGGAAATGGTGTTGTCTTCCACCTTCGTGATGCGGAACATCTGGCCCATCGCCGCCAGGCCTTTCACCTGTTGGTTTGCCAGTTTACCTGCATCTTCTTCACCATACCCTTCGAGTTTCGCAATCTGCGTCATGAACTCGGTTGCCATATCCATCGGGATGGTCAGCTTGCTGTCGAGCGATTTCACGCTGCGGTCAACTTCCTGCGCCAGGGTCTGCGGCTCGCCGGTCGCGGCCGCCGGATCCTTCAGGAACAGCGACAGGTTGAAGTTGGTTTCGCCTTTGTCGTTTTTCCAGCTCAGTGGCGCAACGGTAATTACCGGCTCGCCTTTCAGCAGGATCGGCAGGTTATTAAACAGCACGGCCATCGCCTGCTGCTGGTACGCCTGCGGGTTCTGTTGCAGGGCGGCATCGGTCAGCAGAGCCTGGCTCTCTTTACTGTATTTCTGGCTAAATTCGTGCCATGCCTGGCCGTCAATGTTGCCAATTTTCAGTGACAGCTTGCCGGTACCCAGGTCCTGATTCTGTACTTTCAGGCTTTTCAGGCTGTAATCCAGCTGGGTGTTGATGCTTTTACCGTCTTTGGAAACGTCAGACTTGCCGTCCAGATCCATGCCTTCCAGCACTGCCATCTCTTTACCTTCAATCGCAATGGCGATCTTATCGAGGCTCAGCTTCTGATCGCCAATACGCTCGTCAAAATCGGTCATACGGCTATTGCCGCTGGCTTTCAGGTTGTTGAAGGTAAGCTGAACCTTCTGGTTATATTCATTGACTGAATTCACCAGGCCGCTGGCGGCATCGCCGGTCAGAGAGACATTCTTGCCGTCGCGATCGGCATCAAGCTGGAAATTACCGCCGCTGAAGGCGACTTTATCGGTGCCTTGTTCGTAATTCAGCGCTTTCAGGTCGATGTCGGAACGCGTATCACCGGCATAGCTGATGCGGGTATTGATCTCAAACGGCGACTCATTTTTCGCCATATCGAAAATTGGCTTTGTCACCTCGTTATTTACCAGTACGGTTCTGGCGGATGCCATAGAGGGGATCAGGTTAAACTTTTTCAACTGCGCCAGCGGGAACGGACCGTGGCTGACCACTTCATCCAGTACCACGCTCTGGCCCGGTTTCAGCCAGGCGTTCTGATTGCCCGCTACCGGCTTCACCACCACCTGCATATGGCTGGTAAAGACGCCACGCTGGTAGTTCTGGTAGCTCAGCTCCAGACCTGCTTCAGGCGCGCTGCGCTTAATTTCGCTGTTTGCCTGTGCCATCATCTCTGCCAGACGGCTTTCCAGCTGTTTCCCGGTATACCAGGAAGCACCCGTCCAGATCACGCCTAAAGCAACAATCACTCCTACCGCTACGACCGATTTTTTCATTGCGATTATCCCTAAAATGAAACCAGGCGGTTAAAACCGCCTGGTGTTACAACGCCTGTTACTAGCTTAGCAAGAGTTGTTAAAAAATTCAGTAAGTCCCTAAAGCTTATTAAAAACGCGCGCCAGGCGACCAGTGCCGCTCACGAAGACAGGCGACTCGTTTGCCGGGACAAAAGCGGACTCCCCCGGTTTAAGCAGCAGACGCTCGCTACCGTTATGCAACGTCGCTTCGCCTTCCACACAGAACAGGATCGCGGCGCTCTCCTGTGCAATAGCGGTTTCGTCTGCGCTGAGGTCATGCAGGGAGAAGGCAAAATCGTCAACCGGAATCGGGAAGTCCAGCTCTGCGCCGTTTTTCACCGGCTGAGTAAGCAGCTCCGCAGCTGGTTTCGCCACGAACTTCACGTTGGCAACCAGCTCAGGGATGTCGATGTATTTTGGCGTCAGGCCCGCGCGCAGTACGTTATCGGAGTTAGCCATCACCTCCAGCGCCACGCCTTTCAGGTAGGCGTGCGGGGTTTCAGCGAACAGGAACATCGCTTCGCCCGGGTTGAGCTTCACCACGTTCAGCAGCAGCGGAGAGAAGAGGCCGCTGTCGTCCGGATAAAACGCGGAAATTATGCGAATGGTGTCCCATGGCTCACCCTGCTGGCCGTTCAGCGCGGCTTTCAGCACCGCCAGCGCGTGGGATTTTTCCTCGCCCTGCATATTCAACAGGCTGGCAAACAGCGCGCTCAGGGCTTCTGCGTTCGGGTTTTCCAGGAAGTGGGCGATCGCGTTGTGAGCCCCAGCGACCGGTTGCAGCAGGGAGATGATCTCGGAAAACTCGCGGAAGGCATTCATCGCCAGGAAAGGGGTAAGGGCGAAAACCAGTTCCGGCTTGTGGTTAGGATCTTTGTAGTTACGCTCTGCGGCGTCTAACGGAATACCGGCGGCATTTTCTTTGGCAAAGCCCAGCTCAGAGGCTTTTTTGTTCGGGTGAACCTGAATGGAGAGCGGCTGGTCGGCGCACAATACCTTGAACAGAAAAGGCAGCTCACCAAAACGATTCGCCACTTTATCGCCGAGCAGCGCGGCTTTGTCGGCATCGATGACATCACGCAGGCTGCGCACCTGGCCGCTGGCATCTTCAATTTTTGAGCTGCTCTTCGGGTGCGCGCCCATCCACAGCTCTGCCATCGGCAGGTTGTCCGGGTTGGCGATACCGTAGAGATCCGTTAACGCAGTTTTACTTCCCCAGGCGTAGTTTTGCACTGAGTTGATGAGTTTTTGCATTATCAAGCCCTGATTCATATGTGGAATTAACTTCGCGTATTAAAGCAATAAACCGAATGGAAGTAACCTGCGGATGTAAAAAGTCGTACTAGTCTCAGTTTTTGTTAAAAAATTGTGTAGGATAAGCTGACTCGCTTTTAAGCCGGGCAGCGGAACATCTGCCCTGAATAAACAGACCGAAGCAGTAAGTGAGAGAACAATGTCGAATAAACCCTTCCATTATCAGGATCCTTTCCCCCTCAGTCAGGATCGGACCGAGTATTACCTGTTAACCCGCGATTACGTTTCTGTCTCTGAGTTTGAAGGGCAGGAGATCCTCAAAGTTGACCCGCAGGCGCTGACGCTGCTGGCGCAGCAAGCCTTCCACGATGCTTCCTTTATGCTCCGTCCGGCGCATCAGCAGCAGGTTGCCGATATTTTGAGCGACCCGGAAGCCAGCGAGAACGACAAGTACGTTGCCCTACAATTCCTGCGTAACTCTGATATCGCGGCGAAAGGCATTCTGCCGACCTGCCAGGACACCGGCACGGCGATTATCACCGGTAAAAAAGGCCAGCGCGTCTGGACCGGCGGCGGTGACGAAGCGGCGCTGGCGCGCGGCGTTTACAATACCTACACCGAAGATAACCTGCGCTATTCGCAAAACGCGGCGCTGGATATGTACAAAGAGGTGAACACCGGCACCAACCTGCCTGCGCAGATTGACCTCTATAGTGTCGACGGTGACGAGTACAAATTCCTCTGCATTGCCAAAGGCGGCGGTTCAGCCAACAAAACCTATCTTTACCAGGAAACCAAAGCGCTGCTTACCCCGGGCAAGCTGAAGAACTATCTGGTTGAGAAGATGCGCACCCTTGGCACTGCGGCCTGCCCGCCGTACCATATCGCGTTTGTGATTGGCGGTACGTCTGCTGAAAGCACCCTGAAAACCGTTAAGCTGGCCTCAACCAAATACTACGATGGCCTGCCAACGGAAGGTAACGAACATGGTCAGGCGTTCCGCGACGTGCAGCTTGAGCAGGAACTGCTGGCCGAAGCGCAGAATCTGGGGCTGGGCGCGCAGTTTGGCGGCAAATACTTCGCGCATGACATTCGCGTGATCCGCCTCCCGCGCCACGGTGCATCCTGTCCAGTGGGGATGGGCGTGTCGTGCTCTGCGGATCGTAACATCAAAGCGAAGATCAACCGCGACGGCATCTGGATCGAAAAGCTGGAGAACAACCCGGGCAAATACATCCCTGAAGAACTGCGTAAAGCGGGTGAGGGCGAAGCGGTACGCGTTGACCTGAATCGCCCAATGAAGGAGATCCTGGCGCAGCTTTCGCAGTATCCGGTTTCAACGCGCCTTTCTCTGAACGGGACGATTATTGTTGGCCGCGACATCGCCCATGCGAAGCTGAAAGAGCGCCTGGACAACGGTGAAGGGCTGCCGCAGTACATTAAAGATCACCCGATCTACTACGCAGGCCCGGCAAAAACGCCTGATGGGTATGCTTCCGGCTCGTTAGGCCCAACCACGGCGGGCCGTATGGACTCCTACGTCGACCAGTTGCAGGCCAACGGTGGCAGCATGATCATGCTGGCGAAAGGCAACCGCAGCCAGCAGGTGACGGACGCGTGCCACAAGCACGGCGGCTTCTACCTTGGCAGCATAGGCGGCCCGGCAGCGGTGCTGGCGCAGGGCAGTATCAAGAGCCTCGAGTGCGTGGAGTACCCGGAACTGGGTATGGAAGCGATCTGGAAAATTGAAGTGGAAGACTTCCCGGCGTTTATCCTCGTGGATGACAAAGGTAACGACTTCTTCAAACAGATCCAGTCTTCCCAGTGTTCGGCGTGTGTGAAGTAATTCTGTAAATTGCCGGGTGGCGCTGACGCTTACCCGGCCTACATCCTCGTAGGTCGGGTAAGGCGCAGCCGCCACCCGACATCAAAAAGAGCGCACAAAGCGCCATAACGTTTCTCAGAAGTCATCAATACTTATCTCTTAAGCATGTGAGCAATCCCATCTTTGTTATCAAGGAGTAAGTAATGACAATGCATCGCCGCGAGAAAGACTCCATGGGCGCCATCGACGTCCCGGCCGACAAGCTATGGGGCGCGCAAACCCAGCGTTCGCTGGAGCATTTCCGCATTTCGACAGAGAAAATGCCCGTCTCGCTAATCCAGGCGCTGGCGTTGACCAAACGCGCTGCCGCCAAAGTCAATCAGGATCTGGGCCTGCTGGATGCCGATAAAGCCTCCGCCATCATCAATGCCGCCGACGAAGTGCTGGCGGGCAAACATCCCGACGAATTCCCCCTTGCCATCTGGCAGACCGGCTCAGGCACCCAGAGCAACATGAACATGAACGAGGTGCTGGCGAACCGCGCAAGCGAGCTGCTTGGCGGCGTACGCGGCATGGAGCGGAAGGTTCACCCGAACGATGACGTGAATAAAAGCCAGAGTTCCAACGACGTGTTCCCGACGGCCATGCACGTGGCGGCCGTCATCGCTATCCGCGAGCAGCTTATCCCGCAACTCAACGTGCTCAAATCTACGCTTAACGAGAAAGCGCAGGCTTTCGGCGACATTGTAAAAATTGGTCGTACGCACCTGCAGGACGCCACGCCGCTGACGCTTGGCCAGGAGATCTCCGGCTGGGTGGCGATGCTGGAGCACAATCTTAAGCATATAGACAACAGCCTGCCGCATCTGGCGGAGCTGGCGCTCGGCGGAACGGCGGTTGGCACCGGGTTAAACACCCATCCCGAGTACGCGGTGCGTGTGGCCGAAGAGCTGGCGAAGATCACCGGGCAGCCGTTTGTTACCGCCCCGAATAAATTCGAAGCGCTGGCGACCTGTGATGCGCTGGTCCATACCCATGGCGCGCTGAAAGGGCTGGCAGCCTCGCTGATGAAAATCGCCAACGACGTGCGCTGGCTGGCCTCCGGCCCGCGCTGCGGCATCGGCGAAATCAGCATTCCGGAAAACGAGCCGGGCAGCTCCATTATGCCGGGTAAAGTAAACCCGACGCAGTGCGAAGCCATGACCATGCTGTGCTGTCAGGTGATGGGTAATGACGTTGCGGTCAACATGGGCGGCGCGTCGGGTAACTTCGAGCTTAACGTCTATCGCCCGATGGTGATCCACAACGTACTGCAATCGATTCGTCTGCTGGCCGATGGCATGGAGAGCTTTAACGAGCACTGCGCGGTGGGCATTGAGCCTAATCGCGAGCGAATCAGCCAGCTGCTGAATGAGTCCCTGATGCTGGTCACGGCGCTAAACACCCATATTGGTTATGACAAAGCGGCCGAAATCGCTAAAAAAGCCCACAAAGAGGGGCTTACCCTGAAAGCCTCTGCGCTGGCGCTGGGCTACCTGACGGACGCCGAGTTTGATGCCTGGGTCCGCCCGGAAGCGATGGTGGGCAGCATCAGGTAATCACTGCGCCACATACAGGTGCAGCCGCGGGATAATCAGCTGTAGCGGCTGTGCCTGGGGTTTATAGCGATGCTGAACGTTTTCAGCATCGTAGTTCAGCAGTTCTCCGATATCCGGCACCACCGCACCCTGATCGGCATCGTAGAGCGCAATCAGCGGTGTCGGGCAGGCGTATTGCACCTGCTTTTGCTGTCCGGCATACCAGACACGAGCGATAGGCTGCACCTTCACCGGACGCTTTATTTTAAGACGGGTATCAGCTGGCAGGGAGGCAATGCTGTGGTACTCCTGCTCCAGCCGTTCAATCCACTGTTCCCGCGACCACGGGGCGACCGTTCGCGGCGATTTCAGGCTTTTCTCCAGCTGAGCCAGGATCTCGTCGCGCGTGAAGTTTTTAATGATGTGCTTGTTGGCCCAGCCGAAGCGCAGCGTGGCGGGGTGGCGCAGTACCGTCAGCGTGCGGTAAGCATTCAGGGTGATCAGCCCCGGAAGCTGGCGATGCACCCATTCAAAACGGGCAGCCGGTGCCAGCCCGGACTCAACGGTCACGATTTTCTCGAAGGCGGCTTTCAGCGTATTAATATGCGTAATTTGCGCCTCAATGGCTTCACGCGTTGCGATATCCGTTTGCAGACAGATGACGCCGGGCAGGCGAACGGCGGCCTTACTGCTGCGATTTTCGGACTGCTGCTGGATGAAAAGGCGGCGATAGTGCTGCAACGTCAGTTCCAGCGCCACTTTACCGATATGCTGCGTTACCTCAATGGTGTTCAGCGGGTCGTGTTCCGCGCCTTTCGCCACCTCGGGCAGGGAAAAGACGCGGGCGGCCAGCAGGCGGCAGCCCTGTAGTTGCGCCGTCAGGGTCAGTAACGCCTGCTCTATTTCCCGAAATGTGGTGTTAAGCCTTTCGATGAGATCGTAAGTCGCCATAATAGCCCTTAATTAGTTACAACATACTACTGATATAGCACAACACGCCGGGTCAGGCCAGCGTGCGGTTTAGTTCAGGCAGGTACGGGAAGAGGAATGTTGTGATAGATCGGCCAGCTAAAGACGAACCGGGCCCCGCCCAGCTCGCTCGCTTCGCAGCGAACCGAACCGCCCATCGCCTGGGCAATAGAACGGACAATAGCCAGCCCCAGACCACAGCCGCCGGTAGCACGGTCGCGGCTGGGGTCGAGGCGCACAAACGGCTCGAAAACTTTTTCACGCTCCGCTGGCTCAATACCGGGGCCATCGTCTTCCACACACAGAATTGCCTGGCTCCCCTGCAAATCTAAACCTATGCGCAGCGTGGTTTCGCTGTAGCGCATGGCGTTGTTCATCAGATTATCCAGCACGCGTTCCATCAGGCGCATGTCCAGCGCGCCGTACGCGCCGGGGGTAATGGCTGTAAGCAGTTTTCGCTGAGGGTTAACGCTCTGCACATCGTTAATATGCGTCTGTAGCCAGACGGGAAGATCCGGCGTACTGAGGTGCAACTCCGTCTGAGGCCGATCGAGGCGGGCATAGGTCAGCAGCTCTTCAATCAGCGCTTCAAGCTGGCCAATATCCCGATTGAGGGCCTGCGATTCCGCGGCGGTGAGGTTCTCGCTCATCTCCAGGCGATAACGCAGGCGTACCAGCGGAGTGCGCAGTTCATGCGCAATACCGTCGATAAGCTGCTTCTTGCTGGCAATCAGGGCGTTGATGTTATCGGCCATCTGGTTAAAGGCAATACCGAGACGGTCAAAACTGGAACCGCTGTCGAAATGTATGCGTTCAGTTAAATGACCCTCCCCAAAACGCTGTGCGGCGGATTCCAGTTTCAGCATGTCCTGCCAGTGCGGTCGCATCCAGATGAACACAGGGAAAGCGAGCGAGATGGCAATAAAGCCCAGCAGGGCGAGATCCAGCAGGCGCATCTGGTGCAGGTAATAGAGATAGGGCACTGGCCCGACGGCCAGGACATAGTGGCTGCGCGGAATACGCTGAATGAAGGTATATTTCTCGTCCAGTGCGACGATGTCTCCGTCACGCAAACGCTGCATCGCCGGCGGCGCTAAATCAAAATCCTTCAGGGGTTCGATACGCAGATCAAACGACAGATTCAGATCCAGCTCTTTTAACGTACGTGCCCAGTCATGCGGAGGAATTTCGCGCAGCTCGCTACGCATCAGGTAGAGCGAGCTTTTCATCAGATCGTCCAGGGATTGTCTGCCCGCACGCTCTGCGGTGAACTTATAGACCAGCCCGACCAGCATGGTCATCACCAGAAAGCAGACAAACAGCAGTAAATAAAACTGAACAAACAGCTTCTTCATTAATTTCACCGAAACAGGGGCTTCACTACACGTCTTTTACCAGCAGGGTCGCTATGGGCGCAAGTCAGGCATGATGCGTTGAAAAGGGGTATTCGTCGAAAGGTAATAAAACACGGCATCGCTTTATTCCATCAATGCCCGGGTAATCCGTTTACGCTTCGCTATACGAGTTTATTTGCGATTGAGAGTATTTGTGAATCAGAATAACAATGACAAAGGCCACCTGCGGGTGGCTTTATTTATGGCGTTTACCAGTGAGAGGTATCCGACGCAAACGGTGCGACAAAGATACTTATCTTTGTAACCTGAACATTACCAACATTCGTTAATGTCTGGATTTGACTGTGCTGACAATCAGTGGATTCGTGGCAAACCCATGCGGACACTTACGCGCGTTGCAATGCACCGCGTAGGTACATATCTCCTCTTCCTGGTTTCGATTGTATGGGCAGGCCATCTTGTTTTTAATTTCACTCCATAACATCTCGTTGTAAGGGGAGATGTTGTATATCGATATTGGCTTGAAAACGCCATTAATGAAGACGCCATTCTTTGTCGGATATATCCTATCGCCGGGGTACAAATAGACATCGCTTTCATACCAAATGATGAGTTTCAAGAACTTGAGTCCCAAGATGCTTGAATAAACGATTCCCGTGTTAGGACAAATTACCGAGCTAATGACTCTCCATGACATTGCTATACCTCGTTCATTAAATAATTGAGAGAGTATAAGGTTTAGCATGAGAATTAGATTTCTGCAAACGCGTAAGCTATTGAAAAAGATCGATATTATTTATATGCTAACTATATCCCCTTTGTTTTCATAAGGATAAGATAATAATTTAGTCAATTGTAAAGTTCATTTTTAACACAATGTGCATTTAAGTGACGGATTTTTGATCGATGATGGTTCCTGAACTGCTGAATATATATTGTACTATAGCAATGAAATACATTAGAGCTACTTTTGTTTACGCGAAAAATGCACATCGAAATTGAACAGGTAAGAGGAATGTGATCAAGGGATATTTCATGACTAACGATGCATATAATCGAAAACTTACGACGTATACCGATAACATTCCTGATGCATCGCAAGTTATTTTTCGAAATTTACTGTGTAGTTTTTTTTCAGGTTTCCCATGCGTGCGGGGCAAACAGGTAGCCCTTATTACGTACGGTTTTAATGCGGTAGGGCTCGGTGGCGCTGTCCTGCAGTTTTTTTCGCAGGCGAGAAATCGCCACATCAACGCTACGATCCATTCCGTCGTAACTTACGCCGCGCAGATTTTTCAGCAATGCATCCCGGTCCATAATTTGCCCGGCATGAGTTGCCAGCTCCCACAGCAGGTCAAAATCTGCGGTTGAGAGCGCAATCAGCTCCCCGGAAAGCATAACCTGTCGGTTGACCGGGTCGATAGAAAGCGTGCCGAACCGCATCGCCTTATGCGGCGTTAAAGAGGGCGCAGGCGCTTCACGCTCAGCGCTGGCACGCTGACGCAGATGAAGGCGCAAACGGGCAAGCAGGACCGCCGGCGGCGTGGTTTTCAGGATGTAGTCATTCGCGCCCATCTCAAGGGACAGAATATGATTCATATCGCTGTCGAGAGAGGTCAGCAGAACGATCGGGCCGTCCCACTTCGCGCGCAGATCCCGGCAAAGCGTCATGCCATCTTTTCCGGGCAGCATAATGTCCAGCAACACCAGGTCCGGATTTTCGCGGGTGACGACGTCTTCAGCGCGATCGCCACGAGGTTCGACAACCACTTCAATATCATGTTTACCCAGATAAGCGGCGATCAATTGACCCACTTCGGGTTCATCTTCAACATAAACAATCTTATTCATACTACGTCTGTCATCGCGAAAAACGTCAACATACACCGCACAACCTTAACCTTCCATTAATCTTTCATAATTAGCCGGAGTTCCGTTATCCTGCACGGGAATGTTATTTGATTGTTAAGGGAAAAGAATGGGGCTGTTGATCAAAGCCGCGCTGGGTGCGCTGGTCGTGCTGCTGATTGGGGTGCTGGCTAAAACGAAGAACTACTACATTGCCGGGCTTATCCCGCTGTTTCCCACCTTTGCGTTAATCGCGCACTATATTGTGGCCTCTGAGCGGGGTATAGAGGCGCTGCGTGCCACCATTGTATTCGGGATGTGGTCAATCATCCCGTATTTCATCTATCTGCTGTCGCTGTGGTACTTCACCGGTTTTCTGCGTCTGCCCCTGGCGCTTGGCGGGGCGGTGGTCTGCTGGAGCCTCAGCGCCTGGGTGCTCATCTTCTTCTGGAGCCGCTTTCACTAGCGCAGCGGGCGGCCACCGTCCACGGCAAACGTCCTGCCCGTGACGTAACAGCTGGTCAGCAGATAATCGATCAGGTCGATCACCTCTTTCTCGCCGGGCGCAATTTTCATCAACGACTTGTTAAGCGCCTGCTGACGATACTCGGCATCATCGCCCTCGTTAAATAAAATCATCGCCGGGGCAATCGCGTTGACTTTTACCTCGGGGGCCAGCTTGCGCGCGAACGAGCGAGTCATATTATCCAGCGCGGCTTTGCTGGCCGCGTAGGCGATGTGTTTATCGCTGCCTCGCTCCACCACGTAATCGGTGAAATGGATAATGTCGCCTGCGGCATGGCCGTGTCCGCGTAGCAGATCCTGTAGGGCATGGTTGAGCAGATAAGGCGCATTAACGTGGATCTGCATCATGCAGGCGAGCGTTTCGCTGAGCGAATGTCCTGCTTTTTCAGGAAGCCAGGTACTGGCGTTGTGAATAACCGCCCGCAGCCCGCGGGTGGTCGATTTCACTTTTTCCGCGAAAGCAAGAATACCTTCATCCGTGGAGAAATCCGCCTGAATGCAGACGGCTCCGGCATGTCGTAGCCCTTCAATGGAGGGATATTCCGTGCGGTAACTGACGATAACCGGATGGCGAAGATTGAGAAAGTGATGGGCGAGGGCGAGGCCGATGCGACGGCCTGCGCCAGTGATCAATATTGGGCGTTGCTGCGTGTGTCCCATCGTAATCTCCTTTTCAGTTCAACAATGGGACAGGCGGCGCTATCCCATTAACATCCACGTTGCCGGTACGGCAGCGACTAACAGCAAACCTATCAACGCCATTTCGCGGCGCTTAAGGGCATTATCAAGCTGATGCGTACGGCGAGCGTAGATAAACACCAGCAGGCCTGGCGCGTAGAGCACCACGGACAGCAGCAGATGCATCGGGCCGGAAGCATACAATAACCATAGACCGTAAATACAGGCACCTACGCCTACCGCATAGTGTGCCGGGCGGGTCGCAATTTTTAACAGATATGCGCCCACTAAGAAATAGGGTACCAGAATCATCTCGGAGGCGATGGTCAGCAGCGTGTTATAGTCCGAACCTGTGAGCCAGATCAGCACCAGACAGACCTGCACGCTGACGTTGGTGAGCCACAGAGAGGCCGATGGCGCACTGTTTTTATTCTGACGGGCAAACAGGCGCGGGAACGCTTTGTGCGTGGCGGCCAGGAACGGAACTTCCGCCGCCATAATGGTCCAGCTCAGGTACGCGCCGCAGACGGAGACAATCAAACCTGCCGCGATAACCACATCACCCCAGGGACCGAGCATTTTCACCATCAGCCCGGCCATGGACGGATTACGCATCTCCGCCAGTTCAGGGCGGGCCACCACACCGAGCGACAGCAGCGTCACCAGCAGATAAACGCCCAGCGCCGCCAGGACGGCCAGCAGCGTGGCGCGTCCCACGTCGCGTTTGTTACGCGCGCGGGCAGAGACCACGACGGCACCTTCAACACCGATGAACACCCATAGGGTAATCAGCATGGTATTTTTCACCTGCTCCCAGACGGGAACGCCCAACGCAATACCGCTGAAATCGAGCGTAAAGACATCGAGACGGAAGGCGAGGAAGGCCAGCACGACGAACAGGCCAAGCGGCACCAGCTTGGCCAGCGTCGCCACCAGGTTAATGCTGGCCGCGGTCTGAACGCCGCGCAAAATCAACCAGTGAACAATCCACAGCAGCACCGAGGCGCCGACGATGGACTGCCAGGTATTGCCGTCACCAAACAGGCGCAGTTCGGGCGTATCGGTAAAGAAACTGAGCGCCGAGAAGACGATAACCAGATAGGAGACGTTGGCGATCACCGCGCACAGCCAGTAGCCCCAGGCGGAGCAGAAGCCAATCAGCTCGCCAAAACCTTCACGGGCGTAAGTGAATATTCCGCCGTCCAGATCCGGTCGGATACGGGTCAGCAGCAGCATGGCGAACGCCAGCAGCAAAATCCCGACGCCGGTGATGCCCCAGCCAATCAGTAATGCGGCCGGGCTGGCGACGGCCGCCATGTTCTGCGGCAAACTGAATACGCCCGCGCCCAGCATTGAGCTCAATACAAGTGCAGTTAACGCACTCAGGCCAAGTTTCTTTTCCATTGGCTTCCTGTTATGAAAAGTCCAAATCCAGAATAATTATTTCGCTAAGGCGCATAAAAATGGTGGATCACGCTAAGGCGCGGGATTTTACGGAGTGTGACGGATGCATGCAATGACATGGGGCAGAAATCAGAAAAAAAGTAACAAAAAAGGCGGCACTGCGCCGCCTTTATGAAACCGTTTTGTTACTTGTACAGATCGGCACTAATGGTCAGGTTGTTGCCACGTTCCTGCCACTGGCGGGTGATGTGGTAATACTTCGCGCCTTTCTTCGCAGCACGCTTCGCCACCTGATAGGAGATTTCTGTCATGTTGCCATAGTTGCCCGTAAACTTGATGCTGTCGAACGGCACCATCTGCGCGGCAGTGGCTTTGTTCAGCTCTTCAATTTTCGTGCCGTCTGGTAACGTAACGGTATAACGACCGCCTTTGGTGGATTGGGTTTCAAAGAAACGACCCACTTCAGCGCTTGGTGCCGCAGACGTTGCTACGCCCGGAATTTCAACTTTCTTCGCTTCTTCACCGCCTTTTGCTAACGCAGCACGACCGGCTTCTGAATCCGCTGGAATCGCATCCGGGCTTTGCACTACGCGTTTTTTCGCATCTTGCTTATAGATGAAGGCGGTAATGCGCTGGTTTCCGCCCTGGTTGGCATCAACCTGACGCACGATATAAAACGCGTAAGCGCCTTTTTCTCTCGCAGCTTTGGTGATGGCATCGTTAACTTCAGGCTGGCTGCGGTAGAAGCCCTGAACGGTCACGGTGTCATACGGTTCCAGCTGAACAGCCTGATCTTTCGGCAGTTCAACAATGCCGTTAATCACGCGGTTTTTCTGTTCATCTGCCTTTGGGGCATTCTCTTTGTACAGCGCAACAGTCACGCGCTGGTTACCGCTGTTGCCCTGATCGGACTGGTCAACAACGTAAAACGAGGCAGCGCCGTTTTTATCGGCGGCTTTTGATGCGGCGGCGACGGCATCGCCAATGGAATTATACCGACCCACAATGACCGTATGGTCAAAAGGTTTTAACGCTGCCGCTTGCTCCGGCGTCAACTCTGTCGCAGCATTCGCTGACAGGGCGGTCGCGGAAAGAAGTGCGGACGCCAGGAGTGTGTTCTTAAGCTTCATAAAAATAATCCTTCGCCTTGCGCAAACCATGTACTGGTGTTGTTGTTAATTTGAGACGGTCCCGATTATGGCATTTAACACCCGTCGCTGTCTGCGGCATTTTTCACAGCCTGTGCTCAGCAAAGGACCTGATTCGATAACATTTTGTGATATGTGGAAAAAACAGGCGTTTCACAAGAAAAACTGATTAAGCATATGACTTTTACAAGTTAATTTAATGTTAATGAGTTGTTCTTTTATGGCGCTATATCATGTTTTTACCGCTTCGCTTGCGCGATTTATCGGTCCTGAAGGCGAATTTAAGGTAAATATCTCTGTCAGTGACCCCGATCGCTTATTTTTCACAGATAAAATAAGAAATAGTGTTTTCTGGCGGTAGATCACGGGCGCTATTTTCAGTAGGTTATAGAAAGTTTGTTACTGTTTTATTTTCCGGGGTTAATCATTCTCCGTCGTTATCGCGATGGTGAAAATTGATACGAACCGCGGGCAATTATCGACAAACCATCATCACAAACCGATGGAAGGGAAAACTATGCGTATTGGGGTACCAAAAGAACGGTTAGCCAATGAAACCCGCGTAGCGGCAACACCAAAAACGGTGGAGCAACTGCTTAAACTGGGTTTTACCGTCGCGATTGAAAGCGGCGCGGGCAAACTGGCGAGTTTCGATGACGAGGCCTTTACTCAGGCTGGCGCGGACGTAGTGGACGGTGCTGAGGTCTGGCAATCACCCATTATTCTGAAGGTAAACGCACCGGAAGAGAGTGAAATTGAACTGCTGAACGCGGGCACGACGCTTGTGAGCTTTGTCTGGCCAGCCCAAAACCCGGAGCTGATGGAGAAGCTGGCGGCACGCGGTGTCACCGTGATGGCGATGGATTCCGTGCCGCGTATTTCGCGCGCGCAGTCTCTGGATGCGCTGAGTTCTATGGCAAACATTGCCGGCTATCGCGCCATTGTCGAAGCTGCGCATGAGTTTGGTCGCTTCTTTACCGGTCAAATTACGGCCGCAGGCAAAGTACCACCCGCGAAGGTGATGGTAATTGGTGCCGGTGTGGCAGGTCTTGCCGCTATTGGGGCCGCAAACAGCCTGGGCGCTATTGTTCGTGCGTTTGATACCCGGCCGGAAGTGAAGGAGCAGGTGCAGAGTATGGGCGCCGAATTCCTTGAGCTGGACTTCAAGGAAGAAGCGGGCAGCGGTGATGGTTACGCGAAGGTCATGTCTGAAGCCTTTATTAAGGCGGAAATGGCGCTCTTTGCGGCGCAGGCAAAAGAGGTGGACATCATTGTCACCACCGCGCTTATTCCGGGTAAACCGGCACCGAAGCTGATCACCCGTGAGATGGTGGATTCCATGCAGCCGGGCAGCGTGATTGTCGATCTGGCGGCGCAAAACGGCGGTAACTGTGAGTATACCGTGCCAAATCAGGTCACGACGACCGCGAACGGCGTGAAGGTGATCGGTTATACCGACCTGCCAGGACGTCTGCCAACCCAGTCCTCTCAGCTGTACGGCACGAACCTCGTTAATCTGCTGAAGCTGCTCTGCAAAGAGAAAGACGGCAACATCACCGTTGATTTTGATGATGTGGTGGTGCGCGGCGTGACCGTGGTGCGTGAAGGGGAAATCACCTGGCCTGCACCGCCGATACAGGTTTCCGCTCAGCCTCAGGCTGCGCCGAAAGCGGCGCCTGAGCCTGCAGAACCAGCGAAACCTGCGTCGCCGTGGCGCAAATACGCCATCATGGCGCTGGTCATTATCCTGTTTGGCTGGCTGGCGGACGTCGCGCCAAAAGAGTTCCTTGGCCACTTCACCGTCTTCGCGCTCTCCTGCGTGGTGGGTTACTACGTCGTGTGGAACGTTTCCCATGCGCTGCATACCCCGCTGATGTCGGTTACCAATGCCATCTCCGGGATTATCGTGGTTGGGGCATTGCTGCAAATTGGTCATGGCGGCTGGATCAGCTTCCTGAGCTTCATTGCAGTGCTGATCGCCAGTATCAATATTTTCGGTGGTTTCACCGTGACTCAGCGCATGCTGAAAATGTTTCGTAAAGGCTAAGGGGTAGCATATGTCTGGAGGATTAGTTACAGCCGCATACATTGTTGCTGCAATCCTGTTTATTTTCAGTCTGGCGGGGCTTTCCAAACACGAAACGTCTCAGCAGGGAAATAACTTTGGTATCGCCGGGATGGCGATTGCGCTGATTGCCACCATCTTTGGGCCGGACACCGGCAACGTGGCGTGGATCCTGGTGGCGATGATCATCGGTGGTGCGATTGGTATTCGTCTGGCGAAACGCGTTGAAATGACCGAGATGCCGGAGCTGGTTGCTATTCTGCACAGCTTCGTGGGTCTGGCCGCGGTGCTGGTGGGCTTCAACAGCTATCTGTACCACGAACCGGGTCTGGAACCGATTCTGGTGAACATCCACCTGACCGAAGTGTTCCTCGGCATCTTCATTGGTGCGGTGACCTTCACCGGCTCAATCGTGGCGTTCGGCAAACTGCGCGGGAAGATCTCTTCCAAACCGCTGATGCTGCCTAACCGCCACAAGCTGAATCTGGCGGCGCTGGTCGTTTCCTTTGTGCTGCTGGTGGTCTTCGTGCGTACCGAAAGCGTAGGCTTGCAGGTGCTGGCGTTACTGGTGATGACCATCATCGCGCTGGCCTTCGGCTGGCATCTGGTGGCGTCTATCGGCGGGGCAGATATGCCGGTAGTCGTCTCCATGCTGAACTCCTACTCCGGTTGGGCAGCGGCAGCAGCAGGCTTTATGCTGAGCAACGACCTGCTGATTGTCACCGGTGCGCTGGTCGGTTCTTCCGGTGCGATCCTGTCTTACATCATGTGTAAGGCGATGAACCGCTCGTTTATCAGCGTCATCGCGGGTGGCTTCGGTTCTGATGGTTCATCAACCGGTTCTGATGAGGAAGTGGGTGAACACCGTGAAATCAGTGCGGAAGACACCGCAGAGATGCTGAAAAACTCGCATTCCGTTATCATCACCCCGGGCTATGGCATGGCGGTGGCGCAGGCGCAGTATCCGGTGGCGGAAATCACCGAGAAACTGCGCGCGCGCGGTATCAAGGTTCGCTTTGGTATTCACCCGGTGGCGGGGCGTCTGCCAGGCCACATGAACGTGCTGCTGGCGGAAGCGAAGGTGCCTTACGACATCGTGCTGGAAATGGACGAGATCAACGATGATTTCGCCGACACCGACACCGTGCTGGTGATTGGCGCCAACGACACCGTTAACCCGGCGGCGCAGGATGATCCGCGCAGCCCGATTGCGGGTATGCCTGTTCTCGAAGTGTGGAAGGCGCAGAACGTCATTGTCTTCAAACGCTCTATGAACACCGGCTATGCTGGCGTGCAGAACCCGCTGTTCTTTAAAGATAACACCCACATGCTGTTTGGCGACGCCAAGGCCAGCGTGGATGCGATTCTGAAATCTCTTTAATTCCGCTTCATCCTGTCAAACCGCCCCTGGGGGCGGTTTTCTTATTTCTGCGGTCAGCCATTCTCCTCTGTCTATACTTTACCCTTTGTGTAATACGAGGAGGTGTAATGCAATTTCTGTCCCGCTTTGACATCATCGCGCTGATGATGACGCCATCATTCTGGATTGGCGTCGCCACGGTAGTCTTTGTAACTCTGCTGGTGTACTGGCTGCTGACGCGCCTGATCGCCTTTGTTAAGAAAGGGATCACCACCTGGGGCGACAAGCATCCCACCACCAACCGGATGCGTTTTATCCTGACGGATATGCTTAACCGCACCAGCCGCTTCCTGCTTTTTGTCGTGGCGCTGCTGTTCAGCCTGCGTTTCGTCGACTTACCGGATCATCTCTTTGGTACCGTGAGCCACGCCTGGTTCCTGGTCTTCGCCATCCAGGTGGCGCTGTGGATGGATCAGGGGGTGGTATCGTGGCTTCGTCACGTCATGCTGGCGCCGGGAAGCCATAAAAACCCGGTGACGCTGGTGATCACGGGGCTTATCCTCCGTGCCATTGTCTGGTCAGTGATGCTGCTGTCTATCCTTGCTAACGCGGGCGTCAACATCACTGCTCTGGTTGCCAGCCTTGGGGTAGGGGGTATTGCTATCGCCCTCGCGGTGCAAACGATCCTGAGCGACGTGTTTGCATCGCTCTCCATCGGTTTTGATAAGCCGTTCGAAATCGGCGATTTTGTGGTGTTTAACGATGTCGCCGGGACGGTAGAGCACATCGGCCTGAAAACCACCCGTATCCGTAGCCTGAGCGGGGAGCAGATTGTCTGCGGGAACGCCATCCTGCTGCAACAGACGCTGCATAACTACAAGCGGATGCAAACGCGCCGGATCGTCTTTACCTTCGGGGTCGCCAGCGACACGGCGCCGGAAAAACTGCGTTCAGTGGGTGATATGGTCAAACAGATCATTACCGACGTCGGGGAAACGAAGTTTGACCGCGCCCATTTCCTGGGCTTCGATCGCGATCGCCTGACCTTCGAGGTGGTCCATATCGTTAATACGGCGGATTACAACAAGTACATGGATATTCAGCAGGAGATCAATATTCGTATTCTGGAGGGGCTGAACCAGCAGGAGATCAAGCTGGCGCTGCCGAGCATGGTTCTGCACGCGCCCTGGATGAATGCTGGCGACGAGGCACCGGCGCAACGGTTGAGCGAAGCGCAATAAAAAAAGCCCGCCGTTACCGGCGGGCTTTCATTTTGGGGTCAATCGTCTTCCTCATCGTCCAGTTCAACCGGCGTCTGATACTGATCCGGCTTGATAACCAGAAGGTCGCAGCGAAGATGGTCGATCACCTGCTCGGCGGTATTACCCAGGAACGCGGCAGAAATACCGGTCCGGCCAATGGTGCCCAGCACCACAATCCCGGCCTGCAAATGCTCCGCCAGATCCGGAATAACCTCTTCCGGTAACCCTTTTTCTACGTGGGTCATGTTCTCATCGATACTGAATTTCTGGCGCAGCGCTTTCATGGCCAGCAGATGCTGACCGCGAATCGCGTCGTTATACACGCTCGGGTCAAATTCAGGCAGCTCGATGGCGATATTGATTGGCGTAACCGGATAGGCTCCCACCAGATGGACTTCGGTATGGTTAACTTGGTCGGCAAGCTGAAGGGTCTCCTTCACCAGCTTCTCGTTCAGCGAATTGTGATAATCCTCTTCGCTGGCCAGATTGACCGCCACGACGGCTTTCCCGCCCTCAGGCCACGGCTGATCTTTCACCATCCATACCGGACAAGGGCATTTGCGCAGCAGGTGCCAGTCGGTCGGGGTGAAAATCACGGATTCCAGTTTGTCATGCTGGTGCGCCATTTTCAGCAGCAGGTCATGCCCACCGGCCACCACTTCCTGAATAATGGCTTCGAAAGGACGGTTGTGCCAGACCACCTTGATATCGATAGGTACGCCCGCTTCCAGATAATACTTCGCCTGCTCGCGGATCCACGCGGTACGCTGGCTGATCACTCCCTGACGCATAGCGGTGCGCTCGTCAGGCGACAGAAGGGTGGTCATCTCGTATGAGAAGTCATAAATCGGCAAAAAGGCTTTAATTTTGCCACCAATCCGTTGATGTAAATACACAGCACGTCGTAATGCTGGCTGATCGTCCTGATTCGGATCGATAGCCACCAGCATATTTTGATACTTTGCCATACAGGTCTCCTTACTACTGTCACCACAGTCTGTAAGTAAAAGAGTAACCTATATATCTTGAATGAAACAGGGGGGAAGTTTTTGCCAGATCAATAATCATGAAAATTTATCGACCTGGCATAAGATATCCGGGAGAGTTATGCCACGTTACGTGAGTGACCCGCCAGAATGGCCAGGGCTTCACCGTTTTCAATGGTGATGTACTTACCTTTAACCGCCAGCATTCCGCTCTTCTGGAAACGACCCAGCAGACGGCTGATGGTTTCCACGGTCAGGCCCAGATAGTTACCAATATCGCCACGCGTCATGGTCAGACGGAATTCGCGTGGGGAGAAGCCACGTTCCGCGAAACGGCGGGAGAGGTTATAGATAAAGGCGGCCAGACGCTCTTCTGCGTTCTTTTTGGAAAGCAGCAGGATCATATCCTGATCGCCTTTGATCTCTCCGCTCATCAGACGCATCATCTGCTGACGCAGGTTTGGCATCTTACCGGACAGATCGTCCAGCGTTTCAAACGGGATTTCACAAACCATAGAGGTTTCCAGCGCCTGAGCAAAGCTCGGGTGATGGCCACTGCCGATGGCGTCAAAGCCGACTAAATCGCCCGCCAGATGGAAGCCAGTGATCTGCTCGTCGCCCTGTTCGGTAATGGTGTAGCTTTTGATGGTGCCAGAACGGATAGCATAGAGCGATTTCAGTTCGTCTCCCGCTTTAAACAGCGTCTGCCCTTTCTGAATAGGCTTTTTGCGCTCGATGATATTGTCAAGCTGATCGAGTTCATGCTCATTCAGAGTAAACGGGATACAGAGCTGGCTGATGCTGCAATCCTGGCAATGGATAGCACAACCGCCAGACTGAATGCGTCGTATAATTCGCTTTTCCGGGATCATAGGTTTGCTCAAGCCTTAATTGATATTGGTCAATTTTAACATCTTTTTGGTAAGGACGTAAGTCTGGCAAACCCCCAATAAAGACAAGAGACGGCAGCGTGTTGCCATCTCCTTGAAATTCCACAGAATGATTAAGGATTATGAACCTAACAGGAAGAAAATTAAGCACAAAAAGCCTGGGAATTACAGCAGAAAATACCCTTCGTGACGCAGCAGCCACTCTTTGCGCTGTACGCCCCCGGCATAGCCGGTGAGGGTGCCGTTGCGCCCAATCACGCGATGGCAAGGCACCACAATGCTGACGGGGTTAGAGCCATTTGCCGCACCGACTGCGCGCGCCGCGCCGGCACGGCCAAGCTGTTCTGCCAGCTGACCGTAGTGCATCACCTGCCCGCAGGGAATGTTACGTAGCGCCTGCCACACCTCGCGCTGAAAAGGGGTACCCGCCGTGGCGGTTGGCAGGGTATTAATAATGCTGAGATCGCCCTCGAAGTAGGCCGCCAGTTTATCGCTCAGCCCGCCAGGATTACGGGCTGTAATACGCTCGTAACCCTCGGCGCGATAATGAATGTTGAGCAGCTCAACCATCCGGTCGCTGTGCTCTTCCCACTCAACAGCGCGAAGATTGAACGCTTCATCCGCGATAATCCAAAGCGGCCCCAGCGGTGTCGCAATCTTGTCTTCGAGTAATCTCAGCATCAGTATTCCTTAGTTCAGCCTCGGGTAAATACCCGGTCCAATCGGCAGGCCGACAAGATACCACGCCACCAGCATCACCAGCCATACCCCTAAGAAGATAAGCGGATAGGGCAAGACCAGCGAATAGTAGGTACCCAGCTTAGCCTCCGGTCTGTAGCGTTGCAGGAAGCCTAAAAACAGCGGAACGAAGGGTGACACGGGCGCCAGCGGGATCACCGAAGAATCGGCGACACGGAACAGGATCTGGGCGAACGCCGGATGAAAGCCGAGCATCATAAACATGGGGACAAAGATGGGGGCCAGAATCGACCAGATGGCCGACCCGCTGGCAATAAACATGCACAGCAGGGACGACAGCAGCGCCAGGCCGACAAAGGCCGGAACCCCGCTCAACCCCGCCGCCTCCAGCGCGTCCGTCAGGCTCACGGCCATAAACTTGCCCATGTTGCTCCAGTTAAACATGGCCACAAACTGCGCCAGCGGGAACACCATCACGATAAAACCCGCCATCTCCTTCATCGGCTCGATCATCAGGTGCGGCAGATCTCCCTGACGGCGGATTTTACCGGTAGCGATGCCGTAGGCGAGCGAAACGACGAAGAAGAAGAGAATTATCAGCGGCACAATACCCTGAATAAACGGCGAGGGAAGTACGGTGTGTTTGATTGGATCGCGCAACACGCCATTCTCCGGTACCACCATCAGCGCCACAGCCGCAATGAACGCCAGCGAGACGATCCCGGCGACGCGCAGGCCGAACTGCTGCTCTTTGCTCAGCGTCTCCAGCTTTTCATCGCTCCGGCCTTCCCATTTACCCAGGCGCGGCTCAACGATCTTATCGGTAATCAACCCCCCGACAATCGTCAGGACAATCACCGAACTGGCCATAAAGTACCAGTTGTCGATCACGCTGACGTGCATGGCCGCATCGATGGTGCTGGCTGCCTCCGTGCTGATGCCGGAGAGCAGCACATCGGTGGTCACAATAAGCAGGTTAGCGGTAAACCCACAGCCGACGCCCGCGATCGCCGACAGCAGGCCCGCAACAGGATGACGGCCAACGGCGAGGAAAATCAGCGCCCCCATCGGCGGCATGATCACCAGCGCCGCGTCGGACGAGATATGGCTGAAGAAGGCAATAAACAGCACCATATAGCTGGCATAACGCGCGCTGACGTGCGAGGCCATTTTCACCATCAGCGCGGGCAGCAGACCCACGCGTTCGGCCAGACCCGCGCCTAACACCAGCGCCAGGATGGCGCCCAGCGGCGCAAAACCGCTGAAGTTTTTAATCACGTTCGGCAAAAACCAGTGCAACCCCTCCACGCTGAGCAGATTTTTTACGGCCACCATGCTGCCGTCGGCCGGGCTGCGCACGCTCACATCAAAGGCGGACAGCACGGCTGTCGCGACCATCAGGATGACAATTAAATAGATAAAAAGCAGGAAAGGGTGCGGCACTTTATTACCGATCCTTTCAACCCAGCCATAGAGCTTACCGGATGGGGAATGCGAAGGTATGGATGACATACTCATGGGCGTTCCTCAGGACTGTTGTTGTGTTGTGTTGTGTTTTTTTATTTTAAAGGTGACGGTGTCACGTCCTGCGGGATCGGACACTCGTACGGTTTTTGTGTTATGTGTTGTTCAAATTCTTCCCGACATTTTCGCAGCAGGTCGGCATCCTGAAGCAGATGCAGCGCGGTCGCGCCCATCACTTTTCCGGCCAGCAGCATGCCTTTATGGGCAATAGAGGTACGCCCCTGCGCCACCAATTGCCAGGTATGCAGCGGGGTGCCGACGGTAAAACAGGGGCTAAAGCACTGTGCGACAGGCATCTTCCAGCTGACATCCCCCACGTCGGTGGAGCCTGCCAGCACGTTATCGGTGATGGCGTAAGGGGCAACTTCATCCACCAGTAGCGTTTCGTGATGGCGTCGGGCAAAGGCTTTTCCCTCTTCGGCTCCCGTTGCGGCAATGTTTTTCAGGCTGTTTTGCAGGTCGTTTGCCGTGAGCGTGGCGCGGATTTCACGGGCAAATTCGCGTTCTTCTTCCGTCCAGTCCGGCGTGCCGTAATGCTGCAATGCGCGGTACATGGCCGCTTCGAGCGTACGGTTCGGCAGATAGCTGGAGCAGGCTTTATCAAAGCGACACTCGACAGTGGTTTCGGTCATCATCGCCGCGCCCTGGGCGATTTTCTCGATGCGCGCGTAGATCTGCTGCGCATCGGCCATCTCCGGGGCGCGGATCAGGTACAGCACTTCGGCCTGGGCCTGCACCACGTTAGGCGAAATTCCGCCGGTATCGGTGATGGCGTAATGAACGCGCGCTTTTTCAATGATGTGTTCGTTGAGGAAGTTTGTGCCGGTAGTCATCAACGTCACGGCATCCAGCGCGCTACGTCCCAGATGTGGGGAGTTTGCGGCGTGGGCGGCGATCCCCTTAAACCGCCAGGCGGCCTGAATATTGGCCAGCGTGCTGACGTTAAACATCCCGGCAAAGGCTTCCGGATGCCAGGTCACGGCAGCGTCCACGTCGTCAAATAATCCTTCACGAACCATAAAGGTTTTACCGGAGCCGCCTTCCTCGCCGGGGCAGCCGTAAAATCGTACCGTTCCGCTGCCGCCGTGCTGTTCCAGCCAGCTTTTCACCGCCACCGCACCGGCAAAGGCAGCAGTACCCAACAGGTTATGCCCGCAGCCATGGCCGTTAGCCCCCGGGGTGGCGGATTGCGCCGTCGCGCAGTGCGCCTGCTGGCTCAACCCGGCCAGGGCGTCGTATTCGCCCAGAAGGGCGATAACGGGCTTGCCGCTGCCGTAGCTGGCAATAAAGGCGTTGGGAATGCCTCCGGCTTCCCGCATCAGGGTAAAGCCCTCGGCTTCCAGCGCGCTGGCAAGCCGTTCGGCCGACCAGAACTCTTCAAAGCGCGTTTCGGGATGATCCCAGATGTCGTCGGCAATATCGGTAAACGTCTGACATCGCGTGTCGATGGCATCAGCGATAAAAGCGTAGTTCTCCTGCATTACACACCTCGCGTCCACGGGAAATTAAGCGCAGTTCGCGCCAGTGTTTCGATGGCAACGTTCATCACCTGCTCATCAAAATCGAATTTTTCGTTGTGATGTCCGGCGCTCAGTTCGGTGCCGAAGACCATATACGAGGCCATGCCGCCGTTCTGCTGCACGCGGGCCATCATTAGCGTGGCATCTTCGGAGCCCGCAGGCGCTTTGACCTTATTAATGGCATGAGTCACGCCGGGCACCTGGCTTGCCTGTTCACGCAGATAATCGACCCAAGCCGGGGTGGGGGCACTGGAGGTCGCCGCCCCCATCAGGTTTATCCCGGCTGTTACGCCGTAGAGTGCTGCCGCGCCGGTAATCACCGCCTGCGCGCGATCGAAGACATACTGATTAATCGCCTCGCTTTCACCGCGGGTTTCAACCTTAAGCAACGCATCAGCCGGAACCACGTTGCGTCCGCTGCCCGCCTGCATGACTCCGACGTTAACCCGGGACGCGCCTTCGCTGTGTGGCGCGATGCCATGCAGCGCGATTGCGGCCTGGGCCGCCGCGAGCAGGGCGTTACGGCCCTCTTCCGGTTTACCGCCAGCGTGTGCGGCAACGCCGGTAAAGCGCACGTCAAATTTGGTGGTCGCCATGAAGTTATCGCTGCCGCAGATCACCGTCCCTTCCGGAACGCCGGTTCCAATATGAATGGCGGTAAAGTAGTCCACGTCGTCCAGCGCCCCTGCAGCGACCATAGCGCGGGCGCCGCGCGTACCCTCTTCGGCAGGCTGGAAGATCAGTTTGATGGTGCCGTTGAGCTGGGCTTCATGCTGCTTAAGCACCTGCGCCAGCCCCAGACCAATGGTGGTGTGGCCGTCGTGCGCGCAGGCGTGCATCATGCCCGGGTTGCAGGAGGCAAAACCGTCGCGGTACGGCCGGTGGCTGTCGTCATGCGCTTCGCTCAGATCAAGCGCATCCATGTCCACGCGAAAGGCCAGCGTCGGGCCGGGGCGACCGGTATTCAGGGTCGCGACAATGCCGGTGAACCCGCCTTCGAACGGCGAGAGCCATTTCTCCGGTGCGCCTTGCGCGCGGGCGCGGGCAAATTCCCGCGCCAGGGTTGCGTCATCGGGCAACCCCATCCGGCTTTCGGCATCCACGACATCGCGACCCATCGCCAGCTCGTAACCCAGCGAGTCCAGGATCTCCGAGACTTTCGCGGCTGTGCGAAACTCCACCCAGCCGGATTCCGCGAAATGGTGAAAATCGCGACGCCATGCGCTCAGTTGGGGGGATAATGTGTGGATGTACTGCGCCAGTGCGTTCATATCTTTTCCTGTCATCATTAAAATATGTGAACTGCTTCACGCTGTGATAGTTTTTACTTATCACTAAGCGATTTTTCACAGTTTTAACCGTTCAGGAATTACCCTCGCACATCCGATTCCATTAAAGTAGATGACAGTTTCTTTACTCTGATAAACAACGGTTATCGGTCGTGCTATGTCATTTCAGATTAAATTTCATCAAATTCGGGCTTTTGTCGAAGTGGCGCGTCAGGGCAGTATTCGCGGAGCCAGCCGGGTGCTGAATCTTTCGCAGCCCGCGCTGACTAAATCCATTAAAGAGCTGGAAGAGGGCATGGCGGCACAGCTGTTTGTGCGCCGGAGTAAAGGTGTCGCCCTGACCGAGTGCGGGGAAGGGTTTTATCACCGCGCTAATTTGATTCTGGAAGAGCTTCGCGCAGCGCAGGATGATATCCGTCAGCGTCAGGGGGAGCTGACCGGGCAGATCAATATTGGGATGGGTGCCAGCGTGGCGCGCAGCCTGATGCCCGCCGTTATCTCCCGTTTTCATGCGCAGCATCCTCAGATCAAGGTGCGGATTATGGAAGGTCAGCTGGTATCAATGATCAATGAATTACGCCAGGGTGAGCTGGACTTTACCATCAATACCTATTATCAGGGGCCTTACGATCACGAGTTTACGTTTGAAAAACTCTTTGAGAAACCTTTTGCGGTATTTTGTCGGGAAGGACATCCGGCGTTGGGGGCTACCTCTATTAATGAACTTCTTCGTTATAACTGGACAATGCCAACGCCGCGGGGAAGTTATTATAAGCAGCTTGAGGATATATTTCATCATCGCTCGCAGATACCGCGTATTGGCGTCGTTTGCGAAACCTTTTCGTCCTGTATTAGCCTTGTCGCACAAAGTGACTTCCTGAGCGTGCTGCCGCAGGAGCTGGGCTGTGACCCGCTGCTGGCGCACCGGCTGGTCATGCTGCCGGTTGTGGAAACACTTCCCAGAGCGGCCTATTATTTAATTCAGCGCCGTGATGCACGCCAGACGCCCCTGGCTGAATCATTAATTACACAATTCAGAAGGGAAGCGAGAAAAATAGTTTTATCGTGAAATTGCCAAAGAAAAAATAGAGCCTGTCCGACATCAGACAGACCCTACAGTACACACAGCAGTGCGTCCTTTCGCAAATCCTGGGTATTATATCCATGAGGCAGGTATATTTAGGTATAACATCTTTCCTGAAAAAAGAAAGGCGGCACGTCATTGGTTTTACAAAATTTCAACGCAAATCACTTATTTTAACTCTGCTGTAGTTTTAGTTAAGTAATATTTAAATAACTTTAATGGTAGCTATATATATTCATCAGATTAATATTTATCTTGCCCCTTGCGGTAAGGGTTATTGAGGCCCCTGCCCGGTGCAGGTATAGTACAAGCCCCGATGTGCCCGGAGGATTTCCATGAACCCTGACGACAAATCACTTTTTCTTGACGCCATGGAGGATGTCCAGCCCCTGAAACGCTGCACCGATATCCACTGGCAGCAAAGCCGTAATACCCGGGTTCGCCAGGAGATCGATACCGAGCAGCTCGACAACTTTCTCACACTGGGTTTCCTGGAACTCTTGCCGCTTGAAGAGCCGCTGATGTTCCAGCGCGAGGGCGTTCAGCAGGGCGTTATTGACAAGCTGCGCTCGGGTAAATACGCCCGACAGGCCAGCTTAAATCTGTTGCGTCAGCCCGCCGAACGCTGCCGCCAGATGCTGTACGCCTTCATTCGCCAGGCCAGCCGCGACGGTTTACGTAACCTGATTATCATTCACGGGAAGGGCCGCGAGCAGAATTCGCACCCGAACGTGGTGCGCAGTTATCTTGCCCGCTGGTTAACTGAGTTCGAGGACGTGCAGGCTTTCTGCGTGGCGCTGCCGCATCACGGCGGCAGCGGGGCATGTTATGTTTCACTCCGAAAATCCGATGAGGCGAAACAGGAGAACTGGGAACGTCACGCCAAGCGCAGCCGTTAACGGTAAGGCCTAGAACGTCTCCCAGTATGTGTCACCTGAGGCACTGACCGTGGCGGGACGCAACAGTTGCGGTGCTTTTGTATTTTTTGGCCGCGGAGCGGTGTTTTCCTGCATGTTCAGCCGGAATGCCGCCACGGCCTGGCGCAGCTGTTCAGACTGATCTTCCAGCGCCGCCGCCGCCGTTGCCGACTCCTGTACCAGCGCGGCGTTTTGCTGCGTTACGCTGTCCATCTGCGAGACCGCCAGGCTGACCTGTTCAATACCGCGGCTTTGCTCGTCAGACGCCGACGAGATTTCAGCCATAATATCGGTTACGCGTGTCACGGCCGCGACGATCTCTTTCATGGTCGCACCCGCCTCGCTCACCTGTTCCGAGCCGGTATTCACCCGGCTGACGGAGTTTTCAATAAGCCCTTTGATCTCTTTTGCCGCCTGCGCGCTGCGGCTGGCCAGCGTCCGTACTTCGCCTGCCACGACCGCAAAGCCGCGGCCTTGTTCGCCGGCACGGGCGGCTTCAACCGCCGCGTTGAGCGCCAGAATGTTGGTCTGGAAGGCAATGCTATCGATAACGCCGGTGATATGCGCAATTTGCTGAGAACTGTCGGCAATGTCATTCATGGTACGCACTACATTATTCACCACCTGGCCGCCGCGTGCGGCGGTTTCAGACGCATTCTTTGCCAGCAGCGTCGCCTGACGAGCGTTATCCGAGTTCTGTTTCACCGTGGCCGTCAGCTCTTCCATGCTGGCGGCGGTCTCTTCCAGCGAGGCTGCCTGCTGCTCGGTTCGGGCGGAAAGGTCGTTACTCCCGGCGGCAATTTCTCCTGCGCCCGTGTAGATAGAATCTGTGCTGCCGCGCACGGCGCTGACGGTGCTGACCAGCGACTGTTGCATCTCATGCAGACCGGCGGCCAGCTGGCCCATTTCGTTGCGCCCGGTAATCGCGACGTTTTGCGTCAGATCGCCGCTCGCGATGGTGCGAATATGGTTCATGATGGCGTTGAGCGGTCTCAGGAGCAGGTGCTGTAAACCCTGCCAGATCACCACCAGCACGGCGATAACGGTCAGGAAGATCGCCGCCAGCGTCCACTGCATCTGGGTAAAGCTGTTCTGGTTCTCTTCGGCGGCGGCTTTCAGCAGGACGTTGTTTTCCGCGCGCCAGCGGGTATAGACCGCCTCCATCTCATCCTGCGCCTGCTGGGCGTCCAGGTCGCCATAGGCCTGATAGTTATCGGCGCGCAAGTACGCAATGGACAAGCGCATTACCTCGTGCATGTTCTTCCAGGCTTTCTGCATCTCTTCGGTGAGCGCGGCATTTTGCCCCTTCACCTGCGGAATCGCCTGCCAGTTTTTGTAATAGTCTTCGGCTTTGGCCAGCGAACCGTTCGCGGTGCCCAGCAGCGTATTGATTGCCGCGAGAGAGGCCGGGTCGCGCTGGTTTTTCAGGTAGCGGATCGCCACGCGGGTGACGGTAACGCGCGTTTTCACCAGGGTGTTCACACTGTCGCTCAGGCTCTCCTGCTGGGCATTGAGCAACCCGGAGTTCTGAAAGTTGTGACGATCGTTGTTAACGGCAGAGTAGAACAACCCTCCCGTGACAACTTGCAGCAGACAGAATATGGTGAGGGCAAAGATAATACCGGTAATCACGTGCAGATTTTTCAGCATGACGGTCATCCGTAATAGAAGAGGCAGGGTTACATCAATACTATCGTCGTAGCGAATTTAAACTTTAATTTTACTATTGCTTAACTAATGGTTTCGTTGGGGAACCTGTTGTAAACCCGGATCATTTTAATGAGGAAGGTCAGCATGAGCAGCATAGATAAATGCGGAACATTCACGCTCGGAACGCGTACGGTTAAACGGTTTGGCTATGGCGCGATGCAGCTTGCCGGACCTGGCGTTTTTGGTCCGCCAAAAGACAAAAATGCGGCGCTGGCGGTGTTGCGTGAAGCGGTAGAGTCGGGGGTAAATCACATTGATACCAGCGATTTTTACGGCCCCCATGTGACCAACCAGCTTATTTGCGAGGCGCTTCATCCGTACCGGGACGACCTTACGATTGTGACTAAGATCGGAGCCCGACGCGGCGAGGACGCCTCCTGGCTGCCGGCGTTTTCCGCCCAGGAGCTGACGCAGGCGGTGCATGACAACCTGCGCAACCTGAAGCGAGATGTGCTGGACGTGGTTAACCTGCGGATCATGTTTAGCGCCCACGGACCAGCGGAAGGCTCGATTGCCGCGCCGCTAAGCACCCTCGCGGAGCTGCAACAACAGGGGCTGGTTCGCCATATTGGGCTGAGCAACGTCACCGCTTCGCAGGTGGCTGAAGCGCAGAAGATGGTTTCCGTGGTATGCGTACAGAACATGTACAACGTGGTGAATCGCGGTGACGATGCGCTGGTAGATTCGCTGGCGCAGCAGGGGATTGCCTGGGTGCCGTTCTTCCCACTGGGTGGTTTCACGCCACTGCAATCTTCCGGGCTACAGGCGGTGGCGGATTCACTGGATGCGACGCCTATGCAGGTGGCGCTGGCATGGCTGCTGCAACGCTCGCCAAATATCCTCTTGATCCCGGGTACTTCTTCGGTGGCGCATCTGCGTGAAAACCTGGCGGCAGCCGATCTGGTATTGCCGCCTGAGGCGCTGGAGACGTTAAATACGCTGGTGGAGTAATCCAGACAGCAGCAAAAGCCCGGGGGATTTTTCGGGCTTTTGGTGTTTATGACACAATCTGATTCCTTTGGCGGTGAAGTGCTAACGCTTCCGCCACGATTTCCTGCTTACTTTTCCGTGTTTCATACGCAGTAATGCGGATGTACTCCATCAGCGCTGGATCGATGCGCGCACTTAACATCCTGAGATCGGCCTCCTTTGCTACACCGCGAGCAACACGCTTGTCGGGATAATCACGGGCTGGCATAGAAAACGTCCTCCAAAAATTGTCTTGTTAATTTGTGCTGTAAAATATGCGCTAGTCTTGGTGTAAAGTCAACGTG
The DNA here is from genome assembly GCF_014982425.1 of Enterobacter cloacae complex sp. I1M. Taxonomy (NCBI): domain Bacteria; kingdom Pseudomonadati; phylum Pseudomonadota; class Gammaproteobacteria; order Enterobacterales; family Enterobacteriaceae; genus Enterobacter; species Enterobacter cloacae complex sp. I1M. Next base: position 199,390 of record NZ_JADCLG010000010.1, on the reverse strand, counting down.
TAGTGAAAGCACAGTGAATTACTGTTTGGCTTTTCTGCGATTCAAGACTTCATTAAGTGATTTGATAGTGTTTGTATTGTCACGCTGTGAGTCCGCTTTGATGCGGAAAGTCACATTTTCAGTGCTGATAATGACGGAATGTTCAACGCACCAGACGCTCTAAAATTATTGATAATTTCTTCCTGAAACTGAACTCAGGTTTATCCCTGTGCTTATTCATGGTTATTGCTTAATTAAATCTTCTGTTTGAAGGCTCAGCTGTAAAAATCTGACGCTATAAGACCGGCCTTGGGGGAATCCTGATATTAATCCTTTAAGCAACTTCCGGCTGGTCATATATTCCAGCATCGGTGACGTAGTTAGCGATATTCGCTATTTTAACCCTGTTAAACCCATGCAATTGCGCTGGTTTTCATTTCTTCCGACATAATAGGTTTTGTCTACGTTCTCTTTTTAATTTATGCTTCGCATACGAACAATTAGCGTTGTGCAGGGTTTTAACATCGTGGCAGTTAATAAAACCCTGCTTTATATAAAGTAATCAGGAGATTCATTTTTATGTCAGACAATAATCCCCGCCCATTGGGCTGGTTAGGCCCGTGGTGCCTGCTGGTGGGTGTGGTACTTCTTGTGACGGGGCTGTTTTTTGCCATCGGCGGTTTTAAACTGGTTTCCCTGGGGGGGAGTTGGTACTTTCTCATTGCCGGGGTTTTCACGCTGCTCTCTGCAATTCAGTTTTTCCGCCGCAAATCCTCTGCCGTAGGGCTGTTTGCTCTGGTGTTTCTTGGCACCCTGATTTGGGCATTTTTCGATGCCGGACTCGACTTCTGGCCCCTGGTTTCCCGATTAATGGTACCCGCCGGGCTGATGGTGCTGGCAGCAGCCACCTGGCCTGCATTGCGTAAGCGTGAAGGAAAACCGTCCTCTACGAAAGGGGCGATGGCGGTCTGCGCGGTCCTTATTATCGGCATGGGCGTCACCTTTGTTCAGATGTTTCAACCCCATCCGACCGTGCCGTTTAGCGGCGAAAAGCGCCCGCTGGTGCCGGTAAAAGAAGAGGCGAAACAGCAGAACTGGGATCACTACGGTAATACGGCTGGCGGTAGTCGCTTTGTGGCGCTGGACCAGATAACCCGTGACAACGTGAAAAACCTGAAACCGGTCTGGACCTACCATACCGGTGATATTCCGCAAAGTCCGGATGGCAATGGCGCAGAAGATCAGCAAACGCCGCTACAGGTAGGCGATCGTGTCTTCCTCTGTACGCCGCATAACAACGTGATCGCCGTGGATGCCGATAGCGGGAAAGAGATCTGGAAAGCGGAAATCAACGCTAAGTCTGCCATCTGGATGCGCTGCCGTGGCCTGGCGTACTTTGATGCCACCAAACCGCTGGCACAGCCAACAGTAGCCGGCTCCACACCGGTTCTGCCAGCGCAGGTCGCACCGGGCGCGGCATGCCAGCGCCGTATCCTGATGAATACCATTGACGGTAAGCTGATCGCGTTAGACGCCGATAACGGCAAATTCTGCCCGGACTTCGGTACTAACGGCAGCGTTAACCTGCATGAAGGAATGGGCGACGCGTCAGATCCAACCTATGTGTTGACGTCGGCCCCGACGCTGGCGGGTACCACGGTCGTGGTTGGCGGCCGCGTTGCGGATAACGTCAGCACCGATATGCCGGGCGGCGTAATACGTGGTTATGACGTGATCACCGGCAAGCTGCGCTGGGCGTTCGATCCGCGTAATCCGGATCCGAACTATGTTCTGAAGCCCGGCGAACACTACAAACGCAGCTCCGCAAACTCCTGGGCCCCTATGTCCTGGGATGCGTCGATGAATACCGTGTTTATCCCGATGGGAAGTTCCTCTGTCGACCTGTGGGGCGCTGACCGTATTCCGGAAGATCACAAATACGCCACCTCAATTCTCGCGCTGGATGCGACTACCGGGAAAGAGAAGTGGGTATACCAGACCGTGCATAACGACCTCTGGGATTTCGATATCCCGATGCAGCCGAGCCTGGTTGATTTCCCAACGAAAGAGGGCAACAAGCCCGCGGTGGTAGTGGGCACTAAAGCGGGGCAAATTTACGTTCTCGATCGTCTGACGGGTAAACCGCTCACTGAAGTGAAAGAGGTTCCGGTAAAACCAGCGGATATTCCACGTGAACAGTACCCGGCAACGCAGCCTCGCTCTGTGGGGATGCCGCAGATTGGCGCAGAAACCCTGAAAGAATCTGATATGTGGGGGGCGACGCCGTTTGACCAGCTGGCCTGTCGTATCAGCTTCAAATCAATGCGTTATGACGGTCTGTACACGATGCCGGGAACCGATATTTCCCTGAGCTTCCCGGGCTCGCTGGGGGGAATGAACTGGGGCAGTTTGTCCACCGATCCGAACAACCAGTATATCTTCGTCAATGACATGCGTCTGGGCCTGTGGGTTCAGCTGATTAAGCAAGATCCGCAGAGCGCGGTGGCAAACACGGGCGGTGAAGCCGTGAACGCCGGGATGGGCGCCGTTCCGATGAAAGGAACGCCGTATTCGGTCAACAAAAACCGTTTCATGTCACCGCTGGGCATTCCGTGCCAGAAACCACCGTTTGGCTCTCTCTCCGCCATTGACCTGAAAACGCAGAAAATCGTCTGGCAGGTGCCGGTCGGTACCGTACAGGATACCGGTCCGTTTGGGGTAAAAATGCGTATGCCAATGCCTGTCGGTATGCCGACGCTGGGCGGTACGCTGGCCACGCAGGGCGGTCTGGTCTTCATTGCGGGAACCCAGGATTACTACCTGCGCGCCTTTGATTCCTCTACGGGGGAAGAAGTGTGGAAAGCGCGTCTTCCGGTGGGTAGCCAGGGCGGACCTATCAGCTATGTATCACCGAAAACCGGCAAACAGTACATTCTGATCTCTGCTGGCGGTGCACGCCAGTCGCCGGATCGTGGTGACTACGTGATTGCCTACGCGCTGGATAAATAACAGCGAAATAAGCAACCTGGCCCCGTCGTAGTACGGGGCTTTTTTTTGACTAAAAACCACGGATATGAAGAAAGCGGCGGGTCCGGTCAGCCCGTGAAAAGCACCCGCCAGCGACGGCGATGGCGAGTCATCTCGCGCCATAGTGCGATTATCTCGTCATGTTGCAGGGCATCAACAGCCTGCGGCGTTAACACCGGTAAACCATAGCGCTGGCGCAGGGCGGCGACTGCCGTGGCGCTGGCATTCATCGGTGACCGGATTTGCATCGCCAGCTGCTGTCGCAATACGCTGAACGCCGTCACATCGCACAGCGTCAGCTCACGCAAAAATTGTTTGCAGCAACCCAACAGGTTCACTGGAGAGCGGTCAGGCGACTGTAACGCCAGCAGCAGGCCATCGCGATCGGCAATACGCTGATAACGACAGCTGACCACGTAGCCAATCTGCTGTTCCACGCGCAGGCGCTGGAAAAATTGCGGTTCGCAGCATAATGCCAGCAGCCGCAGCGCGGCGAGCGACGCGCCCGGCGGCAGGGGAATAAACACCAGCAGCGCCGAATCCGCGCTGGCGTGCGGAATGTGTTCGATCCCGCCGGGACAACCGCTTAATGGCGTCGGCTTAGCGTTAACCGGCGCCCGGAGCAGGCCAAGCTGCCGGGCTAACCCGTGCGCGTGTGCGACGCTGCCGCCAACTAGCGCCGCCAGCCAGCCGTCTCGTGGCGGATCCGATGCCAGACGTTCAGGCAATTGCTGAAGCAGCTCACGGATGGCAATGCCTTCTGGCACTGGCGTAAGAGCCGGGGCGGGGTGGGAGAGGCGATCGATTATCGCCCCGATGATGTGTTCCGCCGTAGCTACGGCGTCAGGTAGCCGCAGGGTGAGCTGCCAGCTACCGTCAACCGTTTGCCACTCGCCGCTGCCGTCAATATGGCGCAGTTCAGCAAGAAGAGGGCGTAACTGTTTGCCCATCGCCACCCCCTGCGCCCGTTCCACGCACGAATAAAAAGGCCTGCGCAGGATCAGCGTTGGCGGTTGTGTCTGCGCCGACAAATGCAGCAGCGGAGCGGCTTCTGACGTCGGGGCTGGCGTAACATACCTGGCAGTCTGCGGGTAGAAGGAAAACGCGATGGGGCTATCATCTGCAACCGGCTGGCGACGCCAATGGCTAAGCGGCAGAGCAAACCCCTGGCTGGCGATAATTTCAGCGGTTTCAATTTTTTTGCAGGCCAGATACGAGGTGGGCGCCGCCAGTAAATCGGCACAAAAGGCGGAAAAACTTACGGGCGCCGCACCGGGCGCAAAACCGAACGCCCGCTGGCGCAGCTGCTCCAGCATCGGCAGGGCGCTGAAACGCTGCTGTGCCAGCCGATAATAATGCCGCTGCTGCTCATCCGTCGTTTGCTGTAGCGCCCGTAGCCAGTGGGTAATATGCGGGTCAACCTCCTCGGGTCGTTCGCTATCAACCGTTAGCGCCAGCCAGCCGTTATCGTTATCCTGATAAAGCCAGTTCAGGGCGACATCTTCTGCCAGCCCTCGCGCCCGCAGCCCGGCAATCAGGCTTCCGGGGGCGTCGTCCAGTAAAAACTCCCGAAATAAGGTGACGTTGTCACTTTTTCGAATTAACGGACAACGCCACAGTGCGGGTCGCTCCGTCACTGCCAGCTGAAAATCTGCTTCAGCGCTAAGACGCAACGGGGGAGCGGTTTCAGGCATGCCACCAGAAGCAAAACCGGACGCAAACGTATGGGCAAGCTCGGTCAGCGCATCCAGCGTTTGCGGCCCTTGCAGCCACAATTGCAGGTGTCCGGCCACATAATAGCGCCGATGAAAGTCGCGCAACGCGGTTTGCAGCGATCCCGTGTCCTGCCCCAGAGAATCCTGGCTACCCACCTGAAAACGGCGAAAAACTGTGGGTTCTTCCATCGCGTGGCGTGCCGCCGCTTCGCGCCTGGCGGAATCATGCTGCTGGATGAGCCGGTTTTCCGCATCAATGACCGCCACTTCGCGCTGTATGTCATCGCATGAAAGCAGCGGCGCCTGCAACATATCCCGCAGTCGTACGATGCCGTCGGACAGGTTATCGGCGGCCACATCGAAGAAAAATGCGCTGTGGCGAGCCAGCGTGGTGGCATTGACGCTACCGCCCTGACGCTGGACCCAGGCCATGAGTCGATCGTCGCCCTGATAGCGCTGGCTACCGCGGAACAGCAGGTGCTCAAGTAAATGCGCAAGACCGGCGAAGCGCGGTGGCTCGTGATGGCTTCCGGCACTCACGCGCGCCAGCGCCGCCGCGCGTGTCGCCTGCGGCTGATGCACCAGCGTTGCGCGTAATCCGCCTGCTAGCTCCACGATGCGGGTGGTCATTATCGCTACAGTTCCCGGGTTTTATAGATAAGCTGCGAACGTGTACGGTTGCGGAACTGAAGCTGGCCGATTTTCATGTCGCTACAGGCTGCTTCGCGTCGCGCGTCCAGAATTTTATGATGATGCGGCGATTTGCTGCACACCGGATCGGCGTTATCAGCATTCCCGGTGAGCATAAAGGCCTGACAGCGGCAGCCGCCGAAGTCCTTCTCCTTTTCATCGCAGGAGCGGCACGGCTCCGGCATCCAGTCAAACCCGCGATAGCGGTTGAAGCCGAAAGAGTCATACCAGATGGATTCCAGACTCTGATCAAGCACCGAGGGGAACTCCACCGGTAGCTGGCGCGCGCTGTGGCAGGGCAGCGCCGTGCCTTCCGGGGTCACGCTGAGGAAAATCGACCCCCAGCCGCCCATACAGCCTTTTGGTCGCTCTTCGTAATAATCAGGGGTGACGAACAGCAGGTTGGTCAGATTGCCGCTGGCGGCCATTTTTTGCCGATAGTCGGCAACCACGCGTTCCGCTCGGGCAATCTGTTCCCGCGTCGGCAGCAGCCCCTGACGATTAAGGAACGCCCAACCGTAGAACTGGCAGGTGGCAAGTTCGACGTCGTCGGCGTCCAGTTCGATGCACAGCTCGATGATTTTATCGATCTGGTCGATGTTGTGCCGGTGCAGGACGAAATTCAGCACCATCGGGTAATCGCGCGCTTTGACCGCTTTGGCCATCGCCAGCTTCTGCTGGAAGGCTTTTTTATTCCCCGCCAGCGCGGCGTTGAGCACTTCATCGCTGGCCTGGAAGCTAATCTGGATATGGTCCAGACCAGCCTCGCTGAACGCGTCGAGCTTGCTTTCCGTCAGGCCAATTCCTGAGGTGATCAGGTTGGTATAAAAACCGAGATCGCGGGCGGCGCGGATCAGCTCCGGCAGATCTTTACGCGTCAACGGTTCGCCGCCGGAAAAACCTATCTGCACGCTGCCCATCGCCCGCGCCTGGCGGAAAACCTCAATCCACTGTTCAGTGGTCAGCTCCTGATCCTGCCGGGCAAAGTCCAGCGGGTTAGAGCAGTAAGGACACTGTAGCGGACAGCGATAGGTCAGCTCCGCCAGCAGCCACAGCGGTGGATTGACGGTGGGTTTATTCTGGCTCACGGAAAATAATCCACTTCTGTTGATAAGCGATTTGCAGGAATTCTACGACGTCGTCATCCACGCCGCCGGCTTCCGGGAACCGTTCGTTGAGTATGGCAATGATGGCCGCCGCGTCGCGTTGGCCATCGACCAGTTCGAGGATTGCGGCGGCGGTCTCATTGAGTTTAGCCATGCCTTCCGGATAAAGGATGACATGGCTGTCCTGAGCGGCTTCCCATTGCAGGCGATAGCCGCGACGAAAAGCGACGATGGAGTTTTTTTGCATGCTTATACCAGTCGGGTTGTGTGCCAGGCCGCTTTGTCGGTGACCGTGTGATAAGGCGGACGCTGTAGCGCGTAGGCCATGGTCATCGCGTCGAGCATCGACCACAGGATATCGAGTTTGAACTGAAGGATCTCCAGCATCCGATTCTGCTTTTCTGCGCTATCGCAGTAACTCTTCGCCAGCTCCAGACCGTGTTCAACGTCGCGGCTGGCCTGGCTGAGGCGGCTGCGAAAATAAAAATAGCCTTCCTCTTTGATCCACGGATAGTGCTGCGGCCAGCTGTCGAGACGCGACTGATGAATTTGCGGGGCAAACAGTTCGGTGAGCGAACTGCATGCCGCCTCCTGCCAGTTGGCGCGGCGGGCGAAGTTAACGTAAGCGTCCACGGCAAAACGAACGCCGGGCAGCACGTGGCGTTCGCTGATTAAGTCGTCGCGGCTAAGCCCTACGGCTTCGCCCAGCTGTAGCCAGGCTTCGATCCCGCCGTCATGACCGTTTCTGCCGTCGTGATCGAGGATCCGCTGCACCCATTTGCGACGCGTGTGCGGATCCGGGCAGTTCGCCATAATGGCCGCATCTTTCAGCGGGATCGTCGTCTGGTAGTAAAACCGGTTCGCCACCCAGCCCTGGATCTGCTCGCGGCTGGCCTCGCCGTTATGCATCGCGATATGGTACGGATGGTGAATATGATAGTAGGCGCCTTTCGCCCGGAGGGCGTGTTCAAACTCTTGCGGCGAGAGCGTTTCACGAATGTGCATAGTTAGTCCTGAAGCGTGATGGTCATCCCGTCCCAGCTCACTTCAATTCCCTGCTGCGTGAGGGCGTGACGCTGCGGCGACTGCTCGTTAAGGATCGGGTTAGTGTTATTAATGTGAATCAGAATCTTGCGCTTTGCCGGCAGTGAGGCCAGCAGCGCCATCATGCCGTGTTCATCGCCGAGCGCCAGATGGCCCATGTCGCGGCCGGTATTGCGCCCGACGCCAGCGGCCTGCAGTTCATCGTCCTGCCAGACGGTGCCGTCAATCAGCAGACAGTCCGATTTTTTAAGCCACGGCAGGATGGCGGCATCGGGTTCACCGAGACCCGGCGCGTAGAACAGCGTCTGACCGTTGCGGCGGTTTTCGATAAACAGCGCCACGTTATGCCCCGGCAGCGGGCGGTCGCGCCACGGCGAATAGGGCGGTGCGTTACTGGCGATGGGGACAGCGGTAAACTGCAAATCAGGGCAGGCTTCCACGCTAAAGGCGGTGAGCGGCGCAATCGGATGATGAACCAGGCCGCCGTTCCAGTGCCGGAGCATGGTAAAAATCGGGAATCCGCTGGAAAGATCTTCATGCACCTCCGGCGTACACCATACCTGATGCGGACACCCCTCGCGCAGGCTGAGCAGCCCGGTGGTGTGGTCAATCTGGCTGTCGGTGAGAATAATGCCGCCAATATGCGTGCCGCGCAGAACCTCTTTCTTATTCAATTCTGGCGTATGGGCAATCTGCTGGCTGATATCGGGCGAGGCGTTACACAGTATCCACTCTTCGCCGTTATCGCTGACGATGATCGACGACTGGGTGCGGGGGGTCGCCTGAAGGGTACCGTTGCGCAAACCCTGACAGTTGGCGCAATTACAGTTCCACTGAGGGAAACCGCCGCCGGCGGCGGAACCGAGGACTTTAATAAACATGAAGATAGGCCAGGTAGTAAAACAAAAATGCCCGCACGGATGGCGGGCTGAGCGATTAGCGGTTGGAAATGTACAGCGTCACTTCCAGGCCAAGACGTAAATCAATAAAAGCAGGTTTCTTCCACATCGTATTTTCCTCTTTAAAAATGCAGCACCAACACCATTGTTTGTGCCAGTTTTGTGATGGTCATCAAATAATGCGTCACAGTGGGGCAAAGCTCAACCCGAAAGATGTAAGGAATTAACGTAATGTTTACAACGTAACCTATTGTTGCCAAACATTTTGCAATACCTTTTGCCAGTTGCCCCACAGCAGCTTATTCAGCACAAATTGATCATAGCCGCTGTCACGCAACGCGCTGATTAGCCGCGGTAAACCACTCACATCATGCAAATCATCAGGTAACGTGATGCCGTCAAAATCGGAGCCCAGCGCGACATGATCTTCGCCCATGATGTTAATAAGATAGTCGATATGGCGAACGATTGTGCTCAGCGGGGTATCGCTATCGCGTTTACCGTCGGCGCGCAGAAAGGCGTTGCCGAAATTGACCCCTGCCACGCCGCCGCTGTCGCGGATAGCCAGCAGTTGCCGATCGGTCAGATTACGCGGTTGCGGGCACAGCGTATGGGCGTTGGAATGGGTGGCGACCAGCGGTGAAGAGGAATGACGAGCAGTATCCCAGAACGCCTTTTCATTCATATGAGAAACGTCAATCAGCATGTTCAGGGCGTTAGCGTGCTTAATAAGGGCGATACCCTCTGCGGTAAGCCCTGGGCCGCTGTCCGGGCTGCCGGGAAACGCTCCGTTAACGCCGGTGCCAAAACGGTTAGCAATGTTCCAGAAAGGCCCAATGCTGCGCACGCCAGCGGCATAGAAAGCCTGTAGATCGCCACCCTCGCCGTCAAAACCGCCCGCACCCTCAATATGCGCCACCATCGCCAGCACCTTATCCTGACGGCAGCGTTCGATATCTGCCGCGCTCAGGCACAATCGCGCCCGTCCATCGGAGTGTGCGACAAGCTGCTTGAGGATCGTCAACTGCTGCCAGAGAATGTCGATCGGTTGCCACGGCTCGCTGGCGTAGTGCGGCGCCATGCGGGCGATATACTCCTGCGGCGGCACGAACAGCGCGAACAGCCCGCCGGAAAATCCGCCTTGCTGCATGCGCGGATAATCGAGGTGTCCGTTCTCAATGCCGGAGAAGAAGGCCGTTACCGGATCCTGGCGATGGTGAAGCCATAAATTAAGCAACAGGTCATTGTGACCATCAAAAATCGCCATAGCGCATCCCACTGTTTTTTATTGCTGAAAAAGTTGCCTGGCACGATAACTGATTTGTCCTGTCCGGCAAGGAGAAACTTACAACTTAGCAGCAATTGTTAATATCACTTAACCGTGAGGAGATCCGCACATCATGTTGCGTGGCGAGGTAAGAGCATTTCCCGTTCCATCTGCGATTGCATCGCGTACGTTCCCTGAGCTACCGGGCTACGCTATACTTCGCCACTTTGAGTTATGCGTGGCAGGTAACGAAATATGCGGGAGAGCATTAATTTTATTTTCGTGGTGCTGTCTTTCACGGCACTGATTACGCTGATGCGCTTTTTCATCAGGCGTATTCGGCATCCAAAGCGCATCGTTGCCGACAGCCGGGGAATGAAAAAAATCTCTACCCATCCTTCCTGGTTTGGCGGATCGTCAGGTAAAACCTACTTTTATGATGAGCAGTATTTATATGAGGTCATAAATAGCGTCACCCGTAAAATTGAGCTGGCGGCTATCGTAAAAATTAAGCCGGGCTCGACAGTGGTAAATAACAGGCGGATCTGGTCTGTGAGCTATCTTGAGGGAACCCGTGAAAAACAGGTGCAATTTTATAATAATCTGACGGTGTTTAATCAAAACTTTGCTGCGTTTTTAGAGGCTGTAAAACGCGTGAATCCTGAAGCCGATATTAAGGCCGTCTCCTTGTTCAATCTGTGACTGGAATACATTACCTTTATCTTTCTGACTGCCCATACGGCAGGTATGGGCAGTAAAGCCGCCGATATTACTTCTTCTTGTTCATCATCGCCTTGAGATCGGCAAAGGGGTTAAACGTGGCGACACCCACGTCTTTTTGCGCATCCTCACCTGCGACAACGGTGGTGCCATACTGATCCGCTTCGGTGTACTTTGAGTGTTCGTGGTCATGGCAAAACAGGCACAACAACTCCCAGTTACTGCCATCTTCCGGATTATTGGTGTGATCGTGGTCGATATGGTGGACCGTGAGTTCACGAAGATTCGAATACACAAACTCCCGCGAGCAGCGTCCACAGACCCACGGGTAAATTTTTAGGGCTTTTTCACGGTAGCCGCTTTCCAGCCGTGCGTAGTTTTTGGGGATCAGAGCCATTGCTGATGTTACCTGTTAAAAAAGAGAATAGTTCACACTATATCCCATTTTGAGATGCCAGGAGAATGCCTCCTCTGCGGGAAGGCAGCGTGCGATTTGCGTATTTCTGTCAGTTTATTTGAAGCATTCCGTTAAATAATCACCATTTATTCTCATCGGTTAATGCGTAGAGTAGGGATAACGCAATGCTTTATCAGGATACTCCACTATGAAAAAGATCGGATTTTTGTCGTTTGGTCACTGGACGCCGTCTTCCCAGTCCGGCACGCAAACCGCAGCTGACACGCTGCTACAGTCCATCGATCTGGCTGTCGCCGCTGAAGAGCTGGGCGCGGACGGGGCTTATTTCCGCGTGCACCACTTTGCCCGCCAGCTCAGTTCGCCATTCCCCTTGCTGGCTGCGATAGGCGCGAAAACCAAACGCATCGAAATCGGTACGGGCGTGATCGACATGCGGTACGAGAATCCGCTGTATATGGCGGAAGATGCTGGCGCGGCAGATCTCATCTCCGGCGGGCGATTACAGCTTGGTATCAGCCGGGGCTCCCCGGAGCAGGTGATTGATGGTTGGCGTTATTTTGGTTACGTGCCGCAGGACGGGGAAAACGAATCTGATATGGCGCGCCGTCACACTGAGGTACTGCTTGATGTATTACGCGGTGAAGGGTTTGCGAAGCCTAACCCACAGCCGATGTTCCCAAACCCGCCGGGATTGTTGCGTCTGGAGCCGCATTCAGAGGGCTTACGCGATCGTATCTGGTGGGGGGCTGGCTCCAATGCAACGGCAGTATGGGCGGCAAAACTGGGGATGAACCTGCAAAGCTCAACGCTGAAAGATGATGAAACCGGCGAGCCGTTCCATATTCAGCAGGCAAAACAGATCCGTGCCTACCGACAGGCCTGGGCCGAGGCAGGGCATACCCGTCAGCCACGCGTTTCGGTCAGCCGCAGTATTTTTGCCCTGATGGACGATCGCGACCGGATATATTTCGGTTCAAGCCGCAATGAGAGCGACAGCGTTGGCTATCTGGATGAGAAAACGCGGGCCATTTTCGGACGCAGCTATGCCGCAGAGCCAGACAAGCTGATTGAACAGTTGAAAAAGGATGAAGCGATCGCGGAAGCGGATACGCTGTTGCTTACCGTGCCGAATCAGCTGGGCGTGGAATACAACGCACATGTGATCGAGTCCATCCTGAAACATGTCGCACCGGAAATGGGATGGCGCGATCGCAATGCGTAATCTGGCCCTCTGGTATCGCCGGTTTGGTGAGCCTGAATCGGTACTGCAAGCGGAAACCACACCATTGTCACCGCGACAGCCGGGAGAGATACGTGTGCGCATGCTTTTTTCTCCGGTGAACGCCTCCGATCTCATCCCCATCACCGGGGCATATCGCCATCGCACGCCGCTGCCCGCAATAGCCGGTTATGAAGGGGTCGGAATAGTGACCGAAACGCCCGCCGCTTACCCGGCGCTGCTGGGCAAGCGGGTCCTGCCGTTACGGGGGCAGGGAACCTGGCAGCGCTATGTCGACTGCCCGGTGGCGTATGCGGTTCCCGTCCCGGACGACGTCGACTCGCTTCTTGCCGCGCGGGCGTATATCAACCCGCTTGCCGCTCAGATGATGCTGGACCGTTATCCTCCGGTCGGGAAAACGGTGCTGCTCACCGCTGCCGGTTCTGACTGCGCCGTTCTGCTCGGGCAATGGGCACGCCAGGCGGGTGCAGAGGCGGTTTACGGGATCCATCGCTCGCCCGTGCACGCTCAACGTCTGGCTGAAATGGGGATCGTCCCGATTGCGCAAGATGATACGGCCGCCGTCAACGCTGCCGCCGCGCAAGCGGAGGTGGTGTACGACGCCACGGGCGGCAGCCTGGCGGAGGCGATCCTGAGCGTGATGCCCGAAACCGGTACCTTTGTCTGCTACGGGCTACTCTCCGGGCAGACCTTCCGGCAGCAGCGGCCGTTGCCGCGCGTGGCGTGGTTTCACATTCGTAACTATCTGGACGCGCTGAGCGCTGAGGCGTGGCAGGCGGAGTTTCGGCGCATCTGGCCTAAACTGCGCGCCAGCCAGTGCAGCGATGTTACCCTCTACCCGCTGTCGGAATGGCAGCGGGCAGTGGGCAACTACCGCGAAGCGGGAAGAACGGGCAAGCCTATGCTGTCGATGGACAATTAATCGGCCTTATGGCTCATGTCGCTCAGCAGTACAGCGATACTTTGTCCACCGGCGGTCTGCTCCAGGCCAATTTTGACAATAATTGTCAGCGGAACGGAGAGCAGCATGCCGACAGGCCCGAGCAGCCAGCCCCAGAAAATCAGGGACAGGAACACAACAAGAGTTGAAAGCCCCAGCCCGCGTCCCATTATCCGTGGTTCGAGAATGTTCCCGAAGACAAGGTTAATCACCAGATAGCCTGCCAGCAGAATCAGGGCATCATACAAACCGCTGAAAACCAGCACCTGAAGGATAGGGGGGATCGCCGCCAGCACGGAGCCGATGTTAGGAATATAGTTGAGCGCAAAGGCCAGCAGCCCCCAGACGAAGGCAAAACGCACATCCAGCGCGGCGAGCATCCCCCAGACCACTAATCCCGTCACCAGGCTGATGGCCGTTTTCAGCACCAGATAGCGTGAAACGCTGTCGAGCGCGCGCTGAATAGCACCCATTCCCTCTACCGGACGCACCATGATGTGCTGGAGTTTTGCAGGCAGCTGTGGAACTTCCAGCAGCATAAACACAACCGTCAGGAACAGCAGGAAAATCGAGGTCATGGCGTTGGAGAGCTGTGCCAGCAGGCTGGTGACAATCGTCATGGCGGCATTCGGATCGATGTATTTAAGCAGTTCCTCAACCGAGACTTCGATACCCGCGCGTTGCAGCCAGGGTTCAATTTGCAGCAGCGGGGTCGCCAGGGAAGAGCGGTATGTCGGCAGCGTCCGCGCCAGCTCGTTCAGGGAGGTTCCCAGATAGGCGACTAACAGCACCATCGCAACGATAATAATACTGATAAGCAGGCTTATCGCCAGCACACGCGGGATGCGCAGCCGCACCATTCGCTGCACCAGTGGATTGAGGATCACCGCGATAAAAAGCGCCAGGATAAAGGGCACGATGATATCGGCCGCAAAACGAACGCCGGTCAGAATGATCACCAGCATGCCCAGCATGATGACGATCTTAAGCCCGTTGAGGGTGATAATGGGTTTGGCCATGGACGTTCCTGAACAGTTTTTTATTTATAATAGAGGGGAAAGCGGATTAAAAAAACTAACCAAAATCAAACAGACTGGGTAAAGAAATGAAAAGGCTTTGAGTAAATTCCTGGCTTATGATACAAATCAGGCGTGTTCAACTACTGAGGACAATTTTCATCCGCAAAGACGAGAAGCAACACCGCGGATAATTGTAATTTTATGGACAATTTGTTCAGGACGTATTTTTCAAACAACTCTGCTCTGTTTTCTACCTCCCTCTGCACGCTTTCCGGTGAACAACACTGGCGTTCCGCGCTATAGTCACGTCTTCTGCCTGAGCTGGCGCTATGCGCTTAGCTAACTGATTTAATTCCCACTTTTTTGGTTTGCTGTTCGCAGCGAGCCTCGATGGATTATATTCTCAAGCAGGAGAAAAACATGTTTTACTGGATTTTATTAGCTCTGGCTATCGTTGCTGAAATTACCGGCACCTTGTCGATGAAATGGGCGAGCGTGAGTGACGGCAGCACCGGATTTATTTTGATGCTGGTCATGATTACGCTTTCCTATATATTCCTCTCTTTCGCGGTTAAAAAAATCGCGCTGGGCGTGGCATACGCTTTGTGGGAAGGTGTTGGTATTTTATTGATTACGCTGTTCAGCGTCATGATATTTGATGAAACCCTGACGACAATGAAAATTGCCGGGCTGACGACCCTGGTCGCAGGTATCGTGCTGATTAAATCGGGTACGCGCAAACCAGCCAAACAGCAGAAGGAGCAGACCCATGCAGCAGTTTGAATGGATCCACGCGGCCTGGCTGGCTTTCGCCATCGTTCTGGAAATTATTGCGAACGTCTTTCTGAAGTTCTCCGACGGTTTTCGTCGCAAAGCCTACGGCCTGTTATCGATTGCCGCGGTTCTGGGGGCGTTTAGCGCCCTGTCGCAGGCGGTGAAAGGCATCGATCTGTCCGTGGCCTACGCGCTGTGGGGCGGCTTCGGTATTGCCGCCACCCTGGCGGCAGGCTGGATTATGTTCGGGCAGCGTTTAAACCATAAAGGCTGGATAGGGCTGGTATTACTGCTCGCTGGCATGATCATGATTAAACTGGCCTGAGTGACCTACTGCTGCGCCAGGGCTTCCAGCCGGTCGCGAAAACCGGTCACCGCTAACGCTCGGTTATCGGCGCGCCAGCGGTCTTTCGCTGCCGGAGCAGAACTCTGAACGCCAATCAGTTGCCAGCCGTTAACGGTTTTTAACATCAGGGGCGATCCGCTATCACCCGGTAGCGTATCGCACTGATGCGAAAGCACGCTGTTTTGCGCCCAGCCCGTCACCACGCAGTCCGTATGGGTGTACAGCGAATCGAGGTGATCAACAGGGTAGCCTGACTGCGTCACTTTTCGATCGGCGGCTTTCAGGGCGGCGGTGAGCGCGTCTTTGTCACCATCAAAGAGCGGTAGCGGAGCGATCCCGGACGGCGGATAACGTAAAACGATCAGACCGAAATCCCAGGATGCCGCCCCGGGCGGCACAATCCATCCATCGCCATCCGGTTTCAGGCGTTTCCCGAGCGACGGATCCACCCGCCCCTCAATACCGTGAATTTCGTAGCGCCAAATCCCTTTCTGCGAGACAAAGCGCAGGGCGATCGCTTTATCCGGTTTGCCTTCGGGCGGCATTAACAGGCAATGACCCGCCGTCAGCGCAAGGCGTGGCGTTATGAGAGTTGCGGTACATAGATTGCCGCTGGCGGTTTCCAGTTGCCCGATGGCATCCCAGGGCGCTTCGGTAGGATCGGTGACACGCGTACGATCGTCATGACCAAAAAACAGCGTCTTTACCTCTTTGGCGCTGATGGCGTCATCGTCGCCCTCATCCGCATGTGAAAAGCCTGCAAAAAGGCTAAACGTTCCCAGTAACAACACAACAGATTTACGCATATCACACTCTGGTGGGGGTAATTATGATTATTAAAAGTGAACCCTATGAAAATACTATAGACGCGACGGCGAGAAAGTGGGAGTAAAATCAGCGTGCTACATTCAGGAAAGATAAAAGTGGCTGGCGATGAGCGCGCATAAAATTAGCAGGATAAGAATGAACTCAAACCGATAGCGCCGCAGCATACGCCCTCCGGATAAAAAAACGGCGCTGACCGCAATCCCGTTCAGCGCCGGTTTACCAACGTGCCCCGAAGGGCACGGTTAAGCTTGTACTCTTACGCTGCTGGCTGTGCAGCAGGTTTAGCCGCTTCGTGTTTTGCCGCTTTTTTGTGATGCTTTTTAGCCGCCTGGGCTTTCTGCTCTACCGCAGGTTTTGCCGCTTTTTTGTGGTGCTTTTTCGCGGCCTGCGCTTTCTGTGCTGCCGCTGGTTTAGCCGCTTTGTGATGTTTTTTATGGTGAACCGTTTTGGCCGGAGCAGCAGTGGATGCCGCAGGCGCTGCGGTGGCGGTAGTTTCAGCCGCGAATGCAGCGGAAGAAAGACCCATAGCAGCGGCAACAACCAGAGCTAATACTTTTTTCATTTTCATACCCTCGAATTTGGTTTTTCATTTAACCCCACTGCGGGGCCGTTGAAATAACTATATCCCTGTAAATTCGGGGTTTCCGTGAGTGATTGGTATCGGCGTGTAACCATATGTACAACGCCGGGGTGGCCCCCGGCGCGTTCGTTTACAGGTAGCGGGACGTCAGGTGTTCGCGGAAGTAGCGGATATTCAGATCTTCACCCGTGGCCTGGGTGATGAGCTGCGACGTGCTGAAACGGCTGCCGTGCTGCCAGATATTCTGACGCAGCCAGTCAAACAGCGCCGAGAAGTCGCCCCCGGCAATGGATGCCTGCAACCCGGGCAGCGCAGTTTTGGCGGCATGGAACAGCTGTGCCGCATACATTGCCCCCAGCGTGTAAGACGGGAAGTAGCCAAAACCGCCGTCGGTCCAGTGGATGTCCTGCATACAGCCGTTGCGGTAGTTATCTTTGGTGGATAATCCAAGCCAGGCCTGCATTTTCTCATCCCATAACGCGGGGATATCATCCACTTCGATTTCGCCATTGATCAGCGCGCGCTCAATCTCATAGCGCAATACCACATGCGCCGGATAGCTCACTTCATCTGCATCAACGCGGATGTAGCCCGGCTTCACGCGCTGATTCCAGGCAATAAAATTCTCTTCACTGAATGCCGCCTGGCTGCCGAAACGGGCATGAACCGCCGGAAGCAGATGCTTCAGGAAAGCCTCACTGCGGCCCAGCTGCATTTCAAAGAACAGACTTTGGGATTCATGGATCGCCGTAGAGCGCGCCAACGCAACGGGCTGGCCGGCCCACGCTCGCGGAAGGTTTTGCTCGTAGCGGGCATGTCCGGTTTCGTGGATCACACCGAAAAGCGCGCTGAGCAGTTCATCTTCATCGTAACGCGTGGTGATACGCACATCTTCCGGAACGCCGCCGCAGAACGGGTGGGCGCTAACGTCCAGACGACCGCCGTTAAAATCGAAGCCAAGCATTTTCATCGCTTCCAGGCCCAGCTCGCGCTGGGTGGCGGTGGGGAAGGGCCCCTGTGGCGGAACGAACGATCGTTGAGCCTGTTTTTCCACAACCTTTGCCAGCAGCTCCGGCAGCCAGGACTTCAGATCGCCGAACAGCACATCCAGGCGAGCGCTGGTCATGTCGGGTTCAAAGATATCCAGCAGCGCGTCGTAAGGCGTGCAGTCTTTAGCCTCAGCGCGCAGGCGGGCTTCTTCACGACTGAGTTTCACCACCTCTTTCAGGTTGGCTGAAAAGCCCTGCCAGTCGTTGGCCGGACGCTGAGTACGCCAGGCGTGTTCACACCTGCTGCCCGCCAGCGATTTGGCCTCTACCAGCGATTCCGGCAGTAAAGTGGCCTGCTGGTAGTGGCGCGTCATTTCACGCAGGTTGGCCTGCTCAACGTCGTTCAGATCTTCTTCTGCCGCCGCCGCCAGCCATTCACCCACTTTTTTATCGGTCAGGATCTGATGTTGCAGGACGCTCATCTCCGCCAGCGCTTCACCGCGCGCGGCGCTGCCGCCGGGCGGCATCATGGTAAACATGTCCCAGCTGGCGATGGAGGATAGGTGGGAGAAGCGGGAGAGACGCTGGAAGGTGCGGGTGAGTTGTTGATAGTTATTGTTTTTCATGAAGTCCTCGTGTCTGAATCAGCCGATGACAAAAATTAGCATCGGCTCGATTTAAACACGAAGATGGCTGAATGTTAATGCAGTCGTTTATGCAGGCTCGCGCCCACCAGCAGTGCCGCGCACAGCATCAGCGCGATAAATCCGCCCACGCCGTTCCAGCCGTAGTTATGCCAGAACACCCCGCCGAGCGTACCGGCTATGCTGGAACCAAGATAGTAACTGAACAGATACAGAGACGAAGCCTGACCTTTGGCGCGGCGCGCGCGTGGGCCAATCCAGCTGCTGGCAACAGAATGCGCGGCAAAGAATCCCGCAGAGAAGAGCAGCATTCCGGCAAAAATCAGCCACAGGGAAGAGACAAGCGTCATCAGCAGTCCGAACAACATCACAGCGGTGGACACCAGCATCACCGGACCACGGCCGAAGCGCGCGGTCATGGCGCCCGCTTTTGGTGAACTCCACGTCCCGGTGAGATACGCCACAGAGAGCAAACCCACCAATGCCTGGCTAAGATGCCACGGCGAGAGCATCAGCCGGTAGCCAATATAGTTAAACAGCGTGACAAATGACCCCATCAGCAGGAATCCCATCAGAAACAATCGCGGCAAACCTTTGTCGCGCCAGTGCAGACGGAAGTTGATAAACAGTGTTTTCGGACGCAGGGAAGTCGGGCGGAAATGGCGCGATTCCGGCAGGATTTTCCAGAACATTAGCGCCGAAGCGAGGGCGAAGCAGCCGATTACGGCCAGCGCAATGCGCCAGTTAAAGAAATCGGTAAACACACCGCTGAGCAGGCGTCCGCTCATCCCGCCGATAGAGTTCCCGCTAATGTACAGCCCCATGGAGAAGGCCACGAAGCTTGGGTGGATCTCCTCGCTGAGATAGGTCATCCCGACCGCCGCCACGCCGCTGAGGGATAACCCAATCAGCGCGCGCATGACCAGAATGCCGTGCCAGCTGGTCATCATGGTGGACAGCAAGGTACACACGGAGGCCAGCATTAACGCCGTTACCATGACCTGCTTACGCCCGATGGCATCTGAAAGTGGCCCGGTGAACAGCAGACCGATCGCCAGCATCCCGGTTGAAATGGAGAGCGAAATACTGCTGCTGGCTGGCGACACGCCAAATTCATGCGACAGGACCGGCAGGATCGGCTGAACGCAGTAGAGCAGGGCGAAAGTGGCGAGACCCGCTGAAAAGAGCGCCAGCGTGACGCGCATAAACTGGGGGGTACCACGTTTTATAAACTGAACCGGCTGCGGTACTGCGGGTAAATCATCAATGTCGCTGGCCGGCGCGATATCAACGGTCGTTGTACGGCTCACACATAATCCTTGCTTAAACTTCCCCGTGGTTTCTGGTGACGGGTATGACCACAAGATTAGGGTAGGAAAATGTAAATATTCTGTCTAATATATTAATAATCTCAAATGATACTTTAAAAATATGAATATCGAGCTGCGCCATCTGCGCTATTTTGTCGCCGTCGCTGAAGAGCTCCATTTTGGTCGTGCTGCGGCAAGGCTGAATATCTCCCAGCCACCGCTGAGCCAACAGATCCAGATCCTTGAGCAGCAGGTTGGGGCGCGTCTGCTGGCGCGAACCAACCGCAGCGTGAGCCTGACGGCGGCGGGAAAACAGTTTCTCGCCGATAGCCGACAGATCCTGAGTATGGTGGTGGACGCCGCCGCCAGAGCGGAACGGCTTCATCTCGGGGAGACGGGAGAGCTGCGCATCGGGTTTACCTCGTCGGCCCCCTTCATCAGCGCTGTTTCACAAACGCTATCCTCGTTTCGCAGTAACTTTCCGGATGTGCATATTCAGACGCGCGAAATAAATACCCGGGAGCAAATATCGCCGCTTAATGAAGGATCGCTCGACCTGGGGCTAATGCGTAACACGCAGTTGCCTGATACCCTGGCGTGGCAGGTGATCCTCCGCGAACCGCTGATGGCGATGATCCCCCGGGATCACCCGCTCGCCGCGCAGCATAGCGTCACGCTGGCTGAACTGGCGAAAGAACCCTTTGTCTTTTTTGACCCACAGGTGGGTACCGGATTGTATGACGATATTCTTGGTCTGATGCGGCGATATGGCCTTGTCCCGACTATCGCGCAGGAAGTGGGGGAAGCCATGACGATCATTGGTCTCGTTGCCGCAGGGCTTGGCGTGTCGATTCTTCCGGCCTCGTTTAAACGGGTACAACTGCCGGAAATGCGCTGGGTGAATATTGCCGAGCAGGATGCGGTCTCGGAGATGTGGCTGGTGTGGTCTAAACATCATGAACAGAGCCATGCGGCACAGCGTTTCAAAGAACAATTAATTACCGCTTCTCACGGGCGTTATTTATAGGGAAAAGCGGGCGAAAATGTGCAGTAAATCACATGGCTAAGTAAAAATTTGACGTCAGCCATTGAAGTGCTTCACCATAGCCCTCAGTTTATTTCGAAGCTCGAAAATAAGGGAGTACGAGGTGGTTGCTGATAGTCAGCCAGGGCATATCGATCAGATCAAGCAGACCAACGCGGGCGCCGTTTATCGCCTGATTGATCAGCTTGGTCCGGTTTCGCGTATCGATCTTTCGCGCCTGGCACAACTGGCACCCGCCAGTATTACCAAGATTGTCCGCGAAATGCTGGAAGCCCATCTGGTTCAGGAGACAGAAATTCAGGAGCCGGGCAGCCGTGGCCGTCCGGCGGTAGGGCTGGTGGTGGAAACGGAAGCCTGGCACTACCTGTCGCTGCGAATTAGCCGCGGGGAAATCTTCCTCGCGCTGCGCGACCTCAGCAGCAAGCTGGTGGTGGAAGACCGGCTGGAACTCCCGCTCGATGCAGAGCAACCACTCCTCGATGCCATTCTGACCCATATCGACCAGTTCTTTATTCGTCACCAGCAGCGCCTTGAACGTTTAACGGCGATTGCGATCACCCTGCCGGGAATTATTGATACCGAAAATGGCATTGTGCACCGCATGCCGTTTTATGAAAACGTCAAAGAGATGCCGCTGGGCGACGTGCTGGAAAACCACACCGGTGTGCCGGTCTACATTCAGCATGATATCAGCGCCTGGACGATGGCGGAGGCGTTATTTGGCGCTTCCCGGGGCGCGCGCGACGTGATTCAGGTGGTGATTGATCACAACGTTGGCGCAGGTGTGATCACCGACGGGCGTCTGTTGCATGCTGGCAGCAGTAGCCTGGTGGAGATTGGCCATACGCAGGTCGATCCGTACGGAAAACGCTGCTACTGCGGTAACCATGGCTGTCTGGAGACAATTGCCAGCGTCGAAAGCGTGCTGGAGCTGGCGCAGGTGCGGCTCAGCCAGTCAATGAGCTCCACGCTGCACGGTCAACCGTTGAGCGTCGAGGCATTGTGCACTGCGGCAAGGCAGGGCGATCTGCTGGCGAAGGACATCATTACCGGCGTGGGCAATAATGTCGGGCGCATTCTGGCCATTATGGTGAACCTGTTTAACCCGCAAAAAATACTGATCGGCTCCCCGCTCAGCCAGGCGGCGGATATCCTCTTTCCGGCAATTTCCGCCTGCATCAACCAGCAGGCGCTTCCCGCGTACAGTAAAAACATCGTGGTCGAAAGTACGCAATTTTCCAACCAGGGTACGATGGCTGGCGCCGCGCTGGTAAAAGATGCGATGTACAACGGCTCGTTACTGATTCGTTTGCTTCAGGGCTAACTCTTTTCCATAGATGTACGAAAAATTGCGCTATCTCAAGCCGGGTAGCGCACGCTTCCCGTAGACTTTCCCCACTGAATTATTTACCTGGTTTATATTTTTTGAAGCATACCCAAGAGGTGGAATGAGTCATGCTTAAGCGTTTCTTTATTACTGGTACGGATACGTCTGTCGGGAAGACCGTCGTATCCCGCGCGTTACTTCAGGCCCTGGCGGCAAGCGGTAAACGCGTTGCAGGATACAAGCCGGTAGCAAAAGGCAGTAAAGAGACGCCAGAAGGGCTGCGCAATAAGGACGCCCTGGTTCTGCAAAGCGTCTCGTCTCTGGAACTGCCTTATGATGCCGTCAATCCCATCGCGTTAAGCGAAGAGGAAAGCAGCGTCGCTCACAGTGGGCTTATCAACTACAGTCTGCTCTCTGATGGCCTGGCAAATCTGAGTGAAAAGGTTGACCACGTTGTCGTTGAAGGGACCGGTGGCTGGCGCAGCCTGATGAACGATTTACGTCCCCTTTCCGAGTGGGTGGTGCAGGAGCAGCTGCCGGTGATTATGGTCGTGGGCATTCAGGAAGGGTGCATCAACCATGCCTTGCTGACGGCGCAGGCTATCGCTAATGACGGCCTGCCACTGATTGGTTGGGTGGCGAACCGTATTAACCCGGGCCTTGCGCACTACGCAGAAATCATCGACGTGCTGAGCAAAAAGCTGCCTGGCCCGTTGGTAGGCGAACTGCCTTATCTGCCCCGCGCCGAGCAGCGCGAATTAGCGCACTATATCGATCTCTCGGCTTTCGGCGGTATGCTGGCCGTAGATCGAGTCGTGGCGTAGCGTTCTCGACAATACCGACGCCACAACACAGGCAACCAGCAAACCGGGAAGTAAAAAATACTGCCCGGTCATCTCACATACCATCAAGGCCGACATGATTGGCGCATGCGTTGTGGCGGCAAGCAGCGTCGCCATACCCGCCAGCCCAAGCAGGATCGCCGTCTCAGAGCCAGGAAACCACAGCGCAAAGATCTGCGCAAACAGCATTCCCGTTGCCATACCAACGAACAAGGTTGGCGTAAACACGCCTCCCGGTGCGCCGGACCCGCTGCTTGCCAGCACCGCCAGGAGCTTGCAGATAAAGACGCCGGCAATTACCGACAGCAGCGGCGGCGACTGCAAAAACGCCTGAACCACGCTGTAGCCATTCCCCCATACCTTCGGCGTCAGCAGCGACAGCAGCCCGACGATCAGCCCCCCCAGCGCCAGCTGCCACGGCGGTGAAAGTTTGAGACGCAGAAACAGCCTGTGGCTGGCCGCCATCAGCCACATCAGCAGCGGGCCGCAAACGCCAGCCAGCAGACCCACGCCAACGATCAGGAAATAATCCACCGCCGTAAGCATCTCGCTGAGATGGACATCATAAAGTGTATTCGCGCCGGGACTTAACAGGCGCGTGGTTAGCAGGGCCACCACAGCGGCAATCACCACCGGGCCGAGGGAGGCCAGCATCAGCGTGCCAAACAGGATCTCTGCGATAAACAGGCTGCCCGCCAGCGGCGCATGATAGGCGCTGGCCATCCCGGCGGCGGCACCGCAGGCGATCCACAGTTTCCATTCGGATTTCGGCGTACAACGTTGTGCAAAAAAGGAGGCAGCGAGGGCGGCAAGCAGGATCATGGCGCCTTCCCGGCCGATGGCGCTGCCGCTGGCGACCACCAGCAACGAGGCGAGGGATTTCACCAGGCTGGCGCCGTAATCAAACTGGCCATCACCCGTCTCCAGCGCCTCCATATAATCGGTCGGGGCGTGGGGACGTTGTGCCGTCATGCGCTGCCATCCCCACAGTAGCACCCCCGCGGCCAGACCACCCAGCGCAGGCGTCAGCGCCCGCCGCCAGGGCGATAACGCGGCAGCGGCGTTCACCAGGCTTCCGCTTTCGTTGCTGAGAAACAACCACTCCAGCAGATACATGCTGTGGCGGAACACCGCAACGGCCAGCGCTGCCAGCACGCCGGTGACAGTAGCAATCAGGAGACGGCGAAACATCGCGCGGATGTCGGGGTAAGCGTGAAGACGTTGCATGAAGTCGTGATTAACGGGGACGATACGATATTGTGGCGGGAAAACGTGAGGTTAGCAAAAGGTATGCGTGCGGAAAAAGGCCGGGCAGTACCCGGCCTGAATGCTTAACTCTCGCTATGAATATTCAATGCCCGGCGCGTACGCCCGGAACTCAAATACTCCGCAATATAATCCTGGGATATCTCGCCGTTATAGCGTCCGTCCTCGTCCACAATCGGCATCCAGCTGGTGTTGCTCTCATACAGGCGAGAAAGCACCACGCGCAGGTTATCCTCGGCCTTACCTGTCATGCGGAACGGATGCAGAATATCACCGCAGCTGCCGCTGGCATTACGCGCTTCGCGGCGCTTCACAAAGCCCAGCGGTTTGCCGAGATCATCAACCACGGTAATGGCGCGAATATCGTTGTCATCCATGGTGGCGAAGGCCTCTGGCAGCGGCGTCGATTCGCGTACCGTAATCGTCGGCTGCTGGTCGGTGACGTCGCCCGCGGATACCAGCAGCAGGCGTTTCAACGTCCGGTCCTGACCAACAAACGAGCCGACAAACTCATTGGCGGGTTTCGCCAGCAGCTCGTCCGGGCTGGCGCACTGAACAATACGCCCCTGACGGAAGACGGCAATACGGTCGCCCAGCTTCAGCGCTTCGTCAATATCGTGGCTCACCAGCATCACGGTCTTTTTCAGCTTGCGCTGCATCTCCAGGAACTGGTTCTGGATCACCTCACGGTTAATCGGGTCAACCGCGCCGAATGGTTCATCCATCAGCAGGACTGGAGGATCCGCTGCCAGCGCGCGGATGACGCCGATACGCTGCTGCTGACCGCCGGACATTTCGCGCGGATAGCGGTGAAGGAATTTATGTGGATCCATTGCCACCATATCCATCAGCTCCTCGGCACGGGATTTACAGCGCGCTTTGTCCCAGCCCAGCATGCGCGGCACGACGGTAATGTTCTCTTCGATAGTCATGTTCGGGAACAGGCCAATCTGCTGGATCACGTAGCCAATGTTGCGGCGCAGGGTCACGGTGTCCATCCCGCTGGTGTCTTCGCCGTTAATCAGGATCGTCCCGCTGCTTGGCGTAATGAGACGGTTAATCATCTTCAGGGTAGTGGTTTTCCCGCAGCCGGACGGGCCGAGCAGCACGCACATTTCCCCTTCAGGCACGTTCAGGTTGACGTTGTCGACGGCCTTAAACGTCTGGACGTGCTTCTGTGAAAATTGTTTGGTGAGGTTTTCCAGTTTTATCATTATCGAATCCCCTTCGGAGTCAGTACCACCTGCAAACGGTGCAGCAACCAGTCGAGCACAATCGCTAAAAGACAAATCATCAGCGCGCCCGCAATTAACATACGAATATCACTCCCGCCAATACCGTTAAGCAGCAGCAGGCCCAGACCGCCCGCGCCAATCACGGCAGCAATCGCCATGACGCCGATGTTCATCACCACGGCGGTGCGGATGCCGCCAAAAATCACCGGCAGCGCCATTGGGATTTCCACCCAGCGCAGACGCTGCCAGAAGGTCATGCCGATGCCGCGTCCCGCTTCGCGCAGGCCGGGTGGCAGGCTGTCGAGCGCCGTGTGGGTGTTGCGCACAATCGGCAGCAGTGAATAGAGGAACACCGCCGTAATCGCGGGCAGGGCGCCAATGCCCTGACCGATCAGCGAAAAGAGCGGGATCATCAGGCCGAAAAGCGCAATTGACGGGATGGTGAGCACAATGGTGGCAATCCCCAGCACCGGCGTTGCCAGCCATTTATGGCGGACAATTAAAATACCCAGCGGCACGCCAATAACAATCGCCATGCCCACGGCGAGTGCCACCAGCCAGAGGTGTTGCAGCGTCAGGGTTAAGAGATAGTCCCAGTTGTCGAGAATATAGTGAATCGTCTCCATAGCGCCTCCTACAGCAACTGTTTGCTACGCAGGAAATCACGGGCGACCTGCTGCGGTGACTGATGGTCGATATCCACCTTCTTATTCAGTTCGGTGATAACGTCGTTATTGAGCTGGGCTGAGAGGGTGTTCAGCGCCTCCTCCAGCCCCGGGTTAGCCTCCAGCGTGTCTTTTCGAACAACTGGCGTCACGGCGTAACTCGGGAAGAAGCCTTTATCGTCTTCCAGCACTTTAAGATCGAAGCCCTTCACGCGCCCGTCGGTGGTGTAGATCAGCCCGGCATCGACAAACCCGTCGCGCACCGCGTTATAGACCAGCCCCGGATCCATCTGGCGGATCTGCGGGCGGTCCAGCTCCATGTTGTAGGCCGCCTGCAACGGTTTCATCCCGTCGCTACGCCCGGCAAATTCCAGGTCAAGGCCCAGCAGCCAGTTGTTATCTGGATCGGTTTTACGGATCTGCTCAATCTTTGCCACCATCTCAGACATGGTATTGATATGTTCAGCCTCGGCGCGCTTGCGCTGCATGGCAAAGGCATAGGTATTGTTCATATCGGCAGGTTTAAGCCACACCAGACCGTGCTTTGCGTCGAGGCGTTTCACCGTCTCGTATGACTCCTGCGGCGACATGCGTTTGTTGATATGGTTGAAGATGATCAGCGACGTGCCGGTGTACTCCCAGGTCATATCAATCTGCTTGTTAATCATCGCGTTACGGGAAATCACCGTCGCAATATTAGTCTGCGGCTGCACCTGAAATCCTTTCTTTTGCAGATACTGTACGGTCATGGCCGAGAGAATGTGCTGCTCGGTAAAGCTCTTTGTTGCCAGGATCAGCGGCGCGGCGAGCGCCTGGCTGGTGAAGAGCGCGGCGGCGCACAGCGCCGTCAGGCCGGAAAACAGTCTCATAGAAGCTCCTTGTTATAATTATCGCGCGAGATGCGGGCTCAGTAGTCGACCCAGTGCCGCCAGCAGCGTATCCAGAATCAGGGCGAACAGGGCGGTGGCCGCCGCGCCCAGGATCAGCGTCGGGAAGTCATTCAGATAGATCCCCGGGAAAATCAGCTCGCCGTAGCTGCTGGCGCCAATCAGGAATGCCAGCGGTGCGGTACCGACGTTAATCGCAGTGGCAATGCGAATACCGGAAAGCATCACCGGCCAGGCGTTAGGAATTTCGACCTGATGCAGGCGCTGCCATTTGGTCATGCCGATGCCGTTTGCCGCTTCCAGCAACGACGCGGGAACAGAGCACAGCCCGGCATAGGTGTTACGCACAATTGGCAGCAAAGAAGCGAGAAAGAGGGCGATAATGGCCGGTTTATCACCGATGCCAATCCCCACCATCGCCAGCGCCAGAACGGCCAGCGGCGGCAGGGTGTTGCCCACGTTAAAGATTTGCATCACGTATTCGGCGATACCCCGTGCCGCCGGACGGCTCAGCAGAATACCGCTTGGAATGCCCACCAGCAGGGCAAAGAACATTGATGAAAAGACCAGAATCAGGTGCTGTTGACCGAGGTAGAGCAGGTCAACCTGGCGCGCCTTAATCGTCTCCAGTCCAATTCCCCAGGTGAGGAGAGCGAGGACCACGATAATCGCGCCTACAAAAAGCAGCGAACGTTTAAGTAATGGGTGCATTGCGGTGTGTCTCCCTGTGCGCATGCGTTATAGCAACCACCTGTTGCGGTTGCCTGTTGTTATGCCATGTTTCGGCAGGGGTACTTCACCTATAGCAAGCGAAACGGAAGGGTTCCAGCAAAGGGGGTAAAACAGTAACCCTATGAAATTAGTGACAACCTGAGTTAAGCCTTATGGCGTAAGGGCTGTCAGCGGGAAGGCAGAATAGTCTTAAAGAAGCACGCCTCAAGTGACAACGTCACTTGAGGCGTGCTGATCACCCTATCGACTAAGCGCGGCGCGTACCTTTCGAACGCGCCACGAGATACGAACGATTGAAAAGGCAGCGATAAACACCAGCATCAGGCCCAGTGCCAGCATCGCGTGGAATCCAAACTCTCTGAAGAGGATCAGCCCCGCAATCCCGCCGGTAATAAACGAGAAAAGGGTGGTTAAATGGGTTTTGAGCTGGCTCTTTTGCGCGGCCGTGTCTTTGGAATAATCCCGGCGCAGCATGGCGACCATAACGGAGGCCAGCGAAATGCCGGCATCGGTCAGCGTGCCGGTAATGTGCGTGGATCTCACCCGACCGCCGGAAAGCTGAGTTGAGGTGGAGTTATGAATTCCCATCAAACCGCACAGGAAAAGAATAATCTCCTGATTCGTGGCGAAGGAGTGAAAATACATTTCATAAAGGGATACCCCGGCAAGTAATAGCCCTTCAACAAATAAAACCTGGCTGAATATCAGCCTGACGTTATGGATAATTCCCCAGATAACAATAATCCGCGCAACAATGGCGCCAGTGACAAACGACAGAATAATGGCGCCAAAAAAAAGAATATCACTGAGATCGGTGGAGGAAACTTCGCTGGATAACTGCGATGTATTACCCGTCATATGAGAGGGGAAAAAGCCGAACGCGCCCAGCGCAATGGCATTCAGCAGTCCCGCGGAGGTCGCCAGCCAGAGTGCAAGACGACGATCCTCCTGATGCGTTCGTTCTTTCTTTAATTTAATCAGCAAAGAATACCTCCAGTTTGAGCTTTGCCTGACTTCTCAAGCTAACAAAGCGATGTCGCCGACTGACCAGGATATTGCTTAATTATTATTTCAACGGGAGGTATTCGAGGTTTTGTAATTAAATAAAATAACCCTGTTAATATAATGCCTTATTGCAGATGCCACGAGCAGACTTACGGGCAAAAATACTGTCCCAGTGTGCATGCTCGCTGTAGCGGGATGGGATTTGATTCAGTGTAGACATAGGTGTCATTCACGACGATGAGAAGAGATGCCCCCGTGATTTCCGGGGGCTTAGAGTGTTATTTCAGACTGGTTTTGAAGAACTGCTCAAACTGCGCGAACGGGATTTTTCCTGCGACGTTATCGTAGAGATCAACATGGTTTGCACCGGGAACAATCACCAGCTCTTTCTCTTTGCTGCCGACGGCCTTGAACGCATCCTCCGCAAAATAACGAGAGTGTGCGTTTTCACCGGTCACAATCAGCGTTGGGATAGTGATCTCCCCGGCATAGCTCAGCAGCGGCATATTCATAAAGGATAACGGCATGGTCGCAGTCCACGCGCCGGTGGAGTTTACGGAACGGGCATGGAAACCGCGCGGCATACGGTAGTAATCATAGAACTCTTTCAGTACCGGATGCGGATCGGTGGGCAGTGCTTCCGGCAGAATGCGCTCGGCCGCCGTCACCTTGCCATTCTCATCGACATTAATATCGTGGCCGCCATGGGCGAAAGTGCCGCTTTCAGCATCTTTCCAGCGCTGCGCGTTCAGATACTGCAACACGGCCCGACGATCGGCCGCTGAATAGCGATCTTTCCCGTTGCCCACGCCGTGACCCATCGCGCGGCTCATATCATACATTACGCTGGTGGCGACCGCCTTCACGCGGGTATCCATGGATGCCGCGTTCAGCGCCACACCGCCCCAGCCGCAGATACCAAGAATGCCGATACGGTTACGGTCGACTTCTTTCTGTAACCCCAGGAAATCCACAGCGGCGCTAAAGTCTTCGGTGTTGATGTCAGGGGAGGCAACGTTACGCGGCTGGCCGCCACTTTCCCCCGTGTAGGATGGGTCGAAGGCCAGGGCCACGAACCCCTGCTCAGCCAGAGTCTGGGCGTACAGACCGCTGGATTGTTCTTTAACCGCACCGAACGGCCCACTGACGGCTATCGCCGCCAGTTTCTGGTCGCCGTGGTTCCTGGGAATGTACAGATCGCCCACCAGAGTGATCCCGTACCGGTTCTGGAACGTCACTTTGCGGTGGTTGACTTTATTGCTCTCGGCGAAGGTTTTATCCCAGGTTGTCACCATCGAAACGGGGGCGTTAGGATTTAGCGTTTCTGCATAACTCATTGTTGTCACTCCACTTAATGATGCGCATAACAGCAGCGCAACGGACAGTTTTTGGGTGAATGTTTTCATAAGAGGTACCGTGTGTTGTTGTAATGAGGCCATTATAGTTAGCAGAAATAGTGCTGATTAGAGGCCAAAAGCTGCTAGGATTAATATCATTTTGATATGAATTGACGAGGCATGATGGCGAAGCGGGAAAACTATAATGAACTGTATCTCTTTATCCAGGTGGTGCGGGAGGGAAGCTTTACGGCAGCCGCACAGCGGCTCGGGCTGGCGCAATCCGGGATCAGCCGATCGGTTCGCGAGCTGGAAGAGCGGCTGGGCGTTCAGCTTCTGGTGCGTACTACGCGTAAGCTGTCGCTGACACACGCCGGGGAACAGCTTTACCAGACCGCCGGTTCCGCCTTTGATGCGCTTGATACCGGGTTGACCAGACTGGCGCATTACCGCCAGACGCCGTCCGGCACGGTGCGCATTAATGCCAGCCAGCACGCCATCGAGAAATGTCTGCTGCCAAAGCTCGCTATCTTCAAACAGCGTTACCCGGATATCCGTCTGGAATTGATGAATGAGAGCCGGTTCGTGGATATCATTGCCGAGCGATTCGACGCGGGCGTCCGGCTGGGGCCGGAGGTGGGACAAGGAATGATTGCGGTGCGCATCACGCCCGATATGGAGATGGCTGTGGTTGCCGCCCCGGCGCATTTTCGGCGCTATGGTTTCCCGCAGAGGCCCGCCGATCTGGATGCTCATCCCTGCATTGCCTACCAGTTTGCCGACGGTAACCACTATCAATGGGAGCTTGTTCAGGACGGGAAGCGAGTTACGCACCGGCCTGAGGGGCAATGGGCCTTTTCCGACAGCTACATGGAGGCTGAAGCGGCCCGGCTGGAACTCGGGCTGGCCTATGTCCCGGTTGAGCTGGTGGCTGACGATCTGGAGCGTGGCACGCTTATACGCGTCTTACAGCGCTACAGCCTGCGGATGGACGGGCTTTACCTCTATTACCCGCACCGCAACGTGTCCCCGGCGCTGAGAGCGGTTATTGATACGTTGAAAATTTAAGGCAGCCTCTGCTCGATGGTCTATACAGCTCCTGGGTTTATGGTACGCTACTATTTTATATAGCGCTGCTTAATTAAGGCAAAGAAATGACAAAAATTACGCCAGAATATACGGCTGTAGACTTATCGAGTTGGGCAAGGAAAGAACATTTTGAAGTCTTTCAGAGCTTTGCTCAATGCACGATTAACCAAACGGTTCAGCTGGATATCACTGCGCTGCTGAAACATATCAAACAGGTTGGCTGGAAATTTTATCCTTCGATTATTTCCCTTATTTCGACAGTCGTTAACCGCCATTCTGAGTTCCGTATGGCTATGAAGGATAATGAGCTTGTAATATG
This sequence comes from Enterobacter cloacae complex sp. I1M, assembly GCF_014982425.1. Lineage (NCBI taxonomy): Bacteria > Pseudomonadati > Pseudomonadota > Gammaproteobacteria > Enterobacterales > Enterobacteriaceae > Enterobacter > Enterobacter cloacae complex sp. I1M. Next base: position 168,106 of record NZ_JADCLG010000010.1, on the reverse strand, counting down.
GAATGAGGTGCATCCCAGCTATACCCTTTTCCATAAAGAGACGGAGACGTTTTCATCATTATGGAGTCACTTCGACGGGAATATTCATCACTTTCAGAACGTTTATGCAGAAGACGTTTCTCGCTATGGTGATAATCTTGCTTACTGGCCCAAAGAAGAGTACCGGGAAAATATATTCTTCATATCGGATATTCCGTGGGTCAGTTTTACCAGTTTTAATATCAACGTGGCTAACATGCAGAACTTTTTTGCGCCCATGTTCACGTTTGGAAAATACTTTAACCAGGATGGAAAAGTCTTGTTGCCTTTCGCCGTTCAGGTTCATCATTCTGTCTGTGATGGTTTCCATGTGGCCAGACTAATCAACGAGTTGCAAGAGTTGTGTGATAATTTACCGCACTATTAAGCCGCGAGCCGTTTCCGGCCCGCGGCAGCAGGACAGGTGATGAGTCGTTCTGACGATCAGGCGGCTTTGACGGCCCGGATTTTTTTGCTGCTATCCGCCTCCTCTGGCGCTGTTTTATCCGTTGCAGCATTGAGCTCGGGAAGCTTGCTGGTACGCAGGATATGCTGCACGGACTCTTTCTGCTCGGCAAGATACAGACCAAGGTTTTCCGCCTGCGTTTCATCCATCTGCATTCCGCTTTGCAGCAGCCAGTCGGTGAACGCTTCTGCCATGTCGAGCAGTTTGTCGTGAGCGTCAGCCTCTTTCTTACTGGCAAAAGTCATTTTCTCTTCACCTTTTCTTACGACCACGAATTTTGTTTCAACAGCCATTTTGCACCTCCAGTACTGTAATTATATACAGTATAGCAGCTCCGGATCTGCGTTGCAGCAAAAATGTCCGAACCTGGCTTACACAACGGATGTACAAGCCAGGAGCTGTTATCGGTACAGCGTTTTTTCTGCAATCGGGATCAGCAAAGTGGACTGCCATTCTGCCAGCGTCAGCTGGGCAAGTTTACCCAGCGCCGTGTAGAACGGATGGGCCGCGTTTTCAACGAATACGCTAAGGAAACGCGTGCTCCACGGCAGCAGATGCCAGGCCATAAGCTGGTCGCGTTCTGTGTCGCGACCGTTCTCGGCAAGCCATGCCGCCAGCATCAGCAACGTTCCGAAGTGATCTTCCGGCTCATTCTGCTGCATCTCAAAGGCGATATGGTTTTCACGCATCCACTGGCGCAATGCAAGGGTCGAATCGCCAAACAGCACGGACTCGCGATCGAGCCAGACGGAGCCCCACGGGGGGGCGGGCAGGGCATACGGGCCAATAAACAGACGCTGCCAGGCGTCTTTCAACGCTTCGTCCGACGGGTTCTTAAACATACTGGCCACGGGCTGCAGGCTTTCCTGCGCCAGCGGCCAGTCCTGCATCCAGTCACTTGCGGTCAGGGCACTCACCAGCGGTGCGGTCTGCTCGCTGTCAGGGGCAAAATAAAACAGCGCGCCCAGTACCCGGGCGCTGAACGCGAACGATTCGCGGTGTGAGACGTCATTCATTACAACTTTCCTTACTTGTGCGCGGGGGTAGCCCGCGCACCTGTGTTAACCTGCAATTGCTAACCCTGCGGTCATATGCAAACCATAAAATAGCCCACGGCCAATCAGTTCACCCACCGCCACCAGCACGAAACCTGCAAACAGGCCGAGCGTTTTCGGTTCCTGACGACGAATAAGCGGACAGATCCAGCAGCCTAAACCCGCCGCCAGCAGCGCGATGCGCCATACCTGAAGCGAACCATAATCCGGCAGCAGGGCGTTAGCCTGCTGGATAGAATTCTGGATCGTCCCCAGCGTATTGCTTTGCAACACGACGACCGCCACGCAGGCGATGAGTGCCAGTACGCTGACAGACGCGGCAAGGGTACCTTTGTATGTCACGTTTGCGACCCGCAGCAGCAGCGCGGCCAGCAGCGGGCCAGTAAGAGCCATCGTCAGGAAGAAGGCCAACGTGGTGTAGCCCGTATACCAGGTCGGTACGGTATCGATCTGATAGACCCGGGTCATCGCCCAGACAAAAACGACACCCAGGAGCTGGCTGACAACCAGCCAGATTTTGCCTAAAGCTGGGGGCATTTTACCGATAACCGACACCAGCCACCAGAAACCGCCCACGGCAAAGAAGATCGAACCCGCCGCGATCTCATTACTCAGCGCTGACGTTCCCACGCGGTTAAGCGAGTTGAAGGCGCGCAGCGGGGAGCCAAGATGCAGTACCGAGGCCATAAACCCAATACCCATTACCAGCCAGAGAAAAAACAGGCTGCGCACGATGCGTATTCTGGCCTTGTCATCACGTTCATTCAGCCAGGCGAAGCCCATCACGATTAATGCGCCAGCCACGCACTGCCCGAAAACGGTGAAGATCACCAGCGGCCATTCATGCCATCCACTTCCCATCTCACACCTCCTTCGGGTTTGCCAGGTAGCCGGTGGTGTCACCCGTCGGACGGCTGTTGGCGTTAGGTTTAATCACAATACTCGGCTTCGTGAAGTGCGCAGACGGCAGCGGCGCGACCGCAGCAAGCTGGCCGTGTTTTTTGCGCAGCTCTTCAATCGGGCCAAAGTCCAGCGCGCGCAGCGGGCAGGACTCGACGCAGATGGGCTTTTTGCCGTCCGCCACGCGGCTGTGGCAGCCGTCGCACTTGGTCATGTGGCCTTTAGCCGCGTTATACTGCGGCGCACCGTACGGGCAGGCCATGTGGCAGTAGCGACAGCCGATGCAGACATCCTCGTTCACCACCACAAAACCGTCGTCTCGCTTGTGCATTGCCCCGCTCGGGCAGACCTTAGTGCAGGCCGGATCTTCGCAGTGGTTGCAGGCAATCGACAGGTAATAGGCGAAGACGTTCTGATGCCAGACGCCGTTATCCTCCTGCCAGTCGCCGCCTGCGTATTCATAAATACGACGGAAGCTGACGTCCGGGGTCAGATCTTTGTAATCCTTGCAGGCCAGCTCGCAGGTTTTACACCCGGTGCAGCGGCTGGAATCAATAAAAAATCCATACTGGGTTGTCATCGGTTAATCCTTATGCCTTCTCGATCTGCACCAGGTTCGTGTGCTGCGGATTGCCTTTCGCCAGCGGTGACGGGCGGTGTGTGGTCAGGGTATTGATGCAGGAGCCGTGATCGACACGATCGCCGTTCATGTTGGCGTCATGCCAGGCGCCCTGGCCCATCGCGCTCACACCAGGCATGATGCGCGGGGTGACTTTGGCGGCAATGCGCACTTCGCCGCGATCGTTAAACACGCGCACCGTGTCACCGTTTTTAATGCCGCGCTTCTCGGCGTCTACAGGGTTAAGCCACACCTCCTGGCGACAGGCGGCCTGGAGCACATCCACGTTGCCGTAGCTGGAGTGGGTACGGGCTTTAAAGTGGAAACCGAACAGTTGCAGCGGGAATTTGCTGCGCTCGGGCGCGTCCCAGCCTTCAAAGGTTGAGGTATAGACCGGTAGCGGGGTGATGGTTTCGTCTTTTTGCAGTTCCCAGGTTGCCGCAATATCCGCCAGCTTGCTGGAGTAGATCTCGATTTTCCCCGACGGGGTTTTCAGCGGATTGGCATCCGGATCGTCACGGAATTTTTTATAGGCCACAAAATGTCCATTTGGATCTTTGCGCTTATAAATACCCATTTTTTTCAGCGCGTCGTAGGACGGCAGCAGCGGATCTTTGGCAACCATTTTGGCGTAAAGGTAGCGCAGCCACTGCTCCTGCGTACGGCCTTCGGTGAATTTCTGATAGACATCCGGTCCGAGACGTTTCGCCACTTCGCTCATGATCCAGTAGATGGGCTTGCGCTCGAACTTCGGGGCGGTTACCGGCTGGAGGAAAATCAGGTATCCCATGTTGCCAGCGTAATCGTTGGGGATGATATCTTCCTGCTCAACGGTCATCAGGTCCGGCAGGACAATATCGGCATACTTCGCGGACGAGGTCATGAAGTTGTCGATAACGACGATCGTTTCGCACTTACTCTCATCCTGCAAAATGTCGTGAGTTTTGTTGATATCAGAGTGCTGGTTGATGATGGTATTACCCGCATAGTTCCAGATGAACTTGATCGGCACATCCAGCTTATCCTTGCCGCGTACGCCGTCGCGCAGGGCGGTCATCTCCGGTCCACGCACGATGGCATCCGTCCAGCTGAAGCAGGAGATTTGCGTTTTCACAGGATTTTCCGGCAGCGGCATACGTTCGATGGTGATGGTGTAGGTCGATTCGCGCGCGCCGCTGTTGCCGCCGTTAATGCCGACGTTGCCGGTCAGGATCGGCAGCATGGCGATGGCGCGGGATCTCTGCTCGCCGTTGGCCTGACGCTGCGGGCCCCAGCCCTGGCAAATGTAGGCCGGTTTTGCCGAACCGATTTCACGGGCCAGCTTAATGATGCGATCGGCAGGAATGCCTGTAATGCGCGACGCCCATTCCGGGGTTTTCGCGGTTTTGTCATCACCCTGGCCGAGAATATAGGCTTTGTAATGACCGTTAACAGGTGCGCCTTCCGGCAGGGTTTTTTCGTCATAACCTACGCAGTATTTATCGAGGAAGGGCTGATCGACGAGGTTTTCATTAATCAGCACCCACGCAATACCTGCCACCAGTGCGGCATCGGTGCCCGGACGAATCGGGATCCACTCGTCTTCGCGGCCTGCGGCGGTGTCGGTGTAGCGCGGATCGATAACGATCATTCGTGCGTTAGACCGTTCACGTGCCTGTTCAAGGTAGTAAGTGATCCCGCCGCCGCTCATGCGCGTTTCTGCCGGATTATTGCCGAACATCACCACCAGTTTGGTGTTTTCGATATCCGATGTACTGTTGCCGTCGTTGCTGCCGTAGGTGTAGGGCATTGCGCAGGCGATCTGCGCGGTGCTGTAGGTGCCGTAGTGGCTGAGGAAGCCGCCGTAGCAGTTCATCAGGCGTGCCACCAGCGAGGCGTAAGGGGAGGAGCGGGTGATATTGCCGCCGACAATTCCGGAGGAGTAGTTAATGTAGACCGCTTCGTTGCCGTATTTTTCGACCACGCTTTTCAGGCTCGCGGCGATGGTGTCCAGCGCTTCTTCCCAGGTGATACGTTCAAACTTGCCTTCTCCGCGTTTGCCCACGCGTTTCATCGGATAGTTCAGACGGTCTGGATGATTAATGCGACGGCGAATTGAACGGCCTCGCAGGCAGGCGCGAACCTGATGGTTGCCGTAAACATCCTCGCCGGTATTATCCGTTTCAACCCAATAGACTTCGTCATCGCGAACGTGCAGACGTAGCGCGCAGCGGCTACCGCAGTTTACCGAGCAGGCGCCCCAGACGACTTTATCTTCCGCTGGCTGAATAGCGGTCTGCACTGCGGCGGCGGCGCTTTTCAGACCAAAAGGCAATGCGATCCCACCGGCGGCAAGCGCCAGAGATCCTATGGCAGTAGATTTAACCAGAGTTCGACGGCTTATCCCGTCGTGATGTTCAACTTCGGACATAACTCACCCCATCATTGTTAATAATTATTTTCACCCGTGACTACAACCGGGCTAATGATGGGGGGAGTGTTACTTATTTAGAGGTATTAAATATTAATCCTCGTCAACTCAGGGGAATTGAGTGGGAAAATCATTGCGGCTCAGCGGGTGCATTCTCCTGCGTACCTGCACCGCTTACCGGGTAGTTTCCGCTACTGGTGCGAGTGTACAAAATTTTGAAAGTATCGTTGGCGCAATGCCCAACGACCTGCGCATCCGGCTGGTCGGCCTGATCGTTCGGCACGATGTTCAGGGTAAAGCCAGACTCCGGTACGCCGTTGTTGATAATTTTCTGCTGAATGTCGCTTTTCACGCGCTCGCAGGAGTCCGGGGCCGCAAGAATAGCAGGTGAAGCACTCATTAACAGCAGGGCGGTAATCCAGGGTAACCGTTTCATCTGTAGCTCCTTTTCACTGTGTAGACTGTAAGCATAGCAGGGTTAGGGTAAGCTTTTGTTTTTGTGTCTCTCTTTCTGAATTGTCCTGGAGCCCCGCCTGCGTCATAAAATAAATTGCGAATAATGGTGCTGATTGTCTACCAGATAAGAAGGCAGGGTGCGTTTTGATACCTCTTGCCTGACCAGTTTTCGGTCTCGTCCCCAGATATCTTCGGCGTTGGTGATAACCTTCATAATATGTTCCGGGTTATTAAATTCCGGCAGATCGTATTCGGTATGAGAAATGGTAGACATTTTTTCGGAAATTCTTTCTGGGGTCATTACCCAGGAGAAATGCCAGCCGCCATCTTTCACAACCTTATTATTGATTTTTAGCCAGTTCCATTTAAACCATGACCAGTTTTTATCTTTGCGTGCCCGCTTCCAGTTTCTGAAAGATTCAGGCTCACCGTGGAAGAAATGCTTAAGGTTGTAATAGGACGTCGCGCGGGGCAAGGTACATTTTCTCGGCGTACCATCCATGTTGTGAACCTGAAGATTAAACTGATAGTTGAACACGTTTTGATGAATAGTCGTGCAGAGCGCGCGTGGATTAATGGCCCTGACCGTCTCGGGAGAGAAAATTTCATCAACGTCTGACACCAGAATCAGATCGTCGTCTGCCGCGTCTTTTAACCCATTCATAATGGAGTTGCGAAGCGCTGCTTCATTTGCCCAGGCATCAACCTGGTTATTGTCAGCACTGTTTAAAATAGGCTGCGCGTCAAAAGGCACGTAAATAATTTTGTCTCTGAATTTGGCAAACTTCGTAATATCGAAATGTAATTCTCGCGGTATGCCCGTAAAAGAGTGTGTTGCTTCTACAATGACAAAACGGTCAACGACATCAGCGAGCGTATGTAATCTGATGTCGAGCAACATATCTTCGTCATAGTACAAAAAACAGTCGTAAATCATGATGTTAACCCGAAAATTTAAGAATCTAATTTTATAATAATGTGGAATTTTCCGCGCCCAAAGTAGCCACTTTGGCAGGTCTCGTCAATGCAAATGACGGATTTATACAGCGTAAAGAGTCAAATGAAGTGCTGTTATGTAAGTTGCTGTATTTGCTAATATGATTGTATCTCTCTCTGAACGGTAAATGATGTGAATAAATACGCAGCGATAACGCTACTGGCAACGGGACTGGTGGGATGTGACAACAACACCGCGCCGCTGTCATTTACGCCGGAGATGGCGAGCTTTTCGAACGAGTTTGACTTTGACCCTCTGCGCGGGCCGGTGAAAGATTTTACCCAGACGCTGTTGAACGATAAGGGTGAAGTCTCTAAACGCGTGACCGGAACGATGTCGTCGGAGGGGTGTTTCGATACCCTTGAACTGCACGATCTGGAGGCTAACACGGGCGTTGCGCTGGTGCTGGATGCTAACTACTACGTCGATGCGGAAACCCAGCAGCAGAAGGTGAAGTTGCAGGGAAAATGTCAGCTGGCGGAACTGCCGTCTGCCGGCCTGACGTGGGACACCGACGATAACGGGTTTGTGGTTGCCGCGCACAGCAAAGAGATGGAAGTGAAGTACCAGTATGACGCCGACGGCTACCCGCTGGGTAAAACCACGGTCTCCGGCGACCAGCGATTATCGGTCAAAGCGATGCCGTCGAAAGATCTGCGTAAGCGCATGGATTATACGGCGGTAAGCCTGTTGAACGATAAACCGATGGGCAATGTAAAGCAGAGTTGCGATTACGATCGCCACAACAACCCGGTGAGCTGTGAGCTGGTTATCGTCGATGACAGCGTTAAACCTGCCATTGAGCGCAAGTACACCATCAAAAACAGCATTGAATATTATTAAGAATAAAACCGCGCAGGTTACTGCGCGGTGGGTTTAAGCAGGTTGGCGGAGGAGGATTTATGCCCGGCCAGATGCTGATGCTGGAAAATGCACATGCGGATGGTGTTACGGTATTCGCCATTAATAAAGAACTCATGGATCAGTTCACCTTCCACCATAAAGCCGAGCTTACGGTAGATATGAATCGCTTTTTCGTTCTCTTTGTCGACGATAAGGTAAAGCTTGTAGAGATTCAGGACGTTAAACCCATAATCCATCGCCAGCTTTGCCGCCCGCGACGCAAGACCTTTCCCCTGGTGCTCCGGTGAAATAATGATCTGAAATTCCGCCCGACGGTGAACATGGTTGATCTCAACCAGCTCAACCAGCCCGGCTTTCTCACCTTCGCACTCCACCACAAACCGGCGTTCACTCTGATCGTGGATATGCTTATCGTAGAGATCGGACAGCTCGACGAAGGCCTCGTAAGGCTCTTCAAACCAGTAGCGCATCACGCTGGCATTGTTGTCGAGCTGGTGGACAAAGCGTAAATCTTCGCGCTCCAGCGGACGGAGCTTTACGTCACACGGCATCGACATTACGGTGCTACCGTGCGGCCAGTGCGACGATCCAGACAGCGCAGGGTGTTAGGCTCCCAGTAAGCGTTGACGTTGGCACTTTGCTGGCATTTGTCGCGGGCATCAAACGCGACGTCTTCTTTATCCCACTCTTTTTCCACGCGCTTATTCACTTTCTGACGCAGGCTGCGGGTGTCATTCCATTGTTCTTTGTCCATGGCGGCGTTCTGGCGGCTTTGCACGCTGTCACCAGACTCAATGATGAGTTTGCTGGTTTCGGCTGATGCCGTTGCGGTGAAGGCGAACGAGGACAGCGCCAGTGCGGCTGTCAGACAAAGGCGTTTGCTTAATGTAGTCATAGCGTTTCCTTTAAACGGGTGCAGACAATCGGATTACCCCGTTGGATTCTACACCAATCCGAAAGGGTGTCATACCCGCGCGGCAGGTATGGGAACGATGAGAGCATTATCGCGTATGATGTCTAAATCAATCCTCACGAAACGAGAAAAATGTTCAAAACGACGCTGCTTTTTTTCGCGACCGCGCTGTGTGAAATCATCGGATGCTTTTTGCCGTGGCTCTGGCTAAAGCGGGGCGCTTCCGCGCTGCTGCTGATCCCGGCGGGTGTGTCCCTGGTCCTTTTCGTCTGGCTGCTCACCCTGCATCCGGCCGCTAGCGGGCGGGTTTATGCGGCCTACGGAGGGGTGTACGTCTGTACTGCGCTGCTGTGGCTGCGCTTTGTCGATGGCATCAGGCTAAGCCTGTATGACTGGGCAGGCGCGCTGGTTGCCCTGTGCGGCATGTTGATCATCGTGGCCGGCTGGGGACGCGCATAGTCGTCCTCATAGTGTGATCGCCCGCTGATTTTTCGATCGTTATACTTGTATGGTAGTAGTGTAGTTGCGTAAATTTCCTGCATCACAACGAGCGATGTAAGGAAATGGATTATGAAGATTGTCGGGGCTGAAGTATTTGTCACCTGCCCGGGGCGTAACTTTGTCACCCTTAAAATCACCACCGATGAGGGCATTGTCGGCCTGGGTGATGCCACGCTTAACGGACGTGAACTTTCCGTTGCCTCCTACCTGAAAGATCACCTGTGCCCTCAGCTGATTGGCCGCGATGCGCACCGCATCGAAGATATCTGGCAATTCTTCTATAAAGGCGCGTACTGGCGTCGTGGCCCGGTCACCATGTCAGCGATTTCTGCCGTGGATATGGCGCTGTGGGACATCAAAGCGAAAGCCGCGAACATGCCGCTCTATCAACTTCTTGGCGGAGCCTCCCGGGAAGGGGTGATGGTTTATTGTCATACCACCGGGCACACCATTGACGACGTACTGGAAGATTATGCCCGTCATAAAGAGATGGGCTTCAAGGCTATTCGCGTGCAGTGCGGCGTGCCGGGGATGAAAACCACCTATGGTATGTCTAAAGGAAAAGGGCTGGCGTATGAGCCTGCAACCAAGGGCGACTGGCCGGACGAGCAGCTTTGGTCCACCGAGAAATACCTCGACTTTACGCCGAAACTGTTCGACGCAGTGCGCAGTCAGTTCGGCTTCAACGAACATCTCCTTCACGACATGCACCACCGTCTGACGCCCATCGAAGCGGCGCGATTCGGCAAAAGCATTGAAGAGTACCGCCTGTTCTGGATGGAAGACCCGACTCCCGCTGAAAACCAGGAGTGTTTCCGCCTGATCCGCCAGCACACCGTCACGCCCATTGCGGTGGGGGAAGTGTTCAACAGCATCTGGGACTGCAAGCAGCTGATTGAAGAGCAGCTCATTGACTATATCCGCGCCACCATAACCCATGCGGGCGGCATCACCGGGATGCGTCGCATTGCTGACTTTGCCTCACTCTACCAGGTGCGTACCGGCTCACACGGCCCGTCGGATCTGTCGCCGATTTGCCACGCCGCGGCGCTGCATTTTGACCTGTGGGTACCGAACTTTGGCGTGCAGGAGTATATGGGGTATTCAGAGCAGATGCTGGAAGTGTTCCCGCACAGCTGGCGCTTCGATAACGGCTATATGCACCCGGGCGACAAGCCAGGGCTGGGCATTGAGTTTGATGAGAAGCTGGCAGCGAAATACCCGTACGAACCGGCCTGTCTGCCGGTGGCCCGTCTGGAAGACGGCACCCTCTGGAACTGGTAAACGAGGAGCGAATAATGAAAAGCGTTGTGATCCAACAGCCGAATGCGCTGGTGATTGAGGAGCGTCCTCTCCCGTTGCCGGGCGCAGGCGACGTCCGCGTCAGAATTAAGCTCGCCGGTATCTGCGGTTCAGACAGCCATATCTATCGCGGGCATAACCCGTTTGCGAAATACCCGCGGGTAATCGGTCACGAGTTCTTTGGCGAAATAGACGCGGTTGGCGAAGGCGTGGAGAGCACCCGACTGGGCCAGCGCGTGTCTGTGGATCCGGTGATCAACTGCGGACACTGCTACCCGTGTTCCGTCGGAAAACCGAACGTTTGCACCTCGCTGGTGGTGCTGGGCGTCCACCGTGACGGCGGCTTCAGCGAATACGCCGTCGTGCCGGCGAAAAATGCCTGGCACATTCCGGATGCGATCCCTGACAAACACGCGGTGATGGTTGAGCCCTTCACCATTGCCGCCAACGTGACGGGGCAGGCGAAACCCACCGAACAGGACGTGGCGCTGATCTACGGCGCAGGCCCGATGGGGCTGGTCACCGTGCAGGCGCTGAAGGGCGTTTACAAGGTGAAGCAGGTCATCGTGGTGGATCGCATTGATGAGCGGCTGGGGATGGCGCAACGCAGCGGCGCAGACTGGGTCTTCAACAACAGCGAGCACTCATTACAGGCCGCGCTGGATGAAAAAGGCATCAAGCCGACGTTAATCATCGATGCTGCCTGTCATCCGTCCATTTTGCAGGAAGCGATTACGCTGGCGTCTCCGGCGGCGCGCATCGTGCTGATGGGCTTCTCCAGCGACCCGAGTCAGATCGTGCAGCAGGGGATCACCGGCAAAGAGCTGTCGATCTTCTCTTCGCGCCTGAATGCCAACAAATTCCCGGTGGTCATTGACTGGCTGGAAAAAGGGCTGATCGACCCTGAAAAACTGGTCACCCATACATTTGACTATCACCACGTTACAGACGCCATCGAACTGTTTGAAAAAGACCAGCGGCAGTGCTGCAAAGTCTTGCTCACGTTCGACCAATAATAATTCACGCGGTTAAGAGCCTGCGAAGACAGGCTCTCAGTGGTACGCATCTTACCTTGCAGAGATAGCCATTATGACTCAAGCACAACCTCAAAGAAGTACGTCAGACCTGGTGAAAGCCGCCGTATCCGGCTGGCTGGGCACCGCCCTGGAGTTTATGGATTTTCAGCTTTACTCCCTTGGCGCCGCGCTGGTATTCCATGAAATTTTCTTCCCTGAACAATCCGCGGCCATGGCGCTGATCCTGGCGATGGGGACCTATGGGGCAGGCTACATCGCGCGTATCGTCGGGGCATTTATCTTCGGCAGAATGGGCGACAGAATTGGCCGCAAAAAGGTGCTGTTTATCACCATCACCATGATGGGGATCTGCACCACCTTAATCGGCGTCCTGCCAACCTACGCGCAGATCGGGATTTTCGCACCGGTGCTGCTGGTGACGCTGCGTATTATTCAGGGGCTGGGCGCGGGGGCAGAAATCTCCGGCGCAGGTACCATGCTGGCGGAGTACGCGCCGAAGGGTAAACGCGGCATCATCTCCTCGCTGGTGGCCATGGGAACCAACTGCGGGACGCTGAGCGCCACGGCGATCTGGGCCGTGATGTTCTTTGCCCTCGATCGTGAAGAACTTATTGCCTGGGGCTGGCGCGTGCCGTTCCTCGCCAGCGTGGTGGTGATGATCTTCGCCATCTGGCTGCGTATGAACCTTAAAGAGAGCCCGGTGTTTGAGAAGGTTAACGACGCTGAAACCATTGCGCCGGTTGCTGCGCAGGATACCTCATTAGGTGCGATGTTTAAGAGCAAATCGTTCTGGCTGGCGACGGGGCTGCGCTTTGGTCAGGCCGGCAACTCAGGTTTGATTCAGACTTTCCTTGCCGGATATCTGGTGCAGACGCTGTTGTTTGATAAGGCGATCCCAACCGATGCGCTGATGATCAGTTCGATTCTCGGCTTCCTCTCCATCCCGCTGCTGGGCTGGCTGTCCGATAAAGTGGGGCGCCGTCTGCCGTATATCCTCCTTAACATTTCAGCCATTATTCTGGCTTACCCGATGCTGTCGATTATCGTCGATAAGAGTTACGCGCCGGGCGTGATTATGCTCTCTATCATCGTTATTCATAACTTTGCGGTGCTCGGGCTGTTCGCGCTGGAAAATATCACCATGGCAGAGATGTTTGGTTCGCGGAACCGCTTTACCCGCATGGCCATTTCGAAAGAGGCGGGCGGGCTGGTAGCTGTAGGCTTTGGTCCGGTGCTGGCGGGGATCTTCTGCAACATGACCGGGTCCTGGTGGCCGATTGTGGTGATGCTGGTAGCGTATTCGCTGATTGGGCTGGTCTCCGCGTTGCTGATGCCGGAAGTGCGCGACCGCGATTTGAGTGAAGCCGAAGATGCTGCGGAGGCTCCTCATAAGGAATCGGTAGCCTACGGCGCGCTCTCTTCACGCCGCTAGTGGTTTACATCTTGCGTTACCTGTCACACAACTTTTTACTGATGTCACACCACATGGCGAAAAGTTAATGTAAATCAAGATCTGAAAACGATGTATCAGTATGGTTAATGGCAGCGTTTTTTGACTCCGACTGCCATTCTAGTTGGTGTAGTCAGCAGGCGCTGCCGCTCTTAAAAGGAAGCGGCAGTGGATCACAGCTTTCATTAATTAACGAGTCTCAATCATGGAAAACCGGTTATTACAGGCGAAGGCAACGCATCCTCAATACGATCGCGACAGCCTCAAGGCACGCATTGTTCATTTAGGGTTTGGCGCGTTTCACCGTGCGCACCAGGCGGTGTACACCGATATACTCGCCGCAGAACAGGGCAGCGACTGGGGTTACTGCGAAGTTAACCTGATTGGCGGCGAACAGCAGATCGCCGATCTGAAGGCACAGGATAACCTTTATACCGTGGCAGAGATGTCTGCCGATGCGTGGACGGCGCGCGTGGTCGGCGTCGTCAAAAACGCGCTGCATGCGCAGATCGACGGGCTGGAAACCGTGCTGGCGGCGCTGTGTGAGCCGCAGGTCGCCATTGTTTCCCTGACCATCACCGAGAAAGGATATTGCCACTCCCCGGCAACCGGACAACTGATGTTCGATCATCCGTTAATCGTTGCAGACCTGCAAAACCCGCATCAGCCTAAATCTGCGCCGGGCGTGGTGGTTGAGGCGCTGGCGCGTCGCAAGGCGGCGGGGCTACCGGCATTCAGCGTGATGTCATGCGATAACATGCCGGAGAACGGCCACGTGATGCACAATGTGACCTGTGCCTACGCGCGCGCCGTAGACGGCGATCTGGCGGACTGGATCGAAGCGAACGTCACCTTCCCGTCAACGATGGTGGACCGCATTGTGCCCGCCGTCACGGCTGATACGCTGGATAAAATCGAACAGCTGACTGGCGTACGCGATCCGGCAGGTGTCGCCTGCGAGCCGTTCCGCCAGTGGGTGGTGGAAGATAATTTTGTTGCCGGACGTCCCCAGTGGGAAAAGGCCGGTGCGGAGCTGGTTTCTGATGTCATTCCGTTTGAAGAGATGAAGCTGCGAATGCTTAACGGCAGCCACTCGTTCCTGGCCTATCTCGGCTATCTGGCCGGTTATCAGCACATTAACGACTGCATGGAAGATGAACATTATCGCGCAGCCGCGCATGCGCTGATGCTGATAGAGCAGGCGCCGACGTTGAAAGTGCGGGGCGTGGATTTGGGTCGTTATGCCGACCAGCTGATTGCGCGTTACAGCAATCCGGCCCTGCGTCACCGCACCTGGCAAATCGCCATGGACGGTAGCCAGAAATTGCCGCAGCGCATGCTCGATTCCGTGCGCTGGCACCTTGTCCACCAGAAACCCTTCCCGCTGCTGGCCCTCGGCGTGGCGGGCTGGATGCGTTATGTCGGCGGTGTGGATGAGCAGGGTAACGCGATTGAGGTGAGCGATCCGCAGCTGGCGGTGATTCAGGCGGCGGTAAACGGTAGCGCTGAAGGTGAAAGCCGCGTTAGCGCGCTGTTGGGCATTGAGGCTATTTTCGGTAACGAGCTGCCGAAGGACACGGTATTCGTGGCTGCCGTCATGCAGGCCTATCAAACGTTGCTGCAAAAAGGCGCGAAGGCCACGGTTGCTGAGTACGCAGCCCGGCTTTAACGCTTTGACATGCCGCCGTTCGCGGCGGCATGTCGGGGCACAGCTTAGTGCATCCCCAGGCGAATCAGCTCAATCGGTTCGAACTTACCTTCGCATCCTTCCACTTCAACCGTTTTACCACGACGCACCTGCTCGGCATTAAGGCCGTCGCTGTGGATCGCTTTAATCACGCCAAACTGACCTGTGCCGCTAATCATGACGCGGCTGCCAGTGGTGATTGCATTTCGGTTACGGTCGTATGTCATCATGGTATTTTCTCCTCTCGCACTTATCCGTTACGGCGCTAATTCGACGGCTGCCGTTCACGGGGCACTATTAATACGCCTCTCTTAAACGAAATTATTTGCTTTTGATCAAGCTCACACTTTTTTCTTATTTCCTGATGGCGTTGACGGTTCAGGACACCGCTTTACAAAGCGGACAGTTATTTTCCTTAATTGATAGTTTCCAGACGCAATTGTTTAGGCTTTGTTTATATCCACAATGCCATTCTGGAGGCAGAAAATAACCCTTCATCGGAAAAGGAGTCAGGCTTATGTATAAGAAAATTTTGATGCCTGTTGACGTGTTTGAAATGGATCTAAGCGATAAAGCGGTACGCCACGCGGTCAACCTCGCGAAATCGGAAGGCGCAACGATCACCCTGGTCAATATTCTCCCTAACAGCAGCCGTTCGTTACTGCGGGGGTTCAATGCCGATATTAAGAAGTTCGAAGAGTATATGACCGCCGAGTCGGATAAGAAGATGAAGGCACTGAAACGGCTCTTTGATATGTCCCCAGAAAATATTGATTGTGAAGTACGTTTCGGCAACGTACGCGATGAAATCATCCAGCTCAGCAAAGAGGGGAAATATGACGTTATTGTTATTGGATCAAGAAACCCGAGCATGACAACACATCTGCTGGGCTCGAATGCTGAAACTATCCTGCGCTACGCCACTATTCCGGTGTTAGTGGTCCGCTAATCACTTCGCCGCAACCGAAAGGGGGCGGCGAGGTTTTATTCTTCGCTGAACCACTCGCGGTTTTCCTGACGAATTAACTGAACTGACTCGCTAATTTCCTGGAGGTGAAGCGTCATCGCTTTATCTACGGCTTCCACGTCGCGTTTTTCCAGTGCGCTGAAAATATCGTGATGCTGGCGCAGCAACATCTCTGGCGGAGAAACATGGTCGAGGCTCATGTAGCGCACGCGGTCGATGGTAGCTTTGATGTTTTCGACGGTATCCCACGCGAGCTGGCACTCGGCGATCTGCGCCAGTTTCTGGTGGAACTCGTCGTCCAGCTGGAAAAAGTCGTTTAGCTGTTTGCGGTCGATGGCGATTCGTTGCTGATGCAGGTTTTGCTCCAGCAGGTAACACTGGTTATCGTTGATGAGCGACGCGGCGCGACGCACCACGGCGCACTCGATAGCCTGGCGAACAAAACAGCCATTGCGTACCTGCGAAAGCGAAATTTTATTGACATAGCTTCCGCGCTGAGGGCGGATCTGGATAAGGCCGTTTTCCGCAAGCTTAATAAACGCCTCGCGCACGGGCTGACGGGAAACGTCAAAACGTACCGAAACCTCTTTTTCTGAGAGTGGCGTTCCCGGTGGGATCAGGCAGCGAACAATATCACGGCGTAAGATGCGATAAATTTGCTGATTAACGGGCTGGGTAGGATTAAGTTGCGATTCAGCGGCCATGGGTTGTGATTTCTCAGAGAGTTAACCTGAACATACTACCATTCTTTTAACCGTCATCACATACCCGGCCCGCAGGCCGGGAAGGGTGAATTACCCGCGATGCACGCTGAGTCCGGCATAGGTCTGGCTGACGGGCATCATCTCAACCGTGTTGATGTTGACATGCTTCGGCAGCGTCGCGACCCACCAGACGGTTTCGGTGATATCTTCCGGCGTCAGCGCATTCGCATTTTCATAGGTTTTATCCGCTTTCGCGTCATCGCCTTTGAAACGCACGTTGGAGAATTCCGTTCCACCGACCAGACCCGGCTCAACATCGGTCACGCGGATCGCGGTACCGTGCAGGTCGGTGCGCAGGTTCAGGCTGAACTGGCGTACAAAGGCCTTGGTTGCGCCATAGACGTTGCCGCCCGCGTAAGGCCAGCTGCCTGCGGTGGAACCGATATTAATGATATGACCACGGTTACGTTCAACCATACCCGGCAGCACGGCGCGGGTCATGTACACCAGGCCTTTGTTGTTGGTGTCGATCATGTTCTCCCAGTCTTCCACGCTGGCTTTGTGGGCAGGCTCCATGCCCAGCGCCAGGCCAGCGTTATTGACCAGCACGTCGATTTCACGCCATTCGGCAGGCAGGTTAGCAATCATCTCTTCAATGGCGGCGCGGTTGCGCACGTCCAGCTGTGCGGTCAGGATGCTGTCGCCCAGCTCGTCTTTCAGCTCCTGGAGACGCTCCTGACGACGACCCGTTGCAATCACCTTATGTCCGTTGGCGACGAAGCGACGCGTGATGCTTTCACCAAAACCTGCTGTCGCCCCGGTAACTAATATAATCATCTCACTGTTCCTCAACGCTTTTTGTGTTGTACTACCATAGCACGCACTCGGGCACATCGTTAAGGCAACATTTGTATGACGCCATTGCAGGCCGGAGCAGGCTGGCCTACTCTGGTGAGAAATACCGTGCTCAGGAGTAAACGATGTCGGTCAACAACCCTTTCTTTGACGTTAGCCTGCTGCCTTATCAGGCTCCGCGTTTTGATGTGATAGAAGACAGCCACTATCGCCCGGCGTTTGATGAAGCAATGCGCCTCAAGCGTGCAGATATTGACGCGATTATCGCGCAGAGCGCCGTGCCGGACTTCAACAACACCGTGCTGGCGCTGGAAAAGAGCGGGGCCATGCTGTCGCGCGTCAGCAGCGTGTTCTTCGCCATGACGTCCGCACACACCAACGATTATCTTCAGGCACTGGACGAGCAGTTCTCCACCGAACTGGCCGGGCTGGCGAACGATATCTGGCTAAACGATACGCTTTTCGCCCGCGTGGAAGCCGTCTGGCAGGATCGCGACACGCTGGATGCCGAATCCCGCCGACTGACGGAGGAGACGTATCAGCACTTTGTTCTTGCGGGCGCGCGTCTGAACGCCGATGAAAAAGCCGAGCTGAAAGCCCTGAATACCGAAGCCGCCACCCTGACCAGCCAGTTCAACCAGCGCCTGCTGGCTGCGAACAAGGCGGGAGGGCTGGTGGTGGATGATGTTCACCAGCTTGACGGACTCAGTGCGGAGGAGATTGCTGCCGCGGCTCATGCTGCCGCAGAAAAAGGGCTGACGGATCGCTGGCTGATCCCGCTTCTGAATACCACGCAACAGCCCGCGCTGGCGGCGCTGTCTTTGCGCGAGACCCGTAAAAAGCTGTTTAGCGCGGGCTGGGAACGCACTCAAAAAGGCGACGAAAACGATACGCGCGACCTGATCCGTCGGCTTACCGCGTTGCGGGCAAGACAGGCGCAGCTGCTCGGCTTTGACAACTATGCCAGCTGGAGCATTGCCGATCAAATGGCGAAAACGCCGGATGCCGCGCTCGAATTCATGCGCGGGATAGTTCCTGCGGCGCGCAGCAGGGCCGCGCTGGAGCAGGCGGATATTCAGAAGGTCATTGACGACGAGCAGGGCGGTTTTACGGTACAGGCCTGGGACTGGGCGTTTTATGCCGAACGCGTGCGTTCAGCGAAATACGCGCTGGATGAGTCGCAGATCAAACCCTATTTCGCGCTCAATACCGTGCTGGAAGATGGCGTATTCTGGACCGCCACGCAGTTGTTCGGTATCCGCTTTGTCGAGCGTTTCGATATTCCGGTTTATCACCCGGACGTTCGCGTGTGGGAGATTTTCGACCACACGGGTGAAGGCATGGCGTTGTTCTACGGCGACTTTTTCGCGCGTGATTCCAAAGCGGGCGGGGCGTGGATGGGGAATTTTGTTGAGCAGTCTTACGAGTTTGCCGCGCGTCCGGTGATTTATAACGTCTGCAACTATCAAAAACCAGCGAACGGGCAGACCGCGCTGATCTCCTGGGATGATGTGATTACCCTGTTCCACGAGTTTGGCCATACGCTACATGGCCTGTTTGCCAGCCAGCGCTATGCCACGCTTTCAGGCACCAACACGCCACGTGATTTCGTTGAATTCCCGTCGCAGATCAATGAACACTGGGCCAGCCATCCGCAGGTGTTTGCGCACTTTGCCCGCCATTATCAAACCGGCGAGCCGATGCCGGATGCGCTGCGGGAAAAAATGCTCAATGCGACCCAGTTTAATAAGGGTTATGACATGACGGAACTGCTGAGCGCCGCGCTGCTGGATATGAACTGGCACGGCATTCATGAGCCCATTGAAGACGTGGAAGCCTTTGAAGCCGCCGCGTTGAAAAAAGAAGGGCTGGATCTTCCAGCCGTACCGCCGCGCTATCGCAGCAGCTATTTTGCCCATATCTTCGGCGGCGGCTACGCGGCGGGCTATTACGCCTATCTCTGGACGCAGATGCTGGCGGACGATGGCTACCAGTGGTTTGTCGAGCAGGGTGGTTTGACGCGCGAAAACGGACAGACATTCCGCGAGGCGATTTTGTCGCGCGGCAACAGCACTGATTTAGCTGAACTTTACCGGAACTGGCGCGGGCACGATCCGAGGATCGAACCGATGCTGGAGAATCGTGGATTGAGTGTTTAAGGGCTTTTTAGTGTGGAAACAGAACCGGGCGCGATGCCCGGTTTTTTGTTCGATTTTTTCTTCCCCGAAACTCCTCCAAATTCCTCCCCAAAATGAATCCTTAAATTCTGCGAAATTTGCAGGATAACTTTCTTATGGCTGACCCTATATATCAGGGCGAACGACTGGGCAGCTTCCTGCTGCGCCAATGGAGAGGGAATTAATTGTGGCACGTACCCGGGGCTGGAGTGGCGCTGCCTGCGAGGAAAGGTGAATAGGCTGCCCAGTAAATAAAGAGGTTATGGAAACTTGAATACATTACAGTTCATCAGGATTGTTCGATACGCTGATCCCGATCTTGATCAGACTTAAAATCATCAATGCCAGTACCATTGCCACGATAGTAGAGATGATAAGCGTTGTCATAAAGGCCCCCTTTGTGAGTATATCTTTTAGACTGTTTGAATCAAAAAATGTTCCGAGTCCTAAAAAATATATGACATTAGACAGGAATGTATCGTCTGCTAAATGAAAAAAAAGCCTACGCCAGGTAGGCAATACTGATAATTCCTAATTGTTTTAATAATGCTTGTTACTAAAGGTTATCTGCAGTGTTGGTAGAAGATATTGAAGCTTATAGATACTTCCTGGCTGCATCTAATATTTCCTGAGATGTAAGCTCTCGATCTGATGCAACATAGATAACTTCATGGTCACCTGTTAAAGAGGGAAAACCGGCTGACATTATCGGAAGGTTTATCCCTTCTCCATTAGGGTATTGTTCGCGTATTGATGTCACGCCCTTAAGTACGGTGATTACTTTACCTGGTTTACCATTAAAGAAAATAATTACTTTTTTCATGTATCACCATGTATTTCAGGGGGTTTTATGGCCCGGGGTTGTTCGAAAGGGGTTGATTTATTGACGTTTAGTTACCTCTTTCGAAATTAAAACAAGCAATATTCTGCCTTAACGTGTACTGTAGCAGTCCATTTGTACTGGAGAAGCTTATGTCTGCACGTAAAAACACGCAATTCCGCCGAAATTATTTAGTCAAATGCCCTTGTCCAAACTGCACAAGAGACTCGGAGCATAGTTACAATCGTGTACAAAAGGGAGCTCAACTGGTTTGCCCTTACTGCAACGCGTTGTTCAAATCCCCTCAACATTACTAAAAAATCTCATATAATAACTAAGAAGTGATGCTTTTGGAGGCTGCCTAACCTCTTACGCACTTTAATATTTTATAAGCAGTTAGTTTCTGCTTTGAGACTATTCATGCAGCAGTCCTGCATTTCATCACATCGGTCAGCAAATTTGACGGTGCTGTAAATATGCTGGCCTGTTGTAATGATATTCGCAAACGATAAATGACGCTTCTGATTATTTAATTCACAGAAGCTTAAGCGGTCATTGAGGGGGGTTATTTATCGCAAAGCGTAACATTTGCAGCTGTCGGACCTTTGGTACCGGCAATGACAGCAAATTTAACTTTTTGGCCTTCAAAAAGAGTTTTGAATGTCTCTCCCTGTAGAGAAGAAGAGTGAACAAGGATATCTTTACTTCCATCGAGTGGGGAGATGAAGCCAAAGCCCTTATCATCGTTAAACCACTTAACAAGACCTATCATTTTTGATGACATAAAAACTCCACTTGAACACTTAAAAGTTACAAGTTCATGAAAAGAAACGCATGATGGCATACGTATGGACTCAAGAGGAGGGGATATCAGAGATAGCACCTGGTTATGAGGACTACTTTGGAAAAGTCAGATTCACATTGCATCGAACCAACCACATCATTAAGGCACGTGTAGATCTTTTAAGCAAATCTTATTTTAGCCATCTGGGAGGCCATACAGATTAGATTAGCCAATCCAAATTTTTCCTGTGTCGTCAAATTTGATTTATAGCAAGGAAATAATTTGTCTCGTAAAATGACAGGAGTTGTCAAAGGTTTTGACTTCAATAGAGGGAAGGGTTTTATTATCCCATCTAAAAAGTGCAGGTCTAACTAAGATCAGATTTGATTTCTATTTGCTCTATCAAATCCCTCCCCTGGTTTTTTACATTTCCTACTGTACGCGTTACCGCATGCCAGACGAACTTATCGGTGGGCACTGCACCATCTGAAGCTATCTCTTCAGCTTCTTTCCCGCCAACATGCTGTCGCATCCACTCGCGTGCCGCTTCTGGTGACAAAACTAATGGCCTGCGGTCATGAATGTCGACGAGGCCTTTATCAGCCGCAGACGTCACAATCAGAAATCCCTCGGCTTCATCGCCGCGCTCAAACGTTGTGCTTCCGATCGCCGCCATAAAGATTGGCTGACCGTCGGCCCGGTGGATGAAGTAGGGTTGTTTCTTGTCACCTGACTTCTTCCATTCGAACCATCCATCGGCAAAACAGATCGCCCGGCCATGTTGCCACAGAGGTTTAAACATTCTGCTGGTGGCCGCGGTTTCTACACGTGCGTTAATCAGTGGTGCTTTGTCCCACCATCCAGGTGCGTAGCCCCAGAACACCGGATCGAGGTGCAGTAGTTCGTCGCGTTCGCTCAGCAGCAGGACTTTGGTACCGGGCGCGACGTTGTACCGGCCAATGGGGGCCGGGTCATACGCGATGTCGCGATCGCCTTCGTCGGCAAGGTAGGCCAGGTATTCTTCACGGGTTTGGGCTTGTGCAAAGCGTCCACACATAGAAACCTCCAGTCGGATGTCATACTCAAAGTATAGGGCAGGGATAAGAAGACTTGATCGACATGCAAAAGCTGTATCTTGTACAAGATAACGCGAGAAAATGGGCAGAAATTCCGGGAGGCGTTTTTATCTTGCGGGCACGATCCGAGAAATGAACCGATGCTGGAGAACCGCGGGTGAGTGATTAAAGGCATTACTGGCTGAAAACAGAACCGGGCATTGCGCCCGGTTTTTCCCCGGTGGGCTGGTATTTGTTAACCTTGTTACTCTTGCGTCAGCCACATGTCCGACTCTTCAAACATTTCCTCAAGCATACGGTTCAGCTTTTCCCGGTCGCTTTTGCTGGCATCGCTATTCAGGCCATTCGCCTGCATTGGCTTAACCGTCACGCTGGCATCAGGAAAAATCCGGTGCACACGTTTTGTCAGTTCAGCCAGAATTATCTCCCTGGCTCCCTCCAGCCCCTGTACGTTTCGCTTGTCATAAACCAGTTCAACAAACATTATTTTTTCCCTATGAATATTAATTGTGCGATTCTGTCTGCACGTAAAAATACTACTGTATATGGGTACAGTCAAACGGCATTCCGGCTAAAGAAATGCCATGCCGCTCTTCACCTTGTTTATGTTGATGACAATCTATTCATTTAGCCTTTAAAACGAGCAGTCGAAGCGTTTAATCGTAAAATTTACAAAAACCATAATTTGAAGCCAGAGAGAAACTTACAAACGAAACGGTGAAGGTTTAAACAGTCGCTACGGTTCAGCTGCCTTGCGCGTGCTTTAAAACAAAACTACTGTATATAAAAACAGTGTTAGAGGTATGCGTAATGGAATTTATCAGACCTACAGAACTGCGTGAGATTATCGCGCTTCCACTTTTCAGCGATTTAGTTCAGTGCGGATTCCCAAGCCCGGCTGCTGATTATGTGGAGCAGCGCATTGATCTTAATGAACTTCTGGTTGCCCACCCCAGCTCGACGTATTTCGTTAAAGCCGCGGGTGATTCAATGATTGAAGGGGGAATAAGCGACGGCGATTTACTGGTGGTCGATAGTTCCCGAACGGCTGAGCACGGCGATATCGTCATCGCCGCGGTGGAAGGGGAATTCACCGTTAAGCGCCTGCAACTGCGGCCTAATGTTCAACTCAATCCGATGAACAGCGCTTATTCACCGATTATCGTTGGCAGTGAAGACACGCTGGACGTTTTTGGTGTGGTCACTTTTATTGTTAAATCGGCCAGCTGATATGTTTGCGCTCTGTGATGTGAATTCATTCTATGCATCATGCGAGACGGTATTCAGGCCAGATTTGAGAGGCCGACCGGTGGTTGTCCTCTCAAATAACGACGGTTGCGTGATAGCGCGCAGCGCAGAGGCCAAAGCCGCTGGCGTTACCATGGGGGCGCCATACTTTAAGCAGAAAGACCTGTTCCGGCGCGCCGGCGTGGTTTGCTTCAGCAGTAACTACGAACTTTACGCTGACATGTCCAGCCGGGTAATGACCACGCTGGAAGAAATAAGCCCTCGCGTCGAAATATATTCCATTGATGAGGCCTTTTGTGATCTCACCGGGGTTCGTAATTGCCGGGACCTGACTGATTTTGGCAAGGAGATCCGCGAAACGGTTTTGAAGCGTACGCACCTGAGGGTCGGCGTTGGCATAGCCCAGACGAAGACGCTGGCGAAGCTGGCAAATCACGCGGCGAAGAAATGGCAGCAGCAGACTGGTGGGGTGGTTGATTTATCCAATATCGACCGCCAGCGCCGGTTGTTGGCTATCGTGCCTGTAGAGGACGTATGGGGCGTGGGCAGGCGCATCAGCAAGAAGCTCAATGCGATGGGTATCAAAACGGCGCTGGATCTCTCAGAGCAGAGCACGTGGATTATCCGCAAGCACTTCAATGTAGTGCTGGAGCGAACGGTCCGGGAGCTGCGCGGCGAGCCGTGCCTCGATCTGGAAGAGTTTGCACCGACAAAGCAGGAGATCGTCTGTAGTCGGTCATTCGGTGAGCGCGTGACAGAATACGAGCAGGTGCGCCAGGCTATATGCAGCTATGCGGCCCGTGGCGCTGAGAAGTTACGTGGCGAGCACCAGTATTGCCGCTTTATCTCGGCGTTCGTAAAGACCTCTCCGTTCGCTCTGAACGAACCCTATTACGGCAACAGTGCCTCAATGACGCTTCTCACACCCACTCAGGACTCCCGCGACATTATCAACGCCGCGGTAAAGTGCCTCGACAAAATCTGGAAGGAGGGCCACCGCTACCAGAAAGCCGGCATTATGCTCGGGGACTTCTTCAGCCAGGGCGTTGCCCAGCTCAATTTGTTTGACAATAGCGCGCCGCGTGCCGGAAGTGAAAAGCTGATGGAAGTGCTGGATCGTCTGAACTCGAAAGATGGAAAGGGTACGCTTTATTTTGCCGGGCAGGGCATACAGCAGCAATGGCAGATGAAGCGTGAAATGCTTTCGCCGCGGTATACGACCCGGTATTCAGATTTACTGAGAATTCGATGAATGTTAATGGCTGTTTTGTGCCAGAAGCGGACATTGATATAAATGGCAATTGATCAAACGCCAGCCCCTTTACTTTGTCCTACAGGATCTCAACCACTTCAAACTCTTCTGCGATCAACTCCATATCTTCAGAAAAATGGCCTTCGCGGCTGAAAAATCTCTGATGCTCTTTCTGCCAGTATTTAAATGGTGTTCTTAAACGGAACGTACGCCAGTTTGCCGGATGGTTTAATAAAAACTCTCCTGGCGTGTCTGCGCGAATGTACTACTTTCAGTAAAGTGACTTTTACAGGGAGGGTCAATGAAACCATTATCGCTTTTATTATTGTCGAGCCTGACGTTAGTGGGTTGTGGCGCGAACAATACCCCTTCAAATACGCCTGTTCCGGGTGTAAAAACCTCCGTCGGGACGAGCACGCTTGAAGCCGGTGCTCAGCTTATCCAGTCCCGTCCGCCCATTGATGCAATGAGTGCCTACCTTGACGGCTTCCATTTTTATAGCGGGGATAAAAATGGCCAGATGGAAGCCCATCATTATGTAACCGTGTTGAATGAAGACGTGATGCAGGCGGTGATCTACGACGGTAACACCAAAGATGCCCGTTTAATGGGCGTTGAGTACATCATTAGTGAGCGTTTGTTTAACACACTGCCGCCGGAAGAAAAAAAATTGTGGCACAGCCATCAATATGAAGTGAAATCCGGCAGCCTGATTGCTCCAGGTTTACCTGCAGTGGCTGACAAAGCATTGATGAGCAAAATTGTGAATACCTACGGCAAGACCTGGCATACCTGGCACACCGACCGCGATAAAAAGCTGCCGCTCGGCATTCCGGCACTGATGATGGGCTTTACCGGGGAAGGGCAGTTAGACCCTAAACTTCTGGCGGACAGAGATCGACGCTTTGACGTGAGCACGCAAGCCATCAAAGAAGAACGTAAGGATATTGTGGCGCACCCAGTTGCTAAGGGAGCGGATGCCTGGCAACGTGGTGAAGAGATCCAGCTTAAGCGGGTTAAAGGTTCAGGTGAGCATGGCCAGGGAGACACAAGCCATTTTTGATATCAAAAGCCTTCAGGAATACCCCGGCAACGCCGGGGATAGGGCCAGTCCTATTATTTTCTCGTCCTCAGGCATCAGAAACGCCATGTGGCTGAAAGATTACCTGCAATCGAGTCATAGCCAGAACGAAACATTTCGCTTTCAACCCCGATGCCCAATTCGACATCAGCGTTGATTTTATAGCTCATACCTGCCTTAACACCCAGAGTGTCACGACCAGTCACCTGATTCCTGGAACTAAACCCTGTGCTTCGATAGTTGGCGAAAGAGGCTTGTTGCACTACGTTGCCATCAAGCAGTTCATGATCCCAGGTGAGCTGCAGCTCAGCTGCGAACGATGCCCCTGAAGCGAGGGGTACATTCCAGTTACCATTCACCCCGATACTTGATCTCAGAGAATCGAAGGTCTGCGAACCCAGCATCAGTCGGCTGCCGTCATTGCCGCTTTCCTTCACGCCGGGACGATGTAATGTGGTGTAATTCAATGACGTTACCGGTCCGGCGTTCACATTATTATTCAGCGCCCATCGATAGCCTCCGCCGGCCGTAACAGAACCTGACAATCCGGTCCAGGTGGCATGGTGGCTTGCTCCGTAAGTTTCTACATTAATGTTTCTGTCCAGCCAGCTGTCTTCAATACCCAATCGGCCAGTGCCGAATAAATACATTCCTTCGGACCTTTCAGCGCCGTAACGAGCATGAACACCCAGATCGAAAGCAGTGGTTTTCCCGGTTGCGGTTTCTGGTGATTTCACCGTCACCGACTGACCGCTGACCGCACCATGAAAGCCATACATCCAGTTGTGATTCTCATCGTTTTGTTTTTCAGCACCGAATACAATGCCATAACTGCTGGCGTCGTACCCTACACTGTCACCCTGACGCTGTTGCCAGAAGCCGCCGCCAAAGGGTATGGCAAAGCTGCGCCATTCGCCTTCCGTCAGTTGCTTCGGCATAACCACAGGATTTGGCCCGCCAACGATCCGCGCTATCTGCTGTTCACGCTGCAGGGAACTTGCGAACATGGCGCTGTAGGCGCCCGCAGAAAGTTGCGGCAAGGCATTGCTGATACTCCCGCCATCAGTGGCTGAGAAATCCAGAGTACGGTACAGCGGTTGTATATCCGACTTAGCTTCCGCCACAATTTTATCCAGCGCTTGCCCTACCTGACGCGCATTAGCGTCCTGCGCATACCGGCTGTATGCGTTTGAAGCGCGCAGCATTGAGAGCTGCCAGCCATTCTTTCCCTGTGGCGTTGTTTGCAGCGTTAGCGTGGGTGAACGGAGCACGCTGTTCACCGCACTGAAATTGCCGTCGGAAGCGTCCGTTTTTAGCAAATCTTGCGTATTCAGACGCCAGTTTGTTGCGTACCAGTCCGGCTGCGGCGCAAACGTCAGTTGACCGTCAAATTGTGCGTGACCGTCCACTCGCAGAGTATCATGCCTGCCGCGCCCGTCGACTTCCAACAACAACTGCCCGGTATTCCCCTGTTGATAAGCACCGGATATATTGATTTGCCCAAGTGAATTACCCGGCGCAAGGATCCCGTTATTTACAAAGCGGCCTTCCTCATTAAGCGTATAGCTGGCGTTGCCGGACAGGCTGGCACCTGGCGCGATAGTCATGCTGTAAATCTGAAAATCGCCGTTAAGCGAGGTTTTCCCTCCGTGCGCGTCCAGTGCCAGATTATTGATACCTTCAATGTTTCCGCGGTACGTAAAGCTGAAATCAGCATCGGCAGCTTCCGTCGCTTGCCCGTACGCATTGGCCTTCCGACCGAAGGTAAGCAGCGTTAACCGCTGTTGGCCATAGTCATCCCGCTGGGCGTAGTCCGAATAAATATCACCCTCCAGCCGGGCACCCATTAATATATTTATATTACCGACCAGCGCGTTCGGTGATATATATATCGCCGCGCCTTTACCGGCAACCCGTCCGCTGATGTCGGCATTGTCTACCAGCGCTCCCTGCAACTCGGGTAATAACGCATCGTAATAGCCGTCCACGATATGAAGCCAGGATCCGCGATAGTCCACCTCGTTACCCAGGAGGTTATTGCCAAAATCAAAACTGATACCGACGCCACTGGCTCCCAGTGCCTGAACGTCGCCACGTTGAATAAGGCTGTGCTGTTTACCGTAGGCAAACATCACCCCACGGCCATTAACGCCATCGGCGTATATCCGTACACCGGGATCGATGCTCAGGGTGTTATTTTGCCCATCTATACGGATGCCCGCGCCGCCAGCCCCTGACGTCAACAGGTCCGCTTGTTGAAAGATATGGTTATTACTGCCATACACATGCAGGCCAACTCCCAGATTAGCGGTATTGTATTGACCAGCCAGATAGCCATCCGCCTGCTGATTACGCTGAAAATAGCCATTGCGGTTAACGAGCGTTTGCCCGTTGCCATATAGCGAAAAACCGAAAAAGTTACGCCGGTCAATCTGATATCCCATATCCTGCAGCAACGCCAGTTCCGCTTCCATAAACGTGGTGTAATTGCGGTAGTTCTGATGGCTCATCATGCTGTTTTTCAGCTCGATATGGCTCATGTAGTTATCATCGACCGAGCCGTCGTCTGCTAACATTTTCACCGGCACGCCAGGCATGGCGCCTGCAAGGACTTCATCCACATGCCTGCCGGTGAAATAGCCTTTATCAAGCCGTACATCAAAGCCTTGTGGATCCCATCTGTTATTGCATCCATTACACAATATTACTTGCCCTGGCCGGGCAGGATTGCCACGGTCATCGCGCAGATGGCTGGTCCAGGAGCCAAAAGGCACGGTATCAAAAGCAGGCGTGAATGTGTCACTTCCTTGCAGATCGGTAACCATATTGGATATTCCCAGTCCATGTGCCAGCTCATGAACAGCGACGCTGACCAGATCGGCCTTTCCAGTGCGCGGCAATTGCGCGGGCACATAGGGAACGTTATCAAAATCCAGTTTGCCCATGATGAACTGGGCGTGGGAACCAAAGGTCAGCTCTCCGGTATCAATGCCGTTCAATGCGCCTTGCAACTGCGTCAGACTTATAATGCCGTCGGTAACTGAATCGCTGGAACCTGCGGCATTCTCGTCGTTAAACGTCCCCACATTGATAATGGCAGGCAGTTGCCCCGGGCTGGGGGTAATAACCTCAGCCCAGTAACGCATAGCATCGAGTATTTTTTCTTTTTGTTGCTGGCCAAGATCCCAGGTTGACTCAGACGCATTCGGCCAGTCCGGCATAAAGGGGCCGTCGCCAACATTAAAGAAACGCACTTCAAATACCGCAATATTATGTGGGTTATAGACCAGATAGCTTTCTCCTGCATACGGATTATTACTGACAAATAAACCCGTTAATGCAGCCGTCATAAAAACCCTTTTCATATTAACCATCCTTGTGTGAAAAAATAATGTTTACGTCCGTCAATATAAATTCACATCTGAGCTCAATGAATCATAAACAAATATAATAATTATCGATGTGGTTTGATAATTTAGAATAACGAGTGACCTTGCCCTGTGATAGCCTCGTTTTTCAGGATTTTATAAACGGTGGAGCGGGCGATCCCGGATTGAGCAACCGGGTCCCGGTGAACAGGAATGTACCGACATATGCAGGGGAAATAACGGATAGGGTATGGTGTCGTGGCATAATCGACATAAGCGTGAAGCTTTACTGTACTTCACGACACCAAAAACTATCAGATCGCTTATCAATCAAAGCCAGCGAGAGCGTTTGAGCCGAAGCCACAGTAATACACAGGCTCCCAGCGTGACAGCGACCGTAGCCGGATAGCCAAAGAGCGTCTTCAGTTCCGGCATATGTTCGAAGTTCATACCATACATGCTAAAGACTACCGTCGGGATCACGAGGATGGCCCCCCAACCGGCCAGTTTCTTCACGACTTCGTTTTGCTGCACTGAAACCAGTGCCAGGTTAACGTGCATCGCGCTGCTTAGCAGCTCACGCATGTCATTTACATCCGTTACTACATGGCTTGCGTGATCCTGAATATCTCTGAAATACGCCCTGAGGGGTTTTGGAATAAGTTCTTCATGAATGCGGATAAGCTCTGTACAGATTTCTTCTACTGGCTGAGCGGCGTTGCGAAGCCCGAGTAGATTACGGCGGAGGGAATACACGTCCTGAATAGCTTCACGGTCAAATTCACTGTGAAAAAGTGTCGCTTCTATATCACCAATTTTGGTGTTGAGGCGCGCAGTCAGCTCTGCATAACTGTCAACAATAAAATCCAGAATACAGTAAAGAGGATAAGCCGGACCGTACGAAAGCATGTCCGGGGCCTCAGCAGCACGGGCGCGTATAGGTGCATAGCTCACTGAAGCACCATGGCGCACCGTAATAAGGAAGTTTTGGCCCACAAACAAATGCGTTTCGCCAAACTCAATATTGTCGTCCTGGCCACTGACGGTTTTTACAACGATAAATGCCGAGCTGCCATAACGCTCTATTTTAGGCCGCTGATGTGCATTAAGCGCATCCTCAACGGCCAGATCGTGCAGACCGAACTCCTCCTGGACTTTGTACATAAACGCAGGTTCAGGCTGCCAAAGCCCCAGCCAGATAAACGCATCGGTATCCTGGATGACTTCACTGATATCCTCAATATCTACGGTTTCGGCGGGGTGGCCTGAACGGTAGACCATACAGTTAACAATCATTTCCTGACTATCCCTTAAGCATGTGTCTAAGAAGCTTAACCATTTCCGTTAAATTTCCAAATTTTTATGCCGGCAGGTTTTAATATGTTGAATACTCAGAAAGGTCATGTTCACGCGTCGTTCAATCCGGGCACTGACTCTCCAGCCATTGACCGACGACGGGCCATAATTTCTCCGCACATCGCGTACGAAAAAATCCCATATGCCCAATGGACGAAAGACCAAACTCTGCGTGCCGTATCTCGCAGCGTTCTATTTTTGCTTGTTGCACCGGCTCCATCAGCCGCGCAATAGCTTCACGGTTAGCCCAGGGATCGTCATCAAATCCCATTACCAGCACGGGTAGGGTGATCTCACTTGCCCGTTGGCGTGCATTCCAGTGTGGATCATCGTAGAAATATCCAGGCATTGCGCTCCAGCGCCCCCATTGAAGCATGACTGGTGCCGGTAAATCTTCACCCAGCCCCAGGCGCCTGGCAGGCATGTAACCGAAGATACGGCACAGAATCGGAGCCAGAACACGTAATACGCACCAGACACGCACCTTTTCTGTAGTGCGTTTGATGGTGCTCGTCACCCCGGCATGTGAGGC
Source organism: Enterobacter cloacae complex sp. I1M (assembly GCF_014982425.1). Lineage (NCBI taxonomy): Bacteria > Pseudomonadati > Pseudomonadota > Gammaproteobacteria > Enterobacterales > Enterobacteriaceae > Enterobacter > Enterobacter cloacae complex sp. I1M. Next base: position 137,211 of record NZ_JADCLG010000010.1, on the reverse strand, counting down.
TACAATGACCGCAGCTTGCAGGGCGTGGGTGGCTGTTGAAAGCAGAACGGCATGCCCGCCCACACTGTGTCCTACCGCCAACAGGCTAAGCCCTGGAAAATGTGCTTTAGCCCAGGCGGTTATACATCCGACGTCCTGGTCGATCCAGTCAGACATAGAAACGCGGTAAGTACGGACCAGCCCGGATTTAGAGAGGCCGGTGCCGCGATAATCGTATGTGAGGACGTTGAATCCTCTGTTAAAAAGATATTCTGCGAATCCCTTATAAAACCCCTGTACAACCGCCGTTGCCGGATGAAGGAGCACTATCGCTTTGGCATCGCTTCTTTCCCAAATTGTGGCTGCCAGAAATCCACCTTCATTGACGGGTATTATGACTGAACGCATTCATAGAGCCTTATTTATGTGGTCATACCAGTTATGCCTGAATTAAATCTAGCCTTTACTACCCCATCTGGCGATTTTTTTTACACCTCAGCGTTTGTCCCTCGCTCAAAGCAGACAATAAACCTCGCCCGAGCGTTTTTAGCGAAACACACTGCCTTATGGGCTCAACGTGAGGAAGGGTACTCGCCGGATAAACGCCCCTTTAAAAAATCCTCTTCTATACTCAGTTACGTTTAGGGAAATATGCCGCCGTTTTTCACGTCGCGTTGTTTTAATAGCCATTGCACGCGCGAACAGCAGGGACATATATCCACGAAAACGCCTTAATGTTGGTCCATTTTGCATTTTTTAGAGGGGGATTCCTGGTATGTTGCATTCTCAATCTTCGCGCGTCGGCACTATTTTGCTGCTGTTGGCCGCGGTTATAGGCTTCGCGGTGGCGCTATACGCCTGGTGGACGCCGCTTACCGGCGTCACAGGCACCATTGGCGCACTGGGCGTGGCCATTGCCAGCGCGGTGCTGGCGATACTGATCTTTGTGTTACGTGCGGCATCGGGGCGCGGGGCGCGTGTTTTCCTGATTATTGTCACCCTGGTGGTGTTGGCGGGTATTGGTTTTGCCGCCGCGCTGCTGCACCAGTACATCATAACGGCAGCCATGGTGGTCGGCCTGATTGGTCTGATTATGCTGAGCAGCCATTCCGCCCGTTACAACCATTCCGTCAGAACCTGAGGAGCCGCCCGTGCATAACGATAAGCATTATCCCTTCATAAAAGTCAGCATGACGGCGCTGGCGCTGCTGGTCACCCCGTTCGCGCTGCAGGCGCAGGATAAAGCCGCTGAGGCCTCTCAGGGGACCCAGGAATCACTGAATATTGATGCGGCCGATCAGCAGGCGCCTGGAACCACAAAAACCACAGACGATGCCTCAACCGGTAGCGGTGACGGAAAGAAAGTCGCCTCGGCCAGCCAGCCAGCGACGCCGCTGGTGCCCGGCACGCCAACCTGGGACAGCTTCCACGGCCAGCTTAACGCGCAGAAATACAGCCCGCTTACCCAGATCACGGCGGATAACGTCAGTAAATTAACGAAAGTCTGGGAGTTCCATACCGGCGACGTCTCGGATGGTAAAGGTGATACGCCAGCGACCGTGTGGTCCGCAACGCCCATTTTCGCTAACGACACGCTCTACATCGGCACCCCTTTCGATCGCCTGATTGCGCTGGATCCGGGCACGGGTAAAGAGAAGTGGCACTATGACACCAAATCGTCGCGCAAGGCACTGACCCAGCCGGTGCTGAAAAACCGCGGCGTTTCCTACTGGCAGACCAAAAATCCGGTGAAGGGAGAGGCGTGCCAGAAGATGGTCTATATGGGCACCGTTGACGGCAAGCTCTTTGCGCTGGACGCCGATTCAGGCAAACCGTGCAGCGGCTTTGCGGACAACGGGGTGCTGGATCTGAACCAGTGGAACACCGTTAACGCCAAGTATCCGCTCTCTGTCCTGCAACCGCCAACCGTCGTCGGCAACCATCTGCTGGTGGGTTGGGCCGGGAAAGACTGGGCCTATGCCGAAGCGCCTCCGGGTACCGTATTTTCTGTCAACGCCCAGACCGGCAAGCTTGAATGGACCTTTGAGGCGATACCGGCAGAGATCCGCAAGCGTACCGGTACCGCCAACGTCTGGACGCACATGTCCGCCGATGAGGCCAATGGGCTGGTCTATCTCCCGGTCTCATCGCCGTCTCCCAACTATTGGGGCGGCAACCGCGTCGACGCAATTCCGCTTGGCACCTCCACCACCGCGCTGGACATCAACACCGGTAAAGTGGTCTGGTCCCGTCAGTGGGTACACCACGACGTCTGGGATTACGACATCAACTCTGCCCCGACGCTGATGGATATCACCGTAGACGGCAAGCAGATCCCGGCGCTGGTTCAGGCCACCAAGCAGGGCTTCCTGTTTGTGGTTAACCGCCTGACCGGGGAGGACGTATGGCCAATCGAAGAGCGTCCGGTTCCGCAGGGTGATGGTTCGGTCCAGGGCGAAGTTCTCTCGCCTACACAGCCGTTCCCGACCAAACCTGCGCCGCTGCTCGACCAGTCGAAAAAGCCGGAAATCTGGAAGCTGGCGGATATCGTCGGTGGCGGCCAGTGCTCTCGCCTGTGGGATAACCTGACCTATGAGGGAATGTATACTCCGCCTACCACCAAAGGCGAAGGCACGCTCACCTATCCCGATAGCGCCGGCGGCGTGCAGTGGGGCGGGGTGGCGTTCGATCCGCAAAAACAGATCGCCATCGTCAACACCTCGCATATCGTTCAGTACGTGAAGCTCTACAGCCGTGAGGATTACGATAACGCGGACAAAGACTCCGGCAACGAAAGCGGCTTTGCCCCACAGGAAGGCGCCCCGTACGGTATGCGTCTGCTGGTGGCGAGCAACTGGCTGGGCATGCCGTGCTGGCAACCGCCGTTTGGTGAAATCGTGGCGATAGACATGCACACGGGCGATGTGAAATGGCGTCGTCCGGTTGGCGCCTCACAGCAGTATGGCTTCTTCATGCCGGAAAGCTGGGGTTCGCCTACCATTGGTGGCCCGGCCGTGACGGCGGGTGGCGTGATCTTCATCGGTGCTTCAATGGATGCCAAAGTGCGTGCCTACTCGGTAGAGAGCGGTGAGGAGCTGTGGTCCGATCAGGCAGAAGCTCCAGCGGTAGCGAACCCGTCCGTGTATGAATATAAGGGGCGGCAGTATGTGGCCTTCGTGGCTGGCGGGAACACGATCCTGAAGGATCAGGTAGGCGATCAGGTGGTTGTCTACGCGTTGCCGGAATAATTCATCAGGAAGGTGAAATAAGCGTGGGGCCTGCGGGCCCCACTTTATTTTGCAGTAGTCGTTTCACCGACGCACTTATTTATCGGCTGATGCGCCAGCACGCGTTGACATCTGCTCGGCGGACTTCAGATGCTGCTCAACGACTGGCGTGTGCTCGTTGGCCAGAGCCTTCACATCCGGATCGTCGATTTTACTGGCGTCGCTCTTAAGCTTCGACAGCACCTTCTCGTGGTCCTTCACGCCAGCATATTCCATATACATTTTGTCAAAAGCGTCACCGCGCTGGTTTTCAAGCCTTGAGTTCAGGGCTTTATGGGCGGCGTCTGGCTCGGTCGGCAGCTCTACGCCCTTTTTCTGGGCAACGGCCTGCACTTTGGTCAGGGCGGCGCCGTGGTCGTCGACCATTTTCTGGGCGAATGTTTTCACTTCACTGGTCTGGGCCTTGTCCAGGGCGAGCCTGGCGGCGGCGACTTCGTTGATATTGGCCTGCGCCATGTCCTTTAACGCTTTCTCGTCGCCGGAGCTGAGTCTGGCGTCCGGTTGAGCCTGGCCCGCAGCGTTAGTTTGCGCGGCGCTTGTCGTCTGGGCTTGTACGCCAACGGTGCTGAACATTGCTGCAACTGCTGATACGGCTAGCAGCCTTTTCAGGGTTTTACTCGTGTGCATATTGTTCTCCTGATGGTCATGGTACAGGTAAGTTTCGGTTACCTTACGCGCAACCGGGCAGATAAATGCTAACTGCACAGGTCAGTATAGTAGATGAACCTGCTGTAATCGCAGGTTGCGTCAGAGAGGGCAGGTAATAATGCTCAACAGGCGACGCTTATCGCTCAGTCTCTCTACGACATTGGCACGGATCATTCCCATATTTGATGCTAATGTTAAATAGATAGATTTATTAACAGGAGGAATGATATGAAAAAAGCACTATTAGGGAGTGTATTGGCTTTAACAGTTGCAAGCTTTGGCGCATCTGCGGCAGATATGATTTCCAAAGATGAAGCGCACCACTTCAAACTTGAATACCTGGGCAATGTATCTGTAGGGGCTTCAGGTGGACAAATTTCTTCACCTTCAGATCTTCATCAAAAACTCTCGAAACTGGCAGATGAGAAGGGCGGGAAATACTATGTCATCATCGCTGCTCGAGAGCATGGCCCTAACTTCCAGGCCGTAGCAGAAGTCTTCAAATAATCTTTCCGAATAACGCAGAAACCCGCTCATGGCGGGTTTTTTGCTTATAGGGAGCAAAAAAAATGCCCCTGGTGCGGGGCGAGTTTGAGTCAAATCTTTTCTTATGTTTATGTGCTCTAAGGCGTTGGCACAATAACAGCTTATTCAAATAATGCAATCTAAATGCATATTTAAATGCAATGGCCTCATCTGCCCCTCATCTCAAGGTGAAGGCAGCATACGTAACGCAGATAGTCTACGCTTTACATAGGGTTATGGTTAAAACCAGTTAGATACTGGAAACAGTAAACGGCCGCAAGAGGTAAATATGAAAGTTGACGCAATGACGCAAAAGGCAGAGGAAGAAATTTCAGCGCTTATAGCCAAAAAAATTGCAGAATTACGAAAAAAAACAGGGCAGGAAGTATCTGAAATTGAGTTTATCGCTCGTGAGGCCATGACAGGCCTGGAGGGGTATGAAGTAAAAATCAAACTCCTGTAAGCGTTTCTTCCTGAAATGGTCGCTCAATTGTTGCCGCAAAAGAGAACCGGGCGTGGTGCCCGGTTGTTTTATGGATAATCAACGTCTTTATGAGCGAATAAACGTCAGGATATCGGCATTTATGGTATCTGCATGCGTGGTATGCATCCCATGCGGGAAGCCTGGATAGATTTTTAGCTCGCTGTTTGCGAGCAGCTTATCCTGAAGAAGGGAGGCATTTTTATACGGGACGACCTGATCGTCATCACCCTGCAACACCAGGACGGGAACCGTGATGGCTTTGAGATCGTCCGTCTGGTCGGTTTCTGAAAATGCCTTAATGCCATCATAGTGGGCTTTGGCGCTACCGATCATACCCTGACGCCACCAGTTCTGGATTGTTCCCTGCGAAACCTCTGCTCCGTCTCGGTTAAATCCATAGAAAGGACCGCTGGCGACGTCGAGGTAAAACTGGGCGCGGTTAGCGGCCAGCGCCTGGCGGAAGCCGTCGAACACCTCAATGGGCGTACCGCCGGGGTTCGTGTCTGATTTTACCATCAGCGGAGGAACGGCGCTGACCAGTACCGCTTTGGCCACCCGCCCCTGAGGCTGGCCGTACTTCGCAACGTATCTGGCGACCTGGCCTCCGCCGGTGGAGTGGCCGACGTGCACGGCATTACGCAAATCAAGGCTTTCGACCACGGCTGATGCGTCGGAGGCATAATGATCCATATCATGACCTTCACTTACCTGATCGGAACGACCATGACCACGACGGTCGAGGGCGATGACGCGGAAACCTTCTGCAAGGAAAAAGAGCATCTGGTTATCCCAGTCATCGGCGCTCAGCGGCCAGCCGTGATGGAAAACGATCGGCTGCGCATCCTTCGGACCCCAGTCTTTGTAATAAATACTGACACCATCTTTCGTTGTTACGAATGCCATATTTCAGACTCCTCTGCTAATGGCAACATGTGTGAAGGCTAAGTAAATAGCCCAGCATTTAGGGACGTAATAAAACTGACTTATATTAATCTTATTACTGATATATCCGCTTAAAGTGTAGAAGGGTTCCTGAAAACAGTTATAGATTAATTTTGTATGGTCATTATTTATTTTTAAACGAAATATCCCCTAAACCAGCCGGGGCACTGTGTTATTTTTCTCGCGTGGTGAATCCCCCTGTGCGGAGGGGCTAAACAGCACGTGTAGCTTAGGCAATCAGTAGCGGGTCAAGGTGGCTGACCAACGACTCACCGGGAGGCACCCGGCACCACACATACGTTAAAGCTTGTATCTCGCTGAATTTATTAGGGATGGTGTATGAAGTTGGGCTTTTTGGCTGGAGCAGTGCTGGCAACCTGGTTGTCTTTAACCTACCCGACGCAAATGAGAGCTGTTTTTGAACAACTGGTTACGATAGTGCAGCAAATCACGCAGCCTTCAGCAGAGCCTCATTCTGATATGGTCACACCGGAACAGTCATATCCTTGATTGTTATATTTACGATGAACGTTACCCATCGTAATAGTTAACCTGTGCTTATTTTTCTGATGGGCTTATTATTGGCCGGGCAGAGGTTACCGCCACCCGGCCTGACGGTCTTAAACGATCGCGTTAGGGCACGCTTCGCCCTTTTCAAGCTGCTGTAAATTCCCCAGCGTGGTTTCCGAAATACTGATCAGCGCTTCGGCGGTCAGAAACGCCTGGTGGCCGGTGAACAACACGTTGTGGCAGGCCGACAGGCGACGGAACACGTCGTCCTGAATCACGTCGTTAGATTTATCCTCAAAGAACAGATCGCGTTCGTTCTCATACACGTCCATACCCAACGCGCCGATTTTTTGCGTTTTCAACGCTTCGATAGCGGCCTGAGAGTCGATCAGTCCGCCGCGGCTGGTATTAATGATCATCACGCCGTCTTTCATCTGGTCGAACGCCGACTGGTTAAGCAGGTGATAGTTTTCCGGGGTCAACGGACAGTGCAGGGAGATAACATCAGACTGCGAGAAGAGCGTTTTCAGATCGACATACTCCACGCCCAGCTCCAGCGCAGCGGCGCTTGGATACGGATCAAACGCCAGCAGGCGCATGCCAAATCCTTTCAGGATGCGTAGGGCGGCCACACCAATTTTGCCGGTACCGATCACGCCTGCGGTTTTACCGTACATGGTAAAGCCAGTCAGCCCTTCCAGAGAGAAATTGGCATCACGGGTACGCTGATAGGCACGGTGAATACGACGGTTGAGCGACATCATCATCCCGACGGCATGTTCTGCCACGGCTTCCGGAGAATAGGCCGGAACGCGAACAACCTTCAGACCCAGCTCTTTGGCGGCATCGAGATCGACGTTGTTAAAGCCCGCGCAGCGCAGGGCAATGTATTTCACGCCCTGTTTTTTCAACTCTTCCAGTACCGGTCGGCTACCGTCATCGTTAACGAAGATACACACGCCTTCGCAGCCGTGGGCGGTTTTAGCCGTCTTTTCAGTCAGCAGAAAGTCGAAAAATTCAAGATCGAAACCGTACGTCTCGTTAACATGTTGCAGATACTTTTTGTCGTACTGCTTTGTGCTATATACCGCGAGTTTCATAAGACTTTCTCCAGTGATTTTGGAACCACGTTAGCATGTTTAAAATTATCTTACAATTTTTCAAAATTCATTGAAATCAATAAGTTCTATGAATTATTGTAGAGCATCTACTCTTAAAAATGGCATTACCTTCAACTGACTGGCTAAACATGCGACAATGAGCGGCAAGAACGGCTTATTTATTTCGCAAAATCAGGATATTAACTGCCCATGAAGGGTAAATACAAAGCCGCAATCGCGCTATTACTGCTGCTATTTCTTGTGCCGCTGACGCTGCTGATGACGCTCGCCCAGTGGGTGCCCACGCTCGCCGGGATCTGGCTTCCCGTTGGAACACGCATCGCGTTTGAAAAAAGCCCACGGCTCACGCGCCACGCCCTGATCATCCCCGATCTCCGTTATCTGGTAGAAGAGTGCGAAATTGCCCGCGTGGAAAACGTGACCCTGTCACACCCCAGCCGCTGGGATCTGGATATTGGCGCACTTGAACTTAACTCTGTCTGCCTGAGCAAATTACCGCAATCGGCGCCGTCTACGGTGGCGCCGAAAACGCTGGCGCAGTGGCAGGCCATCCTGCCCAACACCTGGCTGACCATCCACCGTTTTACCCTTTCTCCCTGGCAGCAGTGGGAGGGTGAGCTGCATGCCTCACTCACGCCAGCCCGCCAGGACATCACCTATAAAGGCGAGCAGGTGAGCATTAAGGGGCAGTTGCGCGGCCAGACGCTCTCCTTCAGCCAGTTCGATGTGCAGCTGCCGGACCAGTCGCAGCCCGTGAAGCTGGTCGGTGAATTTACCCTGCCGCTGATGCCGGACGGCGTACCGGTGAAAGGGCATACGGTCGCGACCTTTAACGTGCCACAGTTATCCTCGTTGGTCGATGCCGATCTGGACTGGGAGGATAATCAGGGCCAGCTGGTGGTTATGGCGCGGGACAACCCCGATCCGCTGCTCGATTTACCGTGGCAGATCACCGCTCAGCAGTTGACCATCAGCGACGGGCGCTGGAACTGGTCAGCCTCCGGTATGCCGATGAGCGGTCGCATCGGCCTGAAGGTGGATAACTGGCAGCAGGGGCTGGAAAAAGCCACCTTCACGGGGCGGCTCAACGTGCTGACCCAGGGAGATGCGGGTAAGGGCAACGCGGTGCTGAATATCGGTCCCGGCTCGCTCAGTATGGAAAACAGCGCTATGCCGCTGCACCTGAGCGGGGAAGCCAAGCAAAACGATCTGATCCTGTATGCCAGACTCCCGGCGAAGCTGACCGGCAGCCTTTACGATCCGCAGCTTACGTTTGAACCCGGCGCACTATTGCGCTCGCGCGGACGCATCATTGACTCGCTGGATATCGATGAGATCCGCTGGCCGCTGGCGGGCGTGAAGCTCACGCAAAAGGGCGTGGACGGCCGCCTGCAAGCCATTCTGCGGGCGCATGAAAACGAGATGGGCAATTTTGAGCTGCATCTGGACGGCCAGGCTAACGACTTTTTACCGGACAACGGTTTGTGGCAGTGGCGCTACTGGGGTAAAGGGAACTTCACGCCGATGAACGCGCGCTGGGATGTCCGGGGAACCGGGGAGTGGCGCGACAACGTTATCGAACTGACCGATCTTTCCACGGGGTTCGACAAATTGCAGTACGGCACGATGCTGGTCAGCAAACCGCGCCTGGTGCTGGATCACCCGGTGCGCTGGTCGCGGGACCCGGATAACCCCACCTTTAGCGGCGCGCTCGCGCTCAATGCCGGGCAAACAAGCTTTTCAGGCGGAAGCGTGCTGCCGCCGTCCGTTTTGACCTTCAGCGTTGACGGGACAGACCCGACGGTGTTCCAGTTTAAAGGGAACCTTCATGCGGATGACATCGGCCCGGTCCAGGTGAATGGACGCTGGGACGGCGAACGCCTCCGCGGTCAGGCCTGGTGGCCAAAACAGTCTCTTACGGTGTTCCAGCCGCTGATCCCGCCAGACTGGAAAATGACCCTGCGCGGCGGCGAAATGTACGCGCAGGTGGCTTTCTCGGCGGCCCCCGACCAGGGGTTTGAGGCCGGGGGGCACGGCGTGCTGAAAGCGGGCAGCGCGTGGATGCCGGATAACGAAATCAACGGCGTTGATTTTGTTCTGCCGTTCCGCTTAAGCCAGGGCACCTGGTCACTGGGCACGCGCGGACCGGTAACGTTACGAATCGACGAGGTGAAAAACCTGGTCACAGCCCGAAATCTCACCGCGGATCTTCAGGGCGATTATCCCTGGACCGAAGCGAACCCGCTCCTGCTCACCAACGTGAAGGTGGAAGCGCTCGGCGGGAAAATCACCATGCAGCAGTTGAGAATGCCGCAGCACGATCCGGCTTTACTGCGCGTGGATAATATTTCCTCCAGCGAACTGATAAGCGCGGTAAATCCGAAGCAGTTTGCCATGTCCGGCCCGGTGAGCGGCGCGCTGCCGTTCTGGCTGGACAATGAGAAATGGATCATTAAAGATGGCTGGCTGACCAACCCGGGGCCGATGACGCTGCGCATCGACCAGGACACGGCGGATGCCATTGTGAAAGACAACGTGGTTGCCGGGGCGGCGATCAACTGGCTCCGCTATATGGAAATTTCGCAGTCGTGGACAAAACTCAATGTGGATAATCTGGGTGTGTTAACCATGCAGGCGGCCATTAAAGGCACCAGCCGCGTCGAGGGCAAAAGCAGTTTCGTTAACCTGAATTACACCCATGAAGAGAACATTTTTACCCTCTGGCGCAGCCTGCGCTTTGGGGACAATCTGCAAACATGGTTTGAGCAACATGCGGCGATACCCCTTCTCCGCGGTTCGACAGGCAAGGAAAGTGAGGAACAACAATGAAAAAGAGGGCTGGTGTACTCACCGTGGCCGTCGTCGCGCTGCTGTCAGGCTGCACGCCGCGCATTGAAGTGGCGGCGCCCAAAGAGCCGATCACCATCAACATGAACGTGAAAATCGAGCATGAAATCCATATCAAGGTGGATAAAGACGTCGAAGCCCTGCTGAAATCCCGCAGCGATCTGTTCTGAGGATGCCATGAAACGATTAGCTCTGATGTTACTGGCGCTGGGGATGAACGTTCACGCCGCCACGCTTACGCTCAACGATGCGCGCACCCAGGGGCGCGTAGGGGAAACCCTGAGCGGCTATCTTGCGCCCGTTCAGCACGACGCTGAAACCCTGGCGCTGGTGAACCGTATCAACGCCGCACGCACGGAAAGTTACCAGCAGCTTGCTGACAGCAATAATTTGCCCGTCGACGAGGTGGCGAAAATGGCGGGGCAAAAGCTGGTGGCCCGCGCGCAGCCGGGTGAGTACGTGAAGGGGATTAACGGCAAATGGCTGAAAAAGTAACTAGCGGTAACGCTTACGGTATTCGCCCGGCGAAACCCCGAAACGCTGCTTAAAGGCGGTGGAAAAATGGCTATGGTCGGTAAAGCCCCAGCTGTAGCCAATGCCCGCCAGCTTTTCGTCATCGCCGATGGAACGCAGCGCCTGAGCGCATAAATCGAGGCGACGGTTCTTAATATACTGCGCCACCACCAGCCCTTTCCCGGCAAACATGCGGTACAAGCTACGCACGGACATGCCGCTCTCTGAGGCTATCCACTCCGGTCTTAACGCCTCCGACTGAATATGATCGTCAATCAGGGACAGAACGTGGCGGAACTGACGCTCCTTGCGCGGCAGCACCTCGTCATGCTGCTGGAAGGCCGGACGCAGCAGACACACCATCGCCTCCAGCGCCGCTTCGCTTTCACTGGCGCTGAGATCGGCATTGCCCATGCTCTCCTGTAACAGTCGGTAGCTCAGCTGTACGGTAGGCAGACTGCGGGAGAGGGGCAACGCGCACCTCACTTCCTGAAAACGCGCGTGTTGCTCAATGATTTGTCGCGGGAGCAACAGAGAAATCTGGCGGGAACGCTCCTGCCAGTAAATGGAGCACGGGCGGGAGGCATCAATCAGCGTGATATCCCCGGCTTTCAGCAGCGCGCGCTGGTCGTCCTGTTCGATTCCGGCGCTGCCTTCCAGCTGAAACACGGTGTAGAACCAGGCATCGTTGCCGTTTTTGATCTCCTGACGGGTGCGAAACAGGTTAACGCCTGCGGCGGTCACCGTGCTCAGCTTCAGACTTTGGGTGTAGCTGGTTTCCAGTTCGCCGAGAAACGCCCCCTCTAACGGACGTGCCGCAAAGCGCCCACAAACCTGGTTAATTTGCGCCAGCCACTGCTGAAAATTGTCCTGTTCGCTTGCACATGCCATTGATTTTCTCGCTGCACCGTCACTGTTTTCGCATTGTTGCATTTATGTTGCATATTGTCAGGGCTACGAGGCTGACTATAGGAAAGAACACTCAACGGTTACAGCGATATAAGCGGGAATTATCACGATTTGCGGAGCCTGTCACAGCTGGCAAAGCGAATGTCACACAGACAAAAGCAGGAATGCGAATCCCCTCTTAGACTGCATACACACCCTGCGAAGCATAACGAAGGAGTATCCTATGTCCGAATCACACGTCGCCGTCCTGCCTGGCGTGCAGCAGTTTTTAGATCGCCAGCACGGCCTGTGGATCGAAGGGCGTCAGGCGGCATCCGATAGCGAAAAGCGTCTGAACGTCTACAACCCGGCGACCGGAGAGGTCATTGCCTCCACCGCCGATGCCAGCGTTGATGATGTCGATCGTGCGGTGATGTCTGGCTGGCGCGCCTTTGTCGCCCGAAGCTGGGCCGGGCGGCTTCCGGCAGAGCGGGAACGCATCCTGCTGCGGTTTGCGGATCTGGTGGAACAGCATGGCGAAGAACTGGCACAGCTCGAAACCCTGGAGCAGGGGAAATCGATTAACATTTCCCGCGCCTTCGAGGTGGGCTGCACCCTGAACTGGATGCGCTACACGGCAGGGCTGACCACCAAAATTGCCGGTAAAACCCTCGATCTCTCGATTCCACTGCCGCAGGGCGCGCGTTATCAGGCGTGGACGCGTAAAGAGCCGGTTGGGGTCGTGGCGGGGATTGTGCCATGGAACTTCCCGCTGATGATTGGCATGTGGAAAGTGATGCCCGCGCTGGCGGCAGGTTGCTCCATCGTGATCAAACCCTCGGAAACCACGCCGCTCACCCTGTTACGGGTGGCGGAACTGGCGAGCGAGGCGGGGATCCCGGATGGCGTATTCAACGTGGTGACCGGCAGTGGCGCCGTCTGTGGCGCGGCACTGACCTCGCACCCGCGCATTGCCAAAGTGAGCTTTACCGGTTCGACGGCGACGGGCAAGCAGATTGCCCGCGCGGCGGCGGATACGCTAACGGGCGTGACGCTGGAACTGGGCGGCAAAAACCCGGCCATCGTGCTGAAAGATGCCGATCCGGCGTGGGTGATTGAAGGGCTGATGACCGGCAGCTTCCTGAATCAGGGGCAGGTCTGCGCGGCCAGTTCACGTATATATATTGAAGCTCCGCTGTTCGACACGCTGGTCAGCGGCTTTGAACAGGCCGTGAAATCCCTGAGCGTCGGGCCGGGCATGTCGCCGGATGCGTTTATCAACCCGCTGGTGTCGCGCGCCCACTGCGATAAGGTCCAGGCGTTTCTGGATGAGGCGAAGGCGCACAATGCGGAGCTGATCGCCGGGAACCGGGGGCCAGACGGCAAAGGCTATTACGTTTCGCCAACGCTGGTGGTCAACCCGGATAATCATCTGCGACTGACGCGTGAAGAGGTCTTCGGGCCGGTGGTGAATCTGGTCCGTGTAGCTGACGGGGAAGAGGCGCTTCAGCTGGCGAACGACACTGAATACGGCTTAACGGCCAGCGTCTGGACGCAGAACATCAGTAAAGCGCTGGAGTACACCGACAGGCTACAGGCCGGAACCGTGTGGGTGAACAGCCACACGCTGATAGATGCCAACCTGCCGTTCGGCGGCATGAAGCAGTCTGGCACCGGGCGCGATTTCGGCCCCGACTGGCTGGATGGCTGGTGTGAAACCAAGTCGGTGTGTGTGCGGTATTAATAAAACGCCGGGTAAGGCATAGCCGCCACCCGGCATTATTTAACGCGACCACCTATCCCGCCCGGACTCCTTCGCCCGATACAACGCCGCATCGGCGCGGGCGATGATTTCCGGGCCGGCCAGTCCTGGGGTATAGCCGGCAATGCCCATACTCACCGTCACACATTCACTCACCTTCGACGCGCTGTGCGCAATGGCTGCGGTGCGAAGGCCAGCCTGGATCCGCGCGGCGACTTTCTCCGCAACGCTTTCTTCACAGTCAAAGAGGATCACGACGAACTCCTCACCACCGTAGCGCGAAACCACATCCTCTGGCGTGCGCACCGAGGTGTTCAGCACCTCCGCGACCCGCGCGAGACACGCGTCTCCCGCCTGGTGACCATAGGTGTCGTTATACAGTTTGAAGTAGTCCACATCCAGCATCAGGACCGTGAAGCGTTTGCCTTGCTCCACCGCGTTTTCCAGCACCAGCTCCATCGCCCTGCGGTTGGCCGTTTTCGTCAGCGGATCCTGATGGGCCAGCGCATCCAGCCGCGAAATTAAACGCTGATTCTGCTGGTTGCGACGCCAGGCCTCTTCAAACCAGCTTAAGAGGATGTAGCGTCCGCAAACGAGAATGAACGTGAACACCACCCACAGCCCGGCAAAGCGAAGGTTCATCTCCTGATTCAGCAGCATGCTGGCAACGGGCATGGTGATCCACAGCGGCGCGATAAAGCACACCAGTCCCACCGGATGAAAATAGAGCGCGGTCATACCGGCCATCAGCAGGGTAACAAATATCGGCCAGGGATGAGGAAGCTGTATCACGTTGATAAACCAGTAACAACTTATCGACCATAGCAGGCTACACATTAACAGCACGGCGCTGACGCCGCGGATGTGGCGCCAGGCCATTATTACCAACGCCACGGAAAGGATGACTACCCCCAGCATGGAAGCGTCAATCATCTGTGTGAGAGGTGGGCTGACGTGTAAGAGGGTATCAATTTGGCCGAACAGGGAATTGCGCAGCAGGATCATTAGCGCAAAGCTCGCGTTGACGAAGGCGAGCCACGGCAGGTTCATGGCCAGCCCGTGAACAACCATGGCGTTACGGGTCGGCCAGGTCGCGGGCTCCGGAGTGGCGTTGTGTCTTTTTTCCATGAGAGAGAATGTCCCTGTGGCGGGCGGAAAGACCGCCCGCGAGTGCATGCCTTTACGGGGTCACAATGTTAAACCAGAATTCAAATTTATCCATGTAACCGAGCATGGCATCGAGTTTTGCGGCATCGCCCGTCACTTTGATATCGCCATTATCCTGAGCCTGTTTAAGCGTCACTTCTTTCAGGATGATTTTATTCAGCGTATCGCGGTTGAGGGTCACGGTCGCGTCAGCATCCTTCGCTTCGGCGTTCGCCGTGTGGTTCAGCACGCCATTTTCCAGCTCCAGCTTGTATTTGCCGCCGTCGCTGCCGAGGTCGATGTTAAACACCGATTTTGCATCCGCTGCTTTTTCACCGTTGATATGCACCGCCAGATAGTCAAAGAACATTTCTGGCGTCATTGCGCGCACGGTATCCGGGCTGGCGGTATTCGGGGTCGGACCTTTCACCACGCCGTTACGCAACTCCTGCGCGCCGGTCAGGTAGAAGTTACGCCATGGGCCGGATTCAGCCTGATAACCCAACTGCTCCAGGGCATCCGCTTCAAGGTTACGTGCGGCCTGGTTGTTTGGATCGGCGAATACCACTTTGCTGACCACCTGAGCCACCCAGCGATAGTTGCCCTGGTCAAAATCGGTTTTAGCTTTACTCAGGATGGCATCCGCGCCTCCCATATACTCCACAAATTTCTTCGCGGCTTCTTCAGGCGGCAGTTCATCCAGGGTCGCGGGGTTGCCGTCAAACCAGCCTAAATAGAGCACGTAGGTGGCTTTGACGTCATGACTGACTGAACCGTAATAGCCTCGGTTGGCCCAGGTATTGGCCAGGGAGTTCGGCAGCTTGAAGTTGGCGGCGATCTCGTCACGCGTCAGCCCTTCATTCGCCATGCGCAGGGTCTGGTCGTTGATGTAGCGGTAGAGGTCGCGCTGGCTTTTCAGCAGGTTAACCACATTCTCGTTGCCCCAGGTCGGCCAGTGGTGCTGCGCCATGATAACTTCGGCCTTATCACCCCAGCGTACAATTGCCTGGTTGATGTATTTCGACCATGGCAGCGGTTCACGAATTTTCGCACCGCGCAGGGAGTAGGTGTTGTGCAGGGTATGGGTAACATCTTCCGCAGATTCGATCAGCTTTTTCTCTTCGATATACCAGAGCATCTCAGAAGGCGCTTCGGAGCCCGGCGCGAGCATAAAATCATAGGTCAGGCCATCGATCACCTCTTTCTGACCATCTTTCTCGATGATATTGGTCGGGGCAATCAGGGTCACCGTCCCGGCGGAGGTGGTGGTGCCGAGACCCGCACCCACCTGGCCTTTCGCATCCGGCTTCAGCAGGTTGCCGTACATATAGCTGGCGCGGCGGCTCATGACGTTACCCGCCATGATATTTTCCGCGACGGCGGCCTCCATAAATCCGGCTGGCGCGTAGACTTTAACCTTGCCGGACTTCACGTCGGCTTCGTCCACCACGCCGCGCACGCCGCCATAGTGGTCAACGTGGCTGTGGGTGTAAATAACAGCGACGACAGGTTTCTTGCCGCGATTTTTATAGTAAAGATCCATCCCGACTTTGGCCGTCTCCGCCGACACCAGCGGGTCGACCACGGTAATACCTTCTTTGCCTTCAATAATGGTCATGTTTGACAGGTCGAGGTTACGGATCTGGTACACGCCCTCGGTGACTTCAAACAGGCCGCTGATGTTAATCAGCTGGGACTGACGCCATAAGCTCGGGTTAACCGAATCGGGCGCTTTATCGCCTTCCTTGATAAAGGCGTACTGCTGTGGATCCCAGACGGTGTTGCCTTGCTCCCCTTTGATAATTTCCTGAGGTAGCGGGGCGATAAACCCTTTGTGGGCATTGGTAAAATCGGTGTTATCAGAGAAAGGAAGCTGGTTGAAGAGTGCGTTGTTGGCCTGCTGAGTTGCTGCGGTTGCATCCTTAGGGGCTTCTGCGGCCCAGGCTGAACTGGCGGAAATGAAAAAACCGGCCAGCGCAAGGCTTCTTGCTATCTCATTGACTTTCATCCTAAAACCTCTCGGTTATGTATAGCGTTGTTCATGGACACTTCGATATCTACAAAATGTTTCAGATGTTGCAAAAGCATTAAGCGAAGTAACATTAACTATAATCGGGGAGTGGTATTCAGCAAGAAAGCGAATGAAAAACCGGGCATCGCGCCCGGTCAACGTGTTATTTCTGCTCTTTTTTCTTGCCGAGCGTTGGCGTCTCGTCAAAGAAGTTCCACGGCTTGAGTAACGTGTGCACCCATTCCGTCGGCATTATCGGCCACTCCTCGGCGCGGGCGACATGGGTGGTGCCGGTGGTCATCCAGATGACGTTATCCTGGTCGTTCAGCGACTCGTTATCTTTGCTGTACTGGCCGAGGCCCGTATCGTGCGTGGAACGGTTCGGGTATTTTCCCTCCGGGTACATCTCGTCGGGATGGTAACGCGTCACCCACAGCTGTTTATCCATAAAGCTCAGGCGGTGATAAATCCACTCGTCCGGGGCAAACTTCGCGCCCGTCGCCACCGGGTGTGTGCCCCCCGCGTAAGGGATGATCTGATACGAGACCGGGTTGCCCATGCGGTTCTCTTTGCTGGTGTTGCTCAGCAGGCGGATGGTGCCCGGATCAAACTTCTGCGCCGCCTGCTGTTCAGTATCAATATCATACTGATTCACCTGCATGGTGCTGGTGCGCGGTCCGCCAGCGGTGTTCGGTTTGACGTCCGGATCCATGGCCACCAGCTTGTTGTTGATGCCGTCCACGTCCATATCCAGACGGAAGTTGTAGATGTGCTGGTGGGTGGTGCCGACAATATTATGGTCGATCAGCGTACCGTATCGGGTGTCATCCTTCGCGGTGGCATCATGCATGGTTTTCGTCTGCACGCCTTTCACCGCTTCAATGCCCGTGGCCCCTGCATCAATGCCGATGGTGCCGTTTTCGTGGAATACCCAGTCGAAGATATAATCGTAGTTACCCACGGTGCTGACCCAGCGCACCACCAGCTCGCGGCGCTCGGTGCTGACGTTGGGTTTACCTAACTCCTGATGCTTATACTCCGGCCCGGCGTAACGCTCGAAAATGGCGATCGCCCGGGGGATCTCCATTGGCGCACCGGTATAGTCCGGGATGGTTTCGTTGAGCATCACGGCGTTAGACGGAACATCCTTGCCGCGCACCAGCGGGGAGGTCAGGGTACCCATGCCGTAATCACCGGAGTCCAGGTAGGCCTTAAAGTACCAGCCGATATCCGGGTCGCCGTACGGCACAATCATGCCCCCGAGCGATCCCTGATACATCACCTGTCGCTTTTTGCCGTTGTCGTTATAGGTCACGGTGGAGATCATCGGGCCGACGCGCGAGTCCAGGCTCAGATGAAAATCCCAGTTCTGCCAGTGCACCATATCCCCGGTAATGGTGTAGTTCTTGCCTTCCGGCTCGATAATCTCCAGCGGTTTTTCCACCGTTTCAACGCGGTCACGGCCATCATAAGGACGCGGGGTGAGCGGCACCGGCACGACCGGGCCCTCCTCAATCTTCTGGATTTTCTTCTGCTCGAGATCCACCACCGCAACCAGGTTTTCGATCGGGTGCGCCCAGTAGTTACCGTCGCCCACGTCGAGATAGCTGATCACTTTCAGCAGGCGGTCTTCCTGTTTCAGCCCATCCTTGCCGTCAAAAAAGCCGACGGTAAGCGGGGTGGTGATCACTTTCTTCGGATCGGTAATGCCGCGCTTTTTCAGCACGGCGGCAAACTCCGGGCTTTCATTGATGATCTGCTGCACGGTATTGAAGTCATCCAGCAGCACCATGCCGTGCGCGTCTTTGATCGGCTCCCAGCGGAGGATCTTTTTGTCCTTCAGATCCACCCGGCTTTCGATGATGCGTTTGCCGTCAAGCATAATGATATTGGCCTGGCGGGGCGCATCCACCGCCGTGCCGTTAAGCACGAAGTCCCAGACTTTGGCTTTTTCTGGCTCCGCCAGCGCAATCTGGGTAAAGCGGGTATTGGGTTTAAAATCCGCAGAGGCTTTCACAATGGCTACGGCCTGGTTGATTTCATCAGCCGTCAGCGCGTTTAACGGATGGGGGCGTTTTTCAACCTGGAATGTCTGATCAAGACCGGACTGAAAGACATCGTTGATAAAAGTCTCCGGGATATAGGCCTTATTGTTCTTCATCACCACGGGCACCTGGAGAGTCAGCGGTTTGCCGTTAACGATGGCGGTGTTGGCGCCGGGTTTGACCTTCACAAAGGCACCGTCTTTAACGATGGTGAACATCTGGGCGTAATCATCCCACTGCACGTCCGCGCCAAACGCCTGAAGCGTTTTGTCCATCGGGACCATATGCGCCTCGCTGCCGTGAGCGTAAACAGGGGATTGCCAGGCGCAACAGAGCGCAACGGCCATGGCCAGTGCCGTTCTACGGGCAGAAAAAGAAGAATTGCTTCCCATCGCAGACCTCATCTTGTTGTGTTTATTGTGTTGTGTCAGCCTTATCCTGACAGGCGCGCGCGAAAAGCGTTTGCCTGCATCTGCCAGGTTGTTTGTCAGTCTTGCCAGGTTAAAAAAAGACCGGGGGTGCATCACACCCCGTGAAAGTGAAAGTATGCTTCAGTAAGGTGAACTGTCGAGATGAATGCGGACATCGAAACCTACCGTTGTGAACGAATAAACCGTACCGCGAACGCGAAGATAAATGTCTCCATTTTTAATTGCCACTGAAGCTTTATCATCATCGGTGATCATGACTGGATTGATATTCTTAATATTAGACATGAATTCTTCCGGACTTTTTTTCGCATCAAAGAGATAAATATGATACCTGTTTTTAGACAGTGAGCCCGTCTCAACCTGGGTGATGTAAAGAGTTAAACGATCGTTAACCTTGATTTTTTCCTGCAAATTTTCATACACGGTAAAAAGATCGCGGAAAGGGTATGCAATGAATATGAGAAAAATAAAGATAATAATTCCAGCTCGCCAGTTAAAAACCCGAACGTCGCGCATAATCTATTCCTGCCCTTATCCATAACTGATCGACTGGATCATCACCGTAATTATTATTGTTCTGGAATTTTGCAAATTCGGCAGGATCGCTTGTCCCGGCAAGAATCTGTGCAGTGCCTGCCCCCCGGAGCAGAATTCCCTCAGGAATGCCTGCTGCCGCACCAACGGCACCGTAATGAAAATTGCCAAAATTGGCATACTCTGCACGGCCTTGTTTATAATCCCAGGGACCATGGTTTCTGACCATTTGATAAAACCATATGTAGGTCATTAATGAGGGGCCACCATGAAATCGCGCTATTATCATGTGGCTAACGACGTCCACGCCAGGTGGTGCAAAGGATGCAATATTATAGGGTGTTGAATAGGAAGGAGTTCGCATATTTAACGCTCAGCCCAACAGTCTGCAAACTGTATATTACCATCGCAATATGTCCATGTTATTTTATCATAGCGTAGTTCCACGACTTCAAGATGATTATGTTTTTCTTTCGTCGGGTCTTTAATGTCATGCATCAATGGCGTAACGGAAACGACGCGAATATTATCGAGACGCATATTGTAATATTCTACTTCCTGTCCGGCGTCATTAATGCGATACCACCTGAACTCGGCCGTTTTAAGGGTTTGGCCAGTCGCAACCGCTTTCATCAGGTAAGGGGAGGAGGAATCGATTTCTTTTTGAAATACGACTGGGGCATGGTTACGTTTACTGGTAATTTTCCCGGTCAATGGATCGGTTGGGAGGCGAAGATTGTGTGTAAAGCCAGTGACTTCAATGCTTCCCTCACGGTAACAAACATCCACCGAGCCTGTAATTTTTGTACCACCATCGTCAGTCAAGAAAAGGTAAACAGGAATTGCCATAGTCTGTTAATCATCCATGTAATTTAACGCGGGAATATTCCCGGAGATAAATAATAACTATGCTAACTATACGGTCAATTTGCTTAGTGTTTCCGGTTGTAACTTATCCAAACCAGGCAGACTGGATGGTTCGATTAATCAAAGCCAACCAGTCCCTGTATTACCTTCCGTTTATTTTGATGCGCTCAAACACTCGAGGCAGCAAGGTTAATGCCATTGCTTTGATTAAAAGTCACCCTGCTGGCGCGCCACCAGCGTCAGAATGGAGTAAAGCGCCACGGCCTGCTGATGCTGGTTGAAGATCTCCACCGCCCATTCCACCACGCCCGTCGGTTTTTCCTCGGCAGTGCGCTGTTTCTTCAGCGTTTTACGTTTACAGGTCAGGCGCACCTGAATGGTATCGCCCGGCTTGACCGGCTCGATAAAGCGCAGGTTTTCCATGCCGTAGTTGGCAATGACCGGCCCAACCCCGGCATCGACAAACAGCCCCGCCGCGGCGGAAATCAGGAAATAACCGTGTACCACGCGCTCGCCAAAAATCGACTCCGCCGCGCCAATTTTGTCCATATGGGCATAGAAATGATCCCCGCTCAGGCAGGCAAAATTCACGATATCCGCTTCCGTCAGGGTACGACGCGGGGTCAGCAGGCTGTCGCCCGGCTGTAACTCCTCGAAGTATTTACGGAACGGATGAACGCGATCTTCCAGCACCTCCGCGCCACGGACCCACTGTTTGCCGATGGCGGCGAGCATGGACGGGCTGCCCTGAATGGCCGTGCGCTGGAGATAGTGCTTCACCGCACGCAGGCCGCCCAGCTCCTCGCCGCCGCCCGCACGTCCCGGGCCGCCGTGCACCAGCTGCGGCAGCGGTGAACCGTGGCCGGTGGATTCTTTCGAGGATTCCTGGTTGAGGATCTGAATGCGTCCGTGGGCGCGCGCGGCACCGGCAATAAATTGCCGCGCCACGTTTGAATCTGCCGTGACCAGCGTTCCCGCCAGGCTGCCGCCGCCCGCCCGCGCCAGCTGCATGGCGTGTTCACTGTTGCGGTACGGCATCAGGGTGGCGACGGGGCCAAAGGCTTCGGTGGCGTGAACGGCCGGAGTTTCGTCCGGCTGCGGGCAGAACAGCAGGGTGGGCGGGAAGAATGCGCCAGCCGCCTGCATATCGGCTTTACCACCCAGACGGATCTGGCAGCCCGAGGCAAGCAGATGATCGACTTTTTCCTGCACGTCAGCACGTTGCTCACTGTTGACGAGAGCCCCCATCTTCACCCCTTCCTGGGCCGGATCGCCGACGACCACGTTCTCCAGCCGCGCAATCAGCGCCTGGCTGACGGCTTCAACCTGCGCTTCCGGCACGATGATGCGGCGGATGGCGGTACATTTTTGCCCGGCTTTGGCGGTCATCTCGCGCACCACTTCGCGAATAAACAGCGCAAACTCCGGCTGCTCCGGCGTCACGTCCTCACCCAGCACGCAGCAGTTAAGGGAATCTGCTTCCATGGTAAACGGAATGGAATGCGCGACGATATTCGGGTGTACGCGCAGGCTCTGCCCGGTGCTGGCCGACCCGGTAAACGTCACCACGTCCTGGCTGTCGAGCTGGTTCAGCAGATCGCCCGCGCCACCACAGATCAGGCTGATGGCGCCGTCCGGCACCAGTCCGCTCTCGACGATCGCTTTCACCATTGCCTGAGTCACCTGCGCGGTGGCGGTGGCGGGCTTGATGATGGCGGGCATCCCGGCAAGCCAGGTGGGCGCGAGCTTTTCCAGCATCCCCCAGCACGGGAAGTTGAACGCGTTAATATGCACCGCCACGCCGGATTTCGACGTTAACACGTGACGTGCCGCAAAGCCGCCTTCCTTCGACAGCGGGATCAGCTCATCCTCCGGCCACAGGGTATCGTCCGGCAGCTCACGGCTGCCGAGACTTGCGAAGGTGAAGAGGGTGCCGATACCGCCTTCAATATCCACCCAGCTGTCGGCCTTCGTCGCGCCGGTCTGGGCTGACAGGGCATAAAACCGATCCTTCTGGCTCAGCAGATGTTTGGCCACCGCCTTCAGCATGGCGGCGCGCTCGATAAAGCTCATTGCGCGGAGCGCTTCTCCGCCGTGTTCAATGGCGTAACGGCGCGCGGCCGCCATATCCAGACCTTCGCTGGTGACTTCAAATAGCGTTTCCCCGCTGATGGCGTGGGTGATGGTGCGCTCGCGGCCCCGGCCTGATTGCCAGGTGCCGGACAAGAAGCTGGCTAACTGCTGCATTTCTTCTCTCCAGGTGTTTCGTGATTTCACTATAAATAGTTTGATCGCGAATCATAAAAAGCAAGCTGAGTTTTAATGAATTGTTAACGTTGTGATCTCTATTGCTTAGCCTGACCACCCGAAAGCCTTGTATAATCGGCCTTTCATGAAAAGGCTTGCGAGCATCGTCACAAAATAAACAAACGCTTCTTGGGGTTATATTTAACCTTTGTGTAACTTTTAAGAAACCAAATGATTCACCATTTTGCTGTTTGTGGTGATTTAACGAATCACAAAGGTGGTTATGTGACGCAAGAACAACGCTTTGAGCAACGCATCGGACAGGAGACGGCCATCGAGCCGCAGGACTGGATGCCGGATGCCTATCGCAAGACGCTGATCCGCCAGATTGGACAGCACGCCCACTCTGAGATCGTCGGCATGCTGCCGGAAGGAAACTGGATCACCCGCGCGCCGACGCTGCGCCGGAAAGCCATTCTGCTGGCGAAGGTTCAGGACGAAGCCGGACACGGCCTGTATCTCTACAGCGCGGCGGAAACGCTGGGCTGCGCCCGGGAGGACATCTATCAAAAGATGCTCGACGGCAAGATGAAATACTCCTCCATCTTCAACTATCCGACCCTGAGTTGGGCCGATATCGGCGTCATTGGCTGGCTGGTGGACGGGGCGGCCATCGTGAACCAGGTGGCGCTGTGCCGTACGTCTTACGGCCCGTACGCCCGGGCGATGGTGAAAATCTGTAAAGAAGAGAGCTTCCACCAGCGTCAGGGTTTTGAAGCCTGTATGGCGCTGGCGCAGGGCAGCGAAGCACAGCGGCAGATGTTGCAGGACGCCATCAACCGTTTCTGGTGGCCCGCGCTGATGATGTTCGGACCCAACGACGACAACTCCCCAAACAGCGCCCGCAGTCTCGCCTGGAAGATCAAACGCTTTGGCAACGATGAGCTTCGCCAGCGCTTCGTGGACAACACGGTGCCTCAGGTGGAGATGCTCGGCATGACCGTGCCGGATCCCGACCTGCGTTTCGATGAAGAGAGCGGCCACTACCGCTTCGGCGAAATCGACTGGCACGAATTTGACGAGGTGATCAACGGGCGCGGGATCTGCAACCACGAACGTCTGGCCGCAAAACGTAAAGCCTGGGACGACGGCGCATGGGTGCGTGAAGCCGCTCTGGCCCACGCGGAAAAACAACGCGCCCGCCAGGCCGCATAAGAGGAATCAACCATGAGCAATGTTTACTGGCCGTTATACGAAGTTTTTGTCCGTTCGAAGCAGGGGCTGTCGCACCGCCATGTGGGCAGCCTTCACGCTGCCGACGACCGCATGGCGCTGGAAAACGCGCGCGATGCCTATACCCGCCGCAGCGAAGGCTGTTCCATCTGGGTGGTGAAGGCGAGTGAAATCGTCGCTTCCCAGCCGGAAGAGAGCGGGGAGTTTTTCGATCCGGCGGAAAGCAAGGTCTACCGCCATCCGACGTTTTACACCATCCCTGATGGCATTGAGCATATGTGAGGTTGGGGATGAACAACGTATCTGCTTATGCCCTGCGTCTGGGCGACAACGGTCTGGTGCTCTCACAGCGTCTGGGCGCCTGGTGCGGCCATGCGCCGGAGCTGGAAATTGACCTGGCGCTCGCCAATATCGGCCTTGATCTGCTCGGGCAGGCGCGCAATTTCCTGACCTACGCCGCTGAACGGGAGGGTAAGGGTGATGAAGACACCCTGGCCTATGGCCGCGATGAGCGTCAGTTCCGCAATCTGCTGCTGGTGGAACAGCCAAACGGCAGCTTCGCCGACACCATTGCCCGTCAGTATCTGATGGATGCGTGGAACGTAGCGCTGTACGAACGGTTGATCCACAGCAGCGACAGTCAGCTTGCCGCCATCGCGGCAAAAGCCATTAAAGAGGCGCGCTATCACCTGCGCTTCAGCCGCGGCTGGCTGGTGCGGCTGGGGGACGGGACAGAAACCTCCTCACAGAAAATGCAGCAGGCGGTGGATAGCCTGTGGCGCTTTACGGCTGAATTGTTCGACGCCGACGACGTCGAGCTGGCGCTGGTTGACACCGACGTGGCGGTTGATCCGCGCGCCCTGCGGGAACCGTGGGAGCGCGAAGTGTTTGCCGGGCTGGCGGAAGCTACCCTCCGCGTGCCCGAGGAAGCGGCGTATCGCTCGGGCGGCAAGAAGGGGCTACATACTGAACACCTCGGACCGATGCTGGCTGAGATGCAGTATCTCCAGCGCGTTTACCCCGACCAGCAGTGGTAAAGGAGAACGCTATGCAACGCCTCGTCGACATTGCGCCTGCCCAAATCCCGCAGATTTGGGCGCTGTTAAGCCAGATCCCCGACCCGGAAGTGCCGGTGCTGACCATCACCGACTTAGGCATGGTGCGCAGCGTGAAGGCGCAGGGGGAAGGCTGGGTTATAGGCTTCACGCCAACCTATTCGGGCTGTCCGGCAACGGAGCATCTGCTGGGGGCGATCCGCGAAACTCTGACCGGGAACGGCTTTTCCCCGGTACATATTGTGCTGCAACTGGAGCCCGCCTGGACCACCGACTGGATGACCGACGATGCCCGCAGGCGCCTGCGGGAATATGGTATCAGCCCGCCTGTCGGCCATAGCTGCCATGCCCACGTTCCCGCGGAGGTGAGCTGCCCGCGCTGTGCAAGCACCGATACCTCGCTCATCAGTGAATTTGGTTCCACGGCCTGCAAAGCGCTCTACCGCTGCAATACCTGCCGTGAGCCCTTCGACTATTTCAAATGTATTTGAGGCTGCCATGACAACGTTTCATTCATTAACAGTGGCAAAAGTGGAACCTGAAACCCGCGACGCGGTGACCATTACCTTCGCGGTGCCGCAGGCGTTACAGGAGGCGTACCGCTTCCGTCCCGGTCAGCATTTGACCCTGAAAGCCAGTCCTGGCGGGGATGAACTGCGCCGCTGCTACTCCATCTGCCGGAGCACCGCGTGCGGTGAGATCAGCGTGGCGGTCAAAGCCATCGAGGGCGGACGTTTTTCCCGCTATGCCCGGGACGAAATCAAACCGGGCATGGCGCTGGAGGTGATGGTTCCCCAGGGGCATTTTGGCTACCAGCCGCAGGCCGAACGCGAAGGTCACTATCTGGCGATTGCCGCCGGGTCCGGGATCACCCCGATGCTGGCGATTATGTCCGCTACGCTGGCCACTGAAGCCCACAGCCACTTCACCCTGATTTACGGTAACCGCAGCAGCCAGAGCATGATGTTCCGCCGGGCGCTGGCGGACCTGAAAGATAAATACCCGCAGCGTTTGCAGCTGATCTCCATCTTCAGCCAGGAGACGCTCGACAGCGATCTGCTCCATGGCCGTATTGACGGGGAAAAGCTCCAGGCGCTGGCAAAAACGCTGGTGAATTTCCGCCAGTACGATGAAGCCTTCATCTGCGGCCCGTCGGCGATGATGGACGAGGCTGAGGCGGCGCTGAAAGCGCTGGGTATGCCGGAAAAAGCGATCCATCTTGAACGCTTTAACACGCCGGGAACCCCCGTTAAACGGACAGTCAGCGTGCAGGCCGACGGGCAGAAGGTCACCGTCCGTCAGGACGGGCGCGACAGGGAGATCACCCTGACGGCGGACGACGAGAGCATTCTTGACGCGGCCCTGCGTCAGGGGGCGGATCTGCCTTACGCCTGCAAGGGCGGCGTGTGCGCCACCTGCAAATGCAAAGTGCTTCGCGGGGAGGTGGACATGGCGACCAACTACAGCCTGGAGCCGGACGAGCTGGCCGCAGGCTATGTGCTGAGCTGTCAGGCGCTGCCGTTAACCGCTGACGTTATCGTCGATTTTGATGCGAAGGGGATGGCATGAGCGAACTGATTGTCACCCGTCATGGCCGCGTGTTGCAGCTGACGCTTAACCGTCCGGCGGCGCGCAACGCGCTCAACAATGCCCTGCTCACGCAAATTGCGGAGCAGCTTGAAGCCGCCGCCGCGGATGCGGAGATCGCCGTCTGTGTGATTTACGGCAACGAACGCTGCTTTGCCGCCGGGGCCGATCTCAACGAAATGGCGGAGAAAGACCTGCCCGCAACCCTGAACGATATCCGCCCGCAGCTGTGGGCGCGAATAAACGCCTTCACCAAACCGCTGATTGCCGCCGTGAACGGCTACGCGCTGGGGGCAGGCTGTGAGCTGGCGCTGCTCTGCGACGTGGTGATTGCCGGTGATAACGCCCGCTTTGGCCTGCCGGAAATCACCCTCGGGATCATGCCGGGCGCAGGCGGCACACAGCGGCTGATCCGTAGCGTGGGCAAATCGCTGGCCAGCAAAATGGTGCTGACGGGCGAAAGCATCACGGCGGTTCAGGCGCACAGCGCCGGGCTGGTCAGCGACGTCTACCCGGCCTCGCTGACGCTGGAGTACGCCCTGAAGCAGGCGGGGCTGATGGCGCGCCACTCGCCGCTGGCGTTACAGGCGGCGAAGCAGGCGCTTCGCCAGTCGCAGGAAGTGCCGCTTCAGGCCGGGCTGGCGCAGGAGCGTCAGCTGTTTGCGCTGCTCGCGGCCACAGACGATCGCCGGGAAGGTATCTACGCCTTTTTACAAAAACGCACCCCAGACTTTAAAGGACGCTAATTGTGGAATTTATTCTGAGCCATGTTGAGCAGGGCGTAATGACCATTACGCTGAACCGCCCGGAGCGCCTGAACAGCTTTAACGACGTCATGCACCAGCAGCTTTCCGAATGCCTGAAGCAGGCCGAGCGCGATGACGCCATCCGCTGCCTGCTGATCACCGGGGCAGGACGCGGTTTCTGCGCCGGGCAGGATCTCAACGACCGTAACGTGGACCCGAACGGCCCTGCGCCGGATCTGGGCATGTCCGTTGAGACTTTTTACAACCCGCTGGTGCGCCGCCTGGCAAAACTGCCGAAGCCGGTGATTTGCGCGGTTAACGGCGTGGCGGCGGGGGCAGGAGCCACGCTGGCCCTCGGCTGTGACATGGTGATTGCGGCCCGTTCAGCCAGCTTTGTGATGGCCTTCAGCAAGCTCGGGCTGGTACCGGACTGCGGCGGAACCTGGCTGCTGCCGCGCGTGACCGGACGCGCCCGCGCCATGGGGCTGGCATTGCTGGGCGACAAGCTCAGCGCCGAGCAGGCACAGGCCTGGGGAATGATCTGGCAGGTGGTGGACGACGAGCAGCTCTCCGCCACCGCACAGCAGATGGCGCTGCATTTTGCCTCGCAGCCGACCTATGGCCTGGGCTTGATCAAGCAGGCAATCAACGCCGCCGAAACCAACACCCTCGACGCCCAGCTTGATCTGGAGCGCGACTATCAACGTCTGGCCGGACGCAGCGACGACTACCGGGAAGGCGTCAGCGCGTTCCTGGCAAAACGCGCGCCGAACTTTACGGGGAAATAAGATGGTGAATATCCATACGGTCGCCGTCATTGGCAGCGGCACCATGGGCGCCGGGATTGCCGAAGTGGCAGCCAGCCACGGTCATCCGGTTCTGGTGTACGACATTGACGCTGCGGCGATTTCCCGCGCCGTCGACGGCATTCGCCAGCGGCTGTCCTCTCGCGTTGCGCGCGGAAAACTCTCTGCCGACGCCGGGGAACAGATCCTCGCCCGCCTGACGCCGGTGACGAATATCGGTGCTCTGGCGAAAGCCGATCTGGTGATCGAGGCGGCCTCCGAGCGGCTTGAAGTGAAAAAGGCGCTGTTTACCCAGCTGGCAGAGGTTTGCCCGCCGCAGACGCTACTCGCCAGCAATACCTCGTCCATTTCCGTTACCGCGATTGCGGCGGAGATAAACCACCCTGAACGCGTCGCCGGGCTGCACTTCTTCAATCCTGCCCCGGTGATGAAGCTGGTGGAGGTGGTCAGCGGGCTGGCGACCTCACCCGAAGTGGCCGATGCGCTGTGCGAGCTGGCGCTGAGCTGGGGAAAGCAGCCGGTACGCTGCCAGTCCACACCGGGGTTTATCGTCAACCGCGTAGCGCGTCCTTTCTACTCGGAAGCCTGGCGCGCGCTGGAAGAGCAGGTGGCAGCGCCCGAGGTGATCGACGCCGCCCTGCGAGACGGCGGGGGTTTCCCGATGGGGCCGCTTGAGCTGACGGACATGATTGGTCAGGACGTCAACTTTGCCGTGACCTGCTCCGTATTTAACGCCTTCTGGCAGGAGCGTCGTTTTTTGCCGTCGCTGGTGCAGCAGGAGCTGGTGCTGGCGGGGCGTCTGGGTAAGAAAAGCGGGCAGGGCGTTTACCGCTGGCAGGAGGACAAACCCGCCGTCAGCTGGCTCGCCCCGGTCAGCCACAGCTTCAGCCCGATGCGCGCACAGCGAAGAAGTGACGGTGTCACGGAAATTGACGATCTGTTGTTGATCGAAACGCAGGGTGAAACCGCGCAGTCGCTGGCGCTGCGCCACGGCTGTCCGGTGGTGGTGGTCGACCGCATCGAGCGGGATGTGGCCGTTATAGCCGCCGCGCCCGGCAACCCGCACGCCGCCACGCAGAAAGCCATTTACTGGTTGCAGCACCAGGAGAAACGGGTGGTCCAGATTGCGGATTACCCCGGCCTGCTGATCTGGCGCACGGTGGCGATGATTGCCAACGAAGCGCTGGATGCCCTGCAAAAAGGGGTCGCCAGTGAGCAAGACATCGATACCGCCATGCGCTTAGGGGTCAACTATCCCTGCGGCCCCATCGCCTGGGGCGAGCGCCTTGGCTGGCAGCGTCTGTTAACGCTGCTGGAGAACCTGCAACGTCACTACGGCGAGGAACGTTATCGCCCCTGTTCACTGCTGCGCCAGCGTGCGCTTCTGGAGAGTAGTTATGAGTCATAACGCCTGGCATAACGCCCGCGCGATGTACGAACGGGACGCCTGCGCGCAGGCGATGGGGATGGACATTATCGAGATGGGCGAGGGCTACGCGGTGGTGACCATGACCATCACCCCGCAGATGCTTAACGGGCATAAAACCTGCCACGGCGGACAGCTATTCTCGCTGGCCGATACCGCCTTTGCCTACGCCTGCAACAGTCAGGGGCTGGCGGCGGTGGCCTCAGGCTGCGCCATCGATTTTCTGCGTCCGGGCTTTGCTGGCGATAAGCTGACCGCTACCGCGCGGGTGAAGCATCAGGGCAAACTGACCGGCGTCTACGACATCGAAATTCAGAATCAACAACATAAAACCGTCGCTCTTTTTCGCGGGAAATCCCACCGCACCGGCGGCAGTGTGACAGGAGAAGCCTGATGCGTAACGCATTTATTTGTGAGGGTGTGCGTACCCCGGTCGGTCGCTACGGTGGAGGATTATCCAGCCTGCGTGCCGATGACTTAGGGGCCGTTCCGCTGCGTGCGCTGCTGGCGCGTTACCCGCAGCTCGATCTGGAGCGCATAGATGATGTGATCTTCGGCTGCGCAAATCAGGCGGGAGAGGATAACCGCAACGTAGCGCGCATGTCGTCGCTGCTGGCCGGGCTGCCTCAGACCGTTTCCGGTACCACCATTAACCGCCTGTGCGGCTCCGGTCTGGATGCCCTTGGCTTTGCGGCACGCGCCATTAAGGCCGGGGATGGCGATCTGCTGATCG
Source organism: Enterobacter cloacae complex sp. I1M (assembly GCF_014982425.1). Lineage (NCBI taxonomy): Bacteria > Pseudomonadati > Pseudomonadota > Gammaproteobacteria > Enterobacterales > Enterobacteriaceae > Enterobacter > Enterobacter cloacae complex sp. I1M. The sequence goes on along the minus strand of NZ_JADCLG010000010.1, from coordinate 106,838 downwards.
CCGGTGGCGTCGAATCCATGTCCCGTGCGCCGTTCGTGATGGGCAAAGCCACCGCGGCGTTTCAGCGTCAGGCGGAGATCTTCGACACCACCATCGGCTGGCGATTTGTGAATCCGCTCATGCATCAGCAATACGGAACTGACAGCATGCCGGAAACGGCAGAGAATGTAGCGGAATTGTTAAATATAAGCCGTGCCGATCAGGACGCATTTGCCTTGCGCAGCCAGCAGCGCACCGCGCTGGCGCAGCATAATGGCGTTCTGGCGCATGAGATAATCCCGGTACAGGTAACGGGGAAAAAAGGCGCGGTAACGGAAGTGAGCGTAGACGAGCATCCGCGCGCCGAAACCACCCTTGAACAGCTTGCCGCGCTGAAAGCCCCGTTTCGCAAGAACGGTGTGGTGACGGCGGGGAACGCCTCTGGCGTCAACGACGGGGCGGCGGCGCTGATTATCGCCAGCGAGCCGATGGCGCTTGCCCAGGGGTTAACCCCGCGCACCCGCATTGTGGCCATGTCGACCGCGGGCGTCGAGCCGCGTCTGATGGGATTAGGCCCGGTTCCCGCCACCCGTAAGGTGCTGGAACGTGCCGGACTCAGTATCACCGATATGGACGTCATTGAGCTTAACGAAGCCTTCGCCGCACAGGCGCTGGGGGTGCTGCGTCAGCTGGGCTTGCCGGATGACGCGGAGCATGTCAACCCGAACGGCGGAGCGATCGCGCTAGGTCATCCGCTGGGAATGAGCGGTGCCAGACTGGCGCTGGCCGCGAGCAATGAATTGCACCGACGCGGCGGGCGCTACGCGCTGTGTACGATGTGCATCGGTGTGGGTCAGGGCATTGCCATGATCCTTGAGCGTGTTTGAGCGAACAATAATGTGAGTACCCTACGATGATAAATACAAAAAAGCTTGATCCGATCGAAACCGCGTCCATTGATGAATTGCAGGCGTTGCAGACCGCGCGCCTGAAGTGGACGCTGAACCACGCCTACAACAACGTTCCGATGTACAAACGCAAGTTTGATGCCGCGGGCGTTCACCCTGACGATTTCAACGAGCTGGCGGACCTGCAAAAATTCCCGTGCACCACCAAGCAGGATCTGCGCGACAACTACCCGTTCGATACCTTTGCGGTGCCGATGGAGCAGGTGGTGCGTATTCACGCCTCGTCGGGCACCACCGGAAAGCCGACCGTGGTGGGGTATACCCAGAATGATATCGACAACTGGGCCAATATCGTCGCCCGTTCCCTGCGCGCCGCCGGGGGCAGCGCGAAGGATAAAATTCACGTCGCCTACGGTTACGGGCTCTTCACCGGCGGGCTGGGGGCGCACTACGGTGCAGAGCGTCTGGGGGCGACGGTGATCCCGATGTCCGGCGGCCAGACGGAGAAGCAGGCGCAGCTGATCCGCGATTTCCAGCCGGATATGATCATGGTGACGCCCTCTTACTGCCTGAACCTCATTGAAGAGCTGGAGCGTCAGATGGGCGGCGATGCCAGCGCCTGTTCCCTGCGCGTCGGCGTGTTTGGCGCCGAGCCGTGGACGCAGGCGATGCGCCGCGAAATTGAAAAACGGCTGGGCATTACCGCGCTGGATATCTATGGTCTCTCCGAAGTGATGGGGCCGGGCGTGGCGATGGAGTGTCTTGAAACCGCTGACGGTCCGACCATCTGGGAAGATCACTTCTACCCGGAGATCGTCAACCCGAATGACGGCTCACCGCTGGCCGACGGCGAGCAGGGCGAACTGCTGTTCACCACGCTGACCAAAGAGGCGCTGCCGGTGATCCGCTACCGCACCCGCGACCTGACGCGCCTGCTGCCGGGCACCGCACGCACTATGCGCCGGATGGATCGCATCAGCGGGCGCAGCGACGACATGCTCATCATTCGCGGCGTTAACGTCTTCCCGTCACAGCTGGAAGAGGAGATCGTCAAGTTCGAACATCTTTCGCCGCACTATCAGCTGGAGGTGAACCGCCGCGGGCATCTTGATTCACTTTCGGTGAAGGTCGAGCTGAAACAGAGTAGCTTAACGCTGACGCATGAACAGCGTTGTCAGGTCTGCCATCAGCTGCGTCATCGGATTAAATCGATGGTGGGGATTTCAACCGATGTGATGATCGTTAACTGCGGAAGCATACCGCGATCCGAGGGTAAAGCCTGCCGGGTGTTTGATTTGCGTAAGGTTGCGGCTAACGGATGAGGGATCTACACAAAATAATGTCTGCATCGACGGCCCCCTCTCCCTTGAGGGAGAGGGCTGGGGTGAGGGGGAAACCCCAGATTCGTATGCTATGATTCATCCAGGAAAAAAATAACAACAGAATGAATCACATGAATAAACTTGATGCCTTTATCCAGCACGCAGTCAGCTCTGTTCCCGTCAGCGGAACGTCGCTTATCTCCTCGCTGTATGGCGACGCGCTTTCCCATCGCGGCGGAGAGATCTGGCTCGGCAGCCTGGCGGCCCTGCTGGAAGGGATGGGATTCGGGGAGCGCTTTGTGCGCACCGCGCTGTTTCGCCTCAACAAAGAGGGCTGGCTGGACGTGTCCCGCATTGGCCGCCGCAGCTTTTACCGTCTCAGCGACAAGGGGCTGCGTTTGACCCGACGCGCGGAAAATAAAATCTACCGTGCAGAACTGCCGGCATGGGATGGTAAATGGCTGCTACTGCTTTCCGAGGGGCTGGATAAAACCACGCTCGCGGACGTGAAAAAACAGCTCATCTGGCAAGGGTTCGGCACGCTGGCGCCGAGCCTGATGGCCTCGCCGTCGCAGAACCTCGCGGACGTGCAGTCTCTGTTGCATGACGCGGGCGTGGCGGAAAACGTCATTTTCTTTGAAGCTCATTCGCCGCTGGCTTTGTCACGCGCGGCGTTACGATCCCGCGTGGAAGAGTGCTGGCAGCTGACCGAACAAAACGCGATGTACGAAACGTTTATCAACTCGTTCCGTCCGCTGCTGCCGCTGCTGAAAGAGGCGTCGCCCGAGGATTTAACCCCGGAACGCTGCTTCCAGATCCAGCTGTTACTCATTCATTTTTATCGTCGCGTGGTGCTGAAAGATCCGCTGTTGCCGGAGGAGTTACTCCCGGCGCACTGGGCGGGACAGAGCGCGCGACAGCTGTGCATTAACATCTACCAGCGCGTGGCAGCGGGAGCCCTGGCGTTTGTCAGTGAGAAGGGGGAAACCTCCGTCGGCGAGCTGCCCGCGCCCGGCACGCTTTATCACCAGCGTTTTGGTGGTCTGAATATCACATAAGGAGAGGGTATGCCTGTTTATCAAATTGATGGTCTGACGCCGGTCGTGCCTGAAGAGAGCTATGTTCACCCGACCGCGGTGCTGATTGGCGACGTGATCCTCGGCAAAGGTGTTTACGTAGGCCCCAACGCCAGCCTGCGCGGTGATTTTGGCCGGATCGTGGTGAAAGACGGCGCGAACATTCAGGATAACTGCGTGATGCACGGTTTTCCGGAGCAGGACACGGTGGTGGAAGAGGACGGGCATATCGGCCACAGCGCGATCCTGCACGGCTGCATTATCCGCCGTAATGCGCTGGTGGGGATGAATGCGGTGGTGATGGACGGAGCGACGATCGGCGAAAACAGCATCGTCGGGGCGGCGGCGTTTGTGAAGGCTAAAGCGGAAATGCCTGCGAATCACTTAATTCTTGGCAGTCCGGCGAAAGCGATTCGTGAGCTAAGCGCGCAGGAAATAGAGTGGAAAAAGCAGGGCACGCGGGAGTATCAGGTGCTGGTGGATCGCTGTAAGCAGACGCTGCATCAGGTAGAGCCGCTGCGGGAAGAAGAGCCCGGCCGCAAACGGCTGGTATTCGATGAGAACTTACGGCCCAAGTCGGCTGGCCGGGATAATTAACCATTTCTTGCCTGCGAAATAATGCAATGGCATAGGGATGCGTTAACGCGCAACAAATACCCTTTGGGGATAGTGTATAATTGAACGTTTCAGACCTGCATCCATAAAGGGATTTTGTTACCCTGACGCAGATCACGCCTCTCATTCAGAGCGGTCAATGCGTTTATGGAAGACACTATATGAGTGAAAACGACACTATCCCAAAGCAGTCCAAAAGCCAGATTAACAAAGCGGTATTTTACACATCTGCTTTGTTAATTTTCCTTCTTGTCGCCTTTGCCGCGATTTTCCCTGACGTTGCCGATAAAAACTTTAAGCTACTGCAACAGCAAATATTCACCAACGCCAGCTGGTTTTACATTCTTGCCGTCGCGCTGATTTTAATGAGTGTGACGTTCCTCGGCTTGTCCCGCTACGGCGATATTAAACTCGGGCCCGACCACTCCCAGCCTGACTTCAGCTACCACTCCTGGTTCGCCATGCTGTTCTCGGCGGGGATGGGGATCGGCCTGATGTTCTTCGGCGTGGCGGAGCCGGTCATGCACTACCTTTCCCCGCCGGTGGGGACACCTGAAACGGTCGCTGCGGCCAAAGAGGCCATGCGGCTGACATTCTTCCACTGGGGGCTGCACGCCTGGGCTATCTACGCCATCGTTGCGTTGATTCTGGCGTTCTTCAGCTACCGCCACGGCCTGCCTTTGACGCTTCGTTCGGCGCTTTATCCGATTATCGGCGACCGTATTTACGGCCCGATAGGTCATGCGGTGGATATCTTCGCGGTAATCGGCACCGTATTTGGCGTGGCGACCTCGTTAGGTTACGGCGTTTTACAGGTCAATGCCGGGCTGAACCACCTTTTTGGCGTGCCCATCAACGATACCGTGCAGGTGATCCTTATCGTCCTGATTACCGGGCTGGCGACCATTTCTGTGGTGTCCGGTCTGGATAAAGGCATTCGCATTTTATCAGAGCTCAATCTGGGGCTGGCGGTACTGCTGCTGGTGCTGGTGTTGTGCCTGGGGCCAACCGTACTCCTGCTGAAATCCTTTGTGGAAAATACCGGCGGATACCTGTCCGAGCTGGTGAGCAAGACGTTTAACCTGTACGCTTATGAACCGAAATCCAGCAACTGGCTGGGAGGCTGGACGCTGCTGTACTGGGGCTGGTGGCTGTCCTGGTCGCCGTTTGTCGGGATGTTCATTGCCCGTGTGTCCCGCGGCAGAACCATCCGCGAGTTCGTGACTGGCGTGCTGTTTGTCCCGGCGGGCTTTACCCTGATGTGGATGACGGTGTTCGGCAATAGCGCCATTTACCTCATCATGAACAAGGGAGCGTCCGATCTGGCGAATACCGTCCAGCAGGACGTGGCGCTGGCGCTGTTTAATTTCCTTGAGCATTTCCCGTTCTCTTCCGTGCTGTCATTTATCGCCATGGCGATGGTTATTGTCTTCTTTGTAACCTCCGCTGACTCCGGGGCGATGGTGGTGGATACCCTCGCGTCCGGCGGCGAGGCCAATACACCCGTCTGGCAGCGCATCTTCTGGGCCGCGCTGATGGGCGTAGTCGCTATCGCGCTGCTGCTCGCGGGCGGACTGAGTGCGCTGCAAACCGTGACTATCGCCAGCGCGCTACCGTTCTCGATGATCCTGCTGGTGTCGATCTATGGCCTGCTGAAGGCGCTCCGACGCGATTTGACCAAACGCGAGAGCCTGAGTATGGCCACGATCGCGCCGACAGCGGCCCGTAACCCCATTCCGTGGCAGCGCAGACTGCGTAACATCGCCTACTTACCTAAACGCTCCCTGGTGAAACGCTTTATGGAAGAGGTGATCAAACCGGCCATGGTGCTGGTGCAGGATGAACTCAATAAGCAGGGAACGCAGAGCCATATCAGCGACGCGTCGGACGATCGTATTCGCCTTGAGGTGGATTTAGGCAATGAGCTGAATTTCATTTATGAAGTCAGGCTGCGTGGCTATAACTCGCCGACCTTCGCGCTAGCGGCCATGGAGAATGATGAGAATCAGGCAGAACAGCACCGATACTATCGGGCAGAAATCTACCTCAAGGAAGGTGGGCAAAATTACGATGTGATGGGCTGGAACCAGGAGCAGTTAATTAACGATATCCTGGACCAGTATGAAAAACATCTGCACTTCCTGCACCTGGTGCGTTAATCAGCCAGCCCCTGAAGCATTCGCTTCAGGGGCGTAATTTAATACGCCTCCGGCAGCGGACGGTCTATCGACACCAGCTTTCCGCGCTTCATGGTGATATAGCCCCCGGCTTTAAGATCCGCCAGCACGCGAAAGACATGCGTTCGCGACAGGTTAGTGCGCTTGATGATAAACAGCGCCAGACCCTCATTCTCTCCCGTGTGGGTTTCCTGCCGATAAAGATAGCGATAGAGCATGGGTTTAATGGTCTGGTAGCTGGTGACCTGCCTGCGTTCGTTGTGCAGGTCGATGGTGAATATCGACATGTAGGTCAGTATGGTGGCCAGCGCCTGCATACGCTCAGGCCCACCCTGGAAAAATATCTGGTCGAAGTCGGCCCAGGATATTCTCACCAGTTTCACCCTGGCACTGCTGCGATATTCATACTTCGCCAGTGGACAATACCTTTCCATTAACCCGATCGGCATATACTCAATAGTATTGCCAATATTCAGCCCATCATCAGGCATTAATATCGTCAGCGACCCTTCAGTACAGAAATAAATATAGCCAGGTTCAACGGTGAGTTTTTTATTTGCGGCAACGGTTAAGACCTCGCCTTCACAAAGCATTTGCGGAAAAAATTGCCCAATATTGAGTTGCTGATAATAGGTATGGATATCCTGAAAATTCACGCTAAGCCTCTCCCCGCAACGTCTGCTATGGTAGCGAGTATAGCAGCAATAGCCCACGGATTACGAATCGATAAATAACCAGTCCCATATGGGACTATGAAGGGAAGGTATTCTGGTTAGAATGGTCCTCAATGAGTTCGCATTAAAATTATCCGCCACAATTAAATATCGCTGGCGGCGCAATTAATCTATGAGGCCATTTAATGAAATTAACGATAATCGCTAAACATCTGGCGCTGGCCGGTGTGTTGACGTCGCTGTCGCTTTCCGCGTTTGCGGAAGTACAGCCGCAGGATGCCACTCCTACAACCCAGCAGGCTAATAACGCCCTGCATAACAAATTACCGTTTGCCGATAAAACCGACTTTGAAAATGCCCATAAAGGCTTTATCGCCCCGCTGCCGCAAAACATGATCAAAGGCGAGCAGGGGAACGTTATCTGGAACCCGGCGAAATATGATTTCGTCAAAGAGGGTGAAAAAGCCCCGGATACGGTAAACCCGAGTCTGTGGCGTCAGTCACAGTTGATCAACATTGGCGGGCTGTTTAAGGTCACCGACGGCGTGTATCAGATCCGTAATCTCGATCTCTCCAACATGACCATCATTGAGGGCGAGAAGGGCATTACCGTTATCGACCCGCTGTTAAGCGCTGAACCGGCGAAAGAAGCGCTGGATCTCTACTATGCAAACCGCGGCAAGAAACCGGTCGTCGCTGTGGTGATCACCCACAGCCACGTTGACCACTATGGCGGCCTGCGCGGCGTGGTTGACGAAGCTGACGTCAAGTCTGGCAAAGTGAAAATCTACGCGCCGGATGGCTTTATGAAAGAGGCGGTTTCCGAAAACATTATGGCCGGAAACGCGATGAGCCGCCGTGCGAGCTATATGTACGGCAACCTGCTGAAGCCGGATGCAAAAGGCCAGGTGGGTGCAGGCCTTGGCACCACCACCTCTGCGGGTACTGTCACCCTCATCCCGCCGACCGACTACATTACCCATACCGGTCAGGAAGAAGTGATCGACGGTTTGACCTACGACTTTATGATGGCGCCGGGTTCAGAAGCTCCGTCGGAGATGCTGTGGTACGTCAAAGAGAAGAAAATGATCGAGGCCGCAGAGGACGTGACGCATACTCTGCACAACACCTACTCCCTGCGCGGCGCCAAAATCCGCGACCCGCTGGCCTGGTCTAAGTACATTAACGCCGCCATTGAGCGCTGGGGCGCGGACGCGGAAGTGATTATTGCGCAGCACCACTGGCCGACCTGGGGTAACGAGAATATCGTCAAGCTGATGAAAGGCCAGCGCGATATGTACCGCTACATCAACGACCAGACCCTGCGTATGGCCAACAAAGGCCTGACTCGCGATGAGATCGCCGCAGAATTTAAGCTGCCGGAATCGCTCGAGAAACAGTGGGCAAGCCGCGGTTACTACGGCTCCGTTAGCCACGACGTCAAAGCCACTTACGTGTTTTATCTCGGCTGGTTCGACGGCAACCCGGCAACCCTCGACGAGCTGCCGCCTGAACAGGCTGCGAAGAAGTTCGTGCAGTACATGGGCGGCGCTGATGCCATCATGCAGAAAGCCAAAGCGGATTATCAGCAGGGTAATTACCGTTGGGTTGCTCAGGTGGTCAGCAAAGTGGTCTTTGCCGATCCTAACAACCAGGCTGCCCGTAATCTGGAAGCCGACGCGCTTGAGCAGTTAGGTTACCAGGCGGAGGCGGGCACCTGGCGTAACTTCTACCTGACCGGCGCGCAAGAACTGCGTAATGGCGTGAAGAAGCTGCCGACGCCGAACACCGCCAGCCCGGATACCGTGCGGGCGATGACCCCGGAAATGTTCTTCGACTACCTGGGTGTGCACATCAACGGGGTGCGTGCCGGTAACGCGAAGGCGGTCTTCAATGTCGATCTCGGTAAGGATGGCGGCAAATACAAGCTGGAGCTGGAAAACGGCGTGCTGAACCATACCGCCAACGCGCAGGCGAAGGATGCCGACGCAACTATCGCGCTTGATCGCACCACGCTGAACAACATCATCCTTAAGAAAGAGACGCTGAAGCAGGCGATGGATAAAGGTGACGTGAAGGTGAGTGGAAACGGGGCGAAGCTGGAAGAGATGCTGAGCTACATGGACAAATTTGACTTCTGGTTCAATATCGTAACGCCATAAGTTCAGGTTTCATCCACATAATCCTGGCGCCTTAGAAATAAGGCGCCATTTTTTTATTCACGCATCGCCAGCGCGCTGGCACTTGCCGGATCGAACAGCGAAATACTCTCGATCTGATCAAGCATGATCACCTTACGGAAATCCATAGCGCTTTTTGGCTCTGAGTCGAGCGTAACCTCATGCTCGGCGTACCATTTGCTGTAGTTGTGCTCAATACACAGCTGCATGTTCTCCCCGTCGCGATAGCCGCTCAGCATCGGGATAAGCACGATATTGGCGGTTTTTTCATACTCCAGCGTGGCGGTATGGATCATGCCAATATAAATTCGCCGCGACTTCAGCGTGACGTGCGCAAGTTCACCTTCCTCCATGCACTGATAGAGCAGTTGTTCAATCCCGCTCGATTGCGCCAGCCGCTTGTAGAGCTTTTTCCGGCCTTCGCCGTCCAGCCGCGCGCTGCCGGCCCAGTTAGAACGATAGAGACAAAACAGGATCGCAAAGGCCAGCATCACCACGACCGGAGCCTGAATCCCTAAAAAGCTCCAGTTCATAAAATCAATTTGCCAGTCGGCGTATTTTGCGGACGTGAAATGGAACGTGTTGTCGGCGGCGGAGAGGGCGAACAACAGCAGCCAGAGCAGGCCGGTGGCGATCACGCCCTGTAAAACGAAAATGCAGCCATACAGCGCCACAAGGAAATAGACATCCCAGCCGAATGAACGCTTAATTTTGAACCGGGTTGAGAGATCGCGGCTGGTGTACCAGTAGCCGCATACCATCAATACCATGAATATTGCCGTTCCCATTTCAGGCCCTCTTCAGCGCGTTGACATGGCGCAGAAAGTCCTGCCGAACCTCGTTACTTTTGTAGTTAACCGAGGCGTTTCCATCCTGATCGATGATGATGCGGTCGCCATCCTCTACGGCTTCGATAATTTCCTGGTGACTCATAACCTGCAACAAGGATTCCGGGCTGGAAAAGAGCGCCATCAGTAAATTTTTCATCGCGTGACATCCTTATGAATTAAAAGGATAAGTCTGGAAGATAAATGGCACCTTTGCCTTAAGGTTATCCCTAAAAAATAACGGCACGGCGGTGAGAATCTGCTTTTGACTCAAATTGGCACCTCAGGGAAAGTTTTTAAAATACTGAATTAAAAGAGGTATAAAAAATATATCTGCAAAAACTTAGACAAATAACGCTAATTGTGTAAGTTTTAATTATGCGATTTCGCTACGTTGTTTACAGCCAGGATGTGACCCATGAGCACGTTGCCGTCCGTCATCAGTCGATTCGTTGATTATTACGCCACGCTGGATACCCAGCCACCTTCGGCGCTGGCAAAGATTTATCGCGCCGATGCCACGCTTATCGATCCCTTTGGCGAACACAGCGGGTTGTTCGCGATTCAGCGCTATTTCACTCACCTGCTGGCTAACGTCCAGCGGTGCCGCTTTACCGTCGATGCACCGTTGCAGCAGGGCGATCGCTTTGTTGTTACCTGGATGATGCACTGGTCGCACCCGCGTATTGCCCGGGGGGCAATGCGCCAGCTGCCGGGCTGCTCTGTGGTAGACATGCGCGACGATCGCATTGTTCGCCAGCGGGATTACTACGATGCCGGAGAGCTGATTTACGAACATCTTCCGGTGCTCGGCTGGGCCGTACGCGGCGTGAAGCGGAGAGTGAAATCATGAAAACGGTTCTGATCACCGGCGCAAGCTCGGGCATAGGGGCCGGGCTGGCGAAATCTTTTGCCGACGATGGCTACCGGGTGATTGCCTGCGGGCGCGATGCGCAACGTCTGGCAGCCGTGCATCAGCACAGCCCCAACATTACGGTGCGCCTGTTCGATATGACAGACAGGGACGCCTGTCGCCAGGCGCTGGCGGACTGTGCTGCCGACACGGTGATTCTTTGCGCCGGAACCTGCGAGTATCTCGATCGCGGCGAGGTGGATGCCGCGTTGGTGGCGCGGGTCATGACCACCAATTTCATGGGGCCGGTAAACTGCCTTGCGGCGTTGCAGCCGCAGCTGATATCCGGCAACCGCGTGGTGCTGGTCAGTTCGATGGCGCACTGGCTTCACTTCCCGCGAGCCGAAGCCTATGGCGCCTCTAAAGCGGCGTTAACCTGGTTTGCTGAGACGCTGCGCCTCGACTGGGAGCCGAAAGGGATCGCCGTCACGGTCGTTTCACCTGGTTTTGTCGACACGCCGCTGACCCGAAAAAATGATTTCCCGATGCCGGGCCGGGTCAGCGTGGAGGACGCCGTCCATGCCATTCGTCGCGGTCTGGCAAAAGGGAAGGATCATATCGCGTTTCCCGCCGGGTTTAGCCTGGCGCTGCGCCTGCTCTCCGGTCTGCCCGATATACTTCAGCGCGCACTGCTGCGCAGGATGGTGCGACCATGAAGATCGCGATTATCGGCAGCGGTATCGCCGGGTTAACCTGTGCCTGGCGGCTCGCCGGACATCATCAGGTCACGCTGTTTGAAGCGCAGGCCACGCCGGGCGGTCATACCGCAACGGTGGATGTCGACACGCCGCAGGGCAACTTTGCCATCGACACCGGTTTTATTGTCTACAACGACCGCACCTATCCGCGCTTCATGGGGCTGCTGAGCGAACTGGGCATCAGCGGGCAAAAAACGCAGATGAGTTTTTCGGTGCATAACCCGCAGAGCGGGCTGGAGTACAACGGCCACACGCTGACGTCGCTGTTCGCCCAGCGTCGTAATCTGTTAAACCCTGCCTTCTGGACGCTGCTGAAGGAGATCGTGCGCTTTAACCGGCTGGCGAAACAGACGCTCCGGGGTGACGTCAGCGAGTCCGCCACGCTGGAGACGTTCCTGCACCAGCACCGCTTCACGCCTTTTTTTGCGCGTCACTACATTCTGCCAATGGGGGCGGCTATCTGGTCATCCTCGCTACAGGAGATGAAACGCTTCCCGCTGCCGCTCTTTTTACGCTTTTTTGAAAACCACGGTCTGCTGGACATTACCCATCGTCCGCAGTGGTACGTGGTGCCGGGCGGCTCCCGGGAGTACATCCGCGCGATGCTGGACAAGCTTGGCGATCGCCTGACGCTGCACCTCAATGCGCCGGTGCAGCAGATTATTCGCCACGATCGCGGGGTTGATATAACGCGTGAGGGCGTAACAGACAACTTTGATCAGGTGATCTTCGCCTGCCACTCCGCTCAGGCGCTGGCGATGCTCGCCAGCCCAACGCAGGCTGAACGTGAGGTGCTGGGTGATATCGGCTGGCAGCGTAACGAGGTGGTGCTTCACAGCGATCCGCGCTGGCTGCCGGTGCGCAAGCGCGCGTGGGCGAGCTGGAACTACCGCCTCAGCGAGCAGGATCGGGCCAGCGCCTGCGTCACCTACAACATGAATATCTTGCAGGGACTGCCGCCGGGTAGCCCGCTGTTTTGCGTCACCCTCAACCCGGAAACGCCGGTGGAAGAACGCTATGTGCTGCGCCGCTTTGTCTATGAGCATCCGCTTTTTAACCCGCAAAGCTGGCAAGCCCAGGCCCGGCGTGGCGAAATAAACGGTCGCCAGCGGAGCTGGTTCTGCGGCGCGTACTGGTACAACGGCTTCCACGAAGATGGGGTACGCAGTGCGCTGGATGTGGTAAACGCTATCGCGGCCGGGGAGGGCAACTGAGATGAACAGCTGCCTTTACCACGGCACATTGCGCCATCGCCGTCTTTCGCCAAAAGCGCACCACTTTACCTACAGCGTCTTTATGGCCTGGCTCGATCTCGATGAGCTGGACGCGCTGCCCTCCGTCGGTGTGCGCCGTAACCGCGTTGCGCCCGCGGCATTTTATGATGCGGACTACCCGCTGGGCACGCCGCTCAAAGAGTGCGTCCTTGAGCGTCTGGAAAATCTGACCGGCGAACGCCCGGCGGGGCGGGTCATGCTTCTAACCCAACTGCGTTATTTCGGCTTTCATTTTAACCCAGTCAATTTTTACTACTGCTATGACGGGGAAGACACCCTGCGCTGGGTTCTCGCCGAAGTCCGCAACACGCCGTGGAATGAACGACACTACTACGCGGTAGCGGGGCGGGACGCCCCGCCGACGGAAAAAGCGTTTCACGTCTCGCCCTTTAATCCGATGGACATGGTCTACCACTGGCGCTTCAACAGTCCGGCCAGCACGCTGCGCATGCATATCGAAAACCATCAGGAGACGAAGGTGTTTGATGCCACTCTGACGCTGCGCCGGGAGCCGCTGACGCGCGCAGCGCTGCGGTCGCTGCTGGCGCGGATCCCGTTGATGACCCTCAAAACCGTTTTCGCCATTTACTGGCAGGCGCTCAGGCTGTGGCTGAAGCGCGTGCCGCTGCATAACCATCCCCTAAGCAGGAGTGAACGCTCATGACCGATCCCGTCTTTGCGCTTGAACCCGATATCCCGCGCAACGTCCGCGTCGCGCGATGGCTGCTTTTTCGCCTGCTGAACGGGCTGCGCGGCGGCTCGCTGACGCTGCGTGAAGGCGCGCAGACATTCCAGTTCGGCGACGCCTCCACCGCGCTTCACGCTGAGGTGCAGGTACTCGCGCCGGGCGTCTACTGGCGCATTCTAACCGGGGGCAGCCTCGCCGCGGCACAAGCGTGGATGGATGGCGACTGGGAGACGGCCCACCTGACGCCGCTGCTGGAGCTGATAGCGCGCAATAGCCAGATCCTCGGGCAACTGGAAAAAGGGTTTCGCCTGCTCGGGAAACCGGTAGAGCGGCTACGGCACTGGATGCGGCGCAACTCCCGCGCGCAGGCACGGGAAAATATTGCCGCCCATTACGATTTGGGCAACGCCTTTTACGCCCATTTCCTTGATGAACAACTCCTTTACTCCAGCGCGCTGTTTACCGGGGAAGAGCAGGATCTGGCAGCGGCTCAGCAGGCAAAAATGGCCAGGCTGTGCGACCAACTGGCGCTCACCGCAAACGATCATCTGCTTGAGATTGGTACCGGCTGGGGGGCGATGGCGGAATATGCCGCCCGTCATTATGGCTGCCGGGTAACAACTACCACGCTATCGCAGGAGCAGTACCAGTGGGCCACCGCGCGGATCGCGCGGGCAGGTTTACATGATCGCGTTGAGGTGCTGCTCTGCGACTACCGCGATCTGACCGGAGTGTACGATAAGCTGGTGTCGGTTGAGATGATTGAAGCCGTCGGCCAACGCTACCTGCCAACGTTTTTCCGCACCTGCCAGGCGCGTCTGCGTCCGGGCGGGCGGATGGCGATTCAGGCCATCACCATTCAGGATCAGCGCTATCGCGACTACAGCAAAAGCGTCGATTTTATTCAGCGCTACATCTTCCCCGGCGGCTTTTTGCCCAGCATCACCGCCATGAATGAACTGATGACCCGCCATACCGATTTTGTCGTGCGTAACCTCTTCGATATGGGGCCGGACTACGCCCGCACGCTGGCGCACTGGCGTCAGCGCTTCGTTCACGCCTGGCAGGAGATTGAAAAGCTCGGATTTGATGACCGTTTCCGTAGGATGTGGCTGTACTACCTCGGCTACTGTGAAGCCGGGTTTAACGCCCGCACCATCAGCGTAGTGCAACTGACTGCGGAACGCGTATGAAGCGCTACGGGCAGGTCTTTCTGCTGGCCATCGGGTTTGATCTCTACTGGACGCTGGTGGTGCTGTTTCGCGAGCAGGGGCTGGTCATCTGGATCGCGCTGGCGCTGATTGCCTGGCTGTTGTTACCGCCATCACACCGGGTATACGCCCTTGTGCTGGCGGCGTCGGGCGCGATGCTGGACGCCCTCTGGGCGCTGACGGGGCTGATTTCATTCACTGGCACGTCTCTGATGCCGCTATGGATGGTGGCGCTGTGGCTGATGTTTGCCACCGTCTGGACGCAACTGACCCGCACGACCACCTTGCCGGGCTGGCTGCTGACGGCGCTGGCGACCCTGGGCGGGCCGCTGGCCTACCTGTTTGGCGAGCATCTGGGGGCCATCACGTTCCTGGAGCCGACTTTTATCGTCGTCAGCTGGATGATCCCGGGCTGGCTGGTGCTGATGCTGTTTTTCCACCTGCTGATGGGGAGACAACAATGAGACATCTGTTACTCGCGCTCGCGCTAACCGTTATGGCCTGTAACGCGCAGGCGACTGACTGGCTGAGCTGGCGCAAGGTAGGCGATGCCACCCTCACCTGGGGGCCGTTTACCGTTTATACCTCTCAGCTGCTGACGCCCGACGGCAGCTATACAGGAACAGACAGCGATAACGCGCTGATTATCACTTATGCCCGCGACATCGATGGCGACGACCTGGTCGAGGCGACCCGTGACCAGTGGCAGGCGCAGGGCATTTTGCAGCAGGAGCCGCAGAGTGAAGCCTGGCTGCGGATGCTAAAAGCGCTCTGGCCCGACGTCACGCCCGGCACGCAGCTCGCGTTTGTGGTTAATAACGGTCAGGGGCAATTCTGGTATCGCCCCACGGCGTCGCAGAAAAAATTTACGCCCCTCGGGCCGCGCCAGTCGGCAGCGTTTAGCTCGCGCTTTCTGGCGATCTGGCTCGATCCCCGCACCGAGTATCCTGAACTGCGTCAGCAGTTAATCGGAGGACCACAATGAAACGATTCCTGTTAATGGCGCTTACACTGACAATGCTGGTGGCCGGGTGCAGCACAGAAGTGACCGAGTATCGTCAGCAGCAGCCAAGGCTTGATATTTTCCACTACTTCCAGGGCAAAACCGAGGCGTGGGGGATGGTGCAGGACCGCAGCGGTAAGCAGATCCGCCGTTTTCACGTCGAGATCGCCGGAGATGTTATCGGCGATACGCTGACGCTGAACGAGCATTTTGTCTATGACGACGGCGAGAAGCAAAAGCGCGTCTGGCATATCCGCCGCATTGGCCACGATCGTTACGAAGGCACGGCGGGTGACATAGAAGGTGTCGCGACAGGTCAGGTTTCGGGCAACGCCCTTAACTGGCGCTACAGCATGAACGTGAAGGCGGACGGTAAAACCTGGCTGCTGCACTTTGATGACTGGATGTATTTGCAGGACAGCACCCGCCTATTCAATAAAACCGAGATGAAGAAATTTGGCGTCACCGTCGCCACGGTGACGCTGTTCTTTACCCGCAAAGAGGGCGGTTAATCCTCTTCGGGCTGAGGTTTACTGCTTGAGTAGATGAAGAAGAGCGCGATACTCAGGCAGACCACGGCCCCGAAACGGCTCGCTGAAAACGGAATGGCTTCATTGTTCAGCCAGCCAAAGTTATCAATCAGCATGCTCATGGCCAGCTGACCCAGGATCACCGCTACCGTGGCAACGGCGGTGCCGATACGCTGCACCGCGAGCACCATAATCACTATATAGGGCACGCCGCACAGGGCGCCCAGAAGCTGCCACTTGGGCACATCCATCAGGCTGACCGCCTGTTTCGGCTCAAAAAAGAAAATGAGCAGGGCGGTTACCAGCGCGCCGACGGAAAAGGTCAGAAACGCGCTTTTGAATACCCCCACGCTGCTGCCTAATTGCCCGTTAATGGCAGCCTGAATGCTCAGCGTCGCGCCGCCAATCACCGCCAGAATAATCATAATCACTGTCATAACGTTACCCCTGCGCCACGAGAATGAGCGCGGCGATGATAAATCCCAGCGCAATAATGCGTTTTGTATCAATCCTGCGGTGCGGCGTACCCAGCAGGCCATAGTGGTCAATAATCAGGCTTTTAAAGACCTGGCCTGCCAGAATGCCGATCATCGTCATAGCAATACCGATCGCTGGCGTGGCAATGGTGAGAATGATGACGTAGACCGGGCCGAGCACGCCGCCCAGCAGGTGCCATGACGGCTGCGCAAAAAATGAGGGACTGTTGCGGGGGCTGAAAAACAGCATCAGCAGAAACGTCAGCCCGGTTCCCACGCTAAATATGCTGAACGCCGCCCACAGGTCGCCCACCTCCGCGCCCAGCGGCCCCAGCAGCCCGGCTTCCACGGACAACCCCATGCCGCCGGCAATCACCAGTAAAATTAAAATAATGTGCATAACGCTTTTTCTCCTTTTTCCAGGCGGAGAAGATTACGTCTGAACATCATTGAGAAAAATGCCATAATGCAGGAAACACCTGTGCAGGAAATGCATTAATGATGGATGCCGGACATATCAGCGTTCGCGCGCTGCTGATCTTCATCGACGTTTATGAAACGCAGAATTTTTCCGTGGTGGCGAGGCGGGAAGGGATTTCTGCGTCGCAGGTTTCCCGCGTGATCCACCAGCTTGAGGACGCCCTCGGGCAACAGCTTTTCTACCGCAACACGCGGGCGATTATGCCCACAGAGAGCGGGCATCTTTTTGTGCGCTATGCCCGGGCGATGGCCGGAAATCTGGAGGATGCGCGACGCGAGCTGGATGAACGCGCCCGCGAGCCGTCGGGCACGCTGCGTATCAATGGCCCGGTCTTTTTCGGACAACGGCACATCGCGCCGGGCCTGCCGGGGCTTCTGGAGCGTTATCCTCGTCTCTCCATTGAACTGACCCTCACCGACGATTTTATCGATCCGCACCGCGACGCCGCGGACGTTATCTTCCGCATCGGCGCGCTGACGGACTCCTCGTTTCACGCCCGGGTGTTCGGTCAGCAGTTCTACCATCTGGCGGCCTCGCCGGACTATCTGCAAAAACATGGCGCGCCCGAGGGGCCGGACGATCTCAGTCGTCACCACTGTCTGGTTTACCGCGGCTCGTCCGGGCCTAACCGCTGGCTGATCCGGCAGCCGGGCGAGGCGTGGGTTCACTATCCCATCGTACCGCTGATGACTTCCAATAACGCGGAAACGCTCCTGATTGCGGCGCTGGGCGGCATGGGCGTTGTGCTTTTCCCGGACTGGATGGTGAGCGAACGGCTCAAAAGCGGTGAGCTGGTGGCACTGCTGCCGGAAATGGAGTGTTCAATTAATACGGAGCCACTGACGATTGCGGCGATTTACCCGAACGCGCGTCATCCGCCCCTGAACGTCAGGGCGGTGATTGACTACTATATTGAGCGGTTCGGTACGCCGCTGTACTGGCAAACCTGAAGGTTAGCGGGCAAGCTCGCGACGGATAATGTTAGCCCCGGCGCTTAATGCCTTCAGCTTACCGTTGGCGACCTGGCGGGAAAGGGGAGCCATGCCGCAGTTGGTGGACGGATAGAGCTTGTCTGCATCCACAAACTGCAACGCCTTGCGTAGCGTATCGGCGACCTCTTCCGGCGTTTCGATGGTCTGGGTGGCAACATCAATTGCCCCGACCATCACTTTTTTACCGCGGATCAGCTCCAGCAGATCCATCGGCACGCGCGAGTTGTGGCACTCCAGCGAGATGATATCGATCTTTGAGGTCTGCAACTTTGGAAACGCCTCTTCATACTGGCGCCACTCGGAGCCGAGCGTTTTTTTCCAGTCCGTATTGGCTTTGATGCCGTACCCGTAGCAGATATGTACTGCGGTTTCGCATTTCAGCCCTTCAATGGCGCGCTCCAGCGCGGCGATGCCCCAGTCATTCACTTCGTCGAAAAAGACGTTAAAAGCAGGTTCGTCGAACTGAATAATGTCAACGCCGGCCGCTTCCAGCTCGCGGGCTTCCTGATTGAGAATTTTAGCGAACTCCCAGGCCAGCTTTTCGCGGCTTTTATAGTGAGCATCGTATAGCGTGTCGATCATGGTCATCGGGCCGGGCAGCGCCCACTTGATCGGCTTGTCCGTCAGCTGGCGCAGGTATTTCGCATCGTCTACAAACACCGGTTTCTGGCGCGCCACCGCGTCTACCACGGTCGGCACGCTCGCATCGTAACGGTTACGGATCCGCACCGTCTGACGATTTTCAAAATCCACGCCGCTGAGATGTTCAATAAAGGTGGTGACGAAATGCTGGCGGGTTTGTTCCCCGTCGCTGACGATATCAATCCCGGCGCAAATCTGTTCATCCAGAGACAAACGCAGCGCATCCTGTTTCCCTGCCAGTAATTCCTCGTCCTGGAGTTTCCACGGCGACCAGAGCGTTTCCGGCTGCGCAAGCCAGGTGGGTTTCGGCAGGCTGCCAGCCGTCGATGTCGGGAGCAATGTTTTCATAAGAAGAACCTTTTATTCGTATTAAATTAAAGCGTGAAGTGATGAGACCACTGCTCAAGAAGGGTTTTATAGGGTTTGATGAACCGCTCTTCGGTATATTTACCCTGTTCAATGGCCAGCCGGCTGCGCTCTTCACGGTCATAGACGATTTTTGTTAATGAGTGATCCTGCTGATTCAGGTCGGGCTGATAGCACTGTCCCGCAGCGGAATTGGCATTGTAAATTTCTGGTCGATAGATCTTCTGGAACGTCTCCATGGTGCTGATGGTGCCGATCAGTTCCAGATTGGTGTAATCACGCAGTAAATCGCCGGTGAAGAAGAAGGCAAATGGCGCGACGCTGTTTTCCGGCATGAAATAGCGAACCTTGAGGCCCATCTTCGCGAAGTACTGTTCCGTTAGCGACTCGCCGTCCGGCTGGTACTCATACCCCAGCACCGGGTGGTGGTTACCGGTACAACGATAGGTGTCTTTGCTGGAGACGCTCAGGCAGATCACCGGCGCTTTTTTAAAGTTCGCCTGATATTCCGCAGAATGAATGAAGCTTTTAAAGATATTGCCGTGCAGCTCGCCAAAATTCTCGGGGAGGGTAAAACGGGGCTGATCTTTATTATGCTCCAGCAGCAGGACGCTGAAATCATAGTCACGAACATAGGATGAGAAGTTATTCCCGACGATGCCTTCGATGCGCTCGTGGGTCTTTTTATCCACGATCGTCGTTTGCAGAATTTCGATGGCCGGGAAAGTAAAATCGCCGCCGATATTCATATCGACTGAAATAATCTCCAGCTCGACGGCATAGCGGTCGGCTTTCGGGTTATCCCAGCTCGCCAGCGCGTTAAAGCGGTTGTTGATCATCACCAGCGTATTGCGCAGGTTCTCCTGACGCTTCTCGCCACGCGCCAGGTTGGCGAAGTTGGTGGTGGTACGCGTGTTTTCTGACGGGTTATAATTTTCATCAAAGCAACTGCGCTTAAGGGTAAATATGAAAGCCTGACTCATTTGGTTATGCATCCTAAGTTCATGTTGCCTAAACGTTATCAATGCATAATTTATGCCTGAGCCACTGGCGCAGGGGAAGTGACTTAATTTCACTGCGTCATGAGGGTTCTTCATGAACTGCGCGATTCAGGTATAATCCCCCGACATTTCCAACCGGTTTAAACGATCATGACAAAACTCACCCTACAAGAGCAGATGCTGAAAGCGGGCTTAGTCAGCAGTAAAAAGATGGCGAAGGTTCAGCGCACGGCGAAAAAATCCCGCGTACAGGCTCGCGAGGCGAGAGAGGCTGTTGAAGAGAACAAGAAAGCCCAGCTGGAGCGTGATAAGCAGCTGAGCGAACAGCAAAAACAGGCGGTGCTGGCAAAAGAGTTCAGAGCGCAGGTGAAGCAGCTGATTGAGATGAACCGCATCACCGTGGCGAAGGGCAACATTACCTTTAACTTTACCGATGGCAGCCTGATCAAAAAAATCGACGTCGATAAGCAGACGCAAACCCAGCTGATCAACGGTCGTCTGGCGATTGCCCGACTGGTGATTAACGCGAATGGCGACTGTGATTACGCGATTATCCCGGCGGTGGTGGCGGATAAAATTGCCCAGCGCGATGCGGACAGCATTGTGCTAAACAGCGCGCTGAGTCAGGAAGAGCAGGACGAAGACGATCCGTACGCAGACTTCAAAATCCCTGACGATTTAATGTGGTAAACCTCGTTCAGAATGGCGCGGCGTGACGGGCATTCATGGTCTCGCCGCTCAGCGGATGAATAAAACTCAGAACGCTTGCATGCAGCATCAGCCGGGGCGTTTCTTCCGCCCCCGGCCATTCCAGACCCCCATACAGATCGCACCCCAAAATAGGGTGGCCTAACTGCTGGCAGTGAATGCGCAGCTGGTGGGTGCGCCCGGTCTCCGGGGTAAGCTCAACCCGCGTCAACGGCATTGTCGTATCCTGGTAAATACGTTCCATCACCCGATAGCGGGAGCGAGCGGGCTTACCGGTGCGGGCACAGATCGTCATCAGCGGAAACAGCGCCGGATCTTTGGCAATCGGGGCATCCACGGTCCCTTCGTCCTGTTCCACATGTCCGCACAACAGGGCGGTGTAAACCTTGGTCACGGCGCGCTGGCTGAACTGGTGGCAAAGCGCGGCGTTAATCGCTTTGTTACGTGCAATCACCATCAGGCCCGAAGTGCCAAAATCAAGACGATGCACCAGCGTGCAGCCGGGAAAGGTTTGCACCAGACGGTGGTGGACGGAATCGCGGTTTTGCGGATTTTTCCCGGACAGGCTGAGCAGACCAGAGGGTTTGTTGATCAGCAGCAGATGCTCGTCCTGCCAGAGGATCTCAATGTAGTCGTGACAGGGTGGTGCAATAAACGTATCGATTATGACAGACATCAGGCCGCCGGGCTGGAGAGTGGGTGCGGATGATAACGAAATACGGGGGAAAGAAAAACCCTCCCACCGGGCGGTGAGAGGGGGAAAATTTAGGCTGCGACCAGGCTGTCGATAGCGGCTTTCGCGTCGGTCTGCGCTTTGGTGGCCACTTCCGGGCCGTAAGCGATACCTTCAGCGAACACGAAGTTCACGTCGGTAATGCCGATGAAGCCCAGGAACAACGTCATGTACGGTGCGACCAGATCGGTAGGGGTATCTTTGTGAATACCGCCGCGGCTGGTCAGGACGATAGCGCGTTTACCTTTCACCAGACCTTCCGGGCCGTTCTCGGTGTAACGGAAGGTTACGCCAGCGCGCGCCACCAGGTCGAAGTAGTTCTTCAACTGCGTAGGAATGTTGAAGTTATACATTGGGGCGTTGATCACGATAACGTCGTGGGCCTGCAACTCAGCAATCAGCTCGTCGGAGAGCGCCAGGGCTTCCTGCTGACGTGGGGTGAGAGGCGCATCGCTCGGACGCAGCGCGCCAACCAGCTCGCCGTCCAGCACAGGAATCGGGTTTGCTGCCAGGTCACGCACGGTGATTTCATCCGCGCTGTGCTGTTCACGCCACTGTTCAACGAAATAGTCTGCCAGCTGACCAGACTGTGAATACCCTGCCAGAATACTGGATTTCAACACTAATACTTTGCTCATGGGAATTTCCTGTTTTGTATTTGATTGAGGGGGTTGCCCCGTTGCTTGTTGACACTTTATTCACAATCCTGCCACAGGGATAGCGCAATATATCGAAGCCTATGTTCGAATTTTTTGAATAAGGCGCGAAAAGCACTGATGTGGTACTCTATAGCAATCATTAAAAAGAGATTTTATCCGGCAGTGCACTGCCCGTTAACGCTATGACAGAACAACAGAAATTATCCTTCCCGGTGCTGATGCAACAGCTTGATTCGCTGATGCTGCGCGATAAACAGCGGTTTGCGCGCCGTCTGCACGGCGTTAAGAAGGTTAAAAATCCTGATGCACAACAGGCCATTTACCAGGAGATGGCCAAAGAGATTGAACAGGCGGCAGGGAAAGTTGTGCTGCGTGAAGCCGCACGCCCGGAGATTACCTATCCGGAAAACCTGCCCGTCAGCCAGAAAAAACAGGACATTCTTGAGGCCGTGCGCGACCACCAGGTGGTGATCGTCGCGGGGGAAACCGGTTCAGGTAAAACCACTCAGCTGCCGAAGATCTGCATGGAATTAGGCCGCGGGGTGAAAGGGTTGATCGGTCACACCCAGCCGCGTCGTCTGGCGGCGCGCACCGTGGCGAACCGTATTGCCGACGAGCTGCAAACGGAGCCGGGCGGTTGCATCGGCTACAAGGTGCGATTCAGCGACCACGTCAGCGATAACACCATGGTTAAGCTGATGACCGACGGTATCCTGCTGGCGGAAATCCAGCAGGATCGTCTGCTGATGCAGTACGACACCATCATCATCGATGAAGCGCACGAGCGCAGCCTGAACATCGACTTCCTGCTCGGCTACCTGAAAGAGCTGCTGCCCCGGCGTCCGGATCTGAAAATCATCATCACCTCCGCGACCATCGACCCGGAGCGTTTCTCAAAACATTTCAACAATGCGCCGATCATTGAAGTCTCAGGCCGAACCTACCCGGTTGAAGTGCGCTATCGCCCGATTGTTGAAGAGGCGGACGATACCGAGCGCGACCAGCTTCAGGCCATCTTCGATGCCGTCGACGAGCTGGGCAACGAGAGTTCTGGCGACATTCTGATCTTCATGAGCGGCGAGCGTGAGATCCGCGATACCGCCGATGCGCTCAGCAAGCGCGATCTGCGCCATACCGAGATCCTGCCGCTGTACGCGCGCCTGTCCAACAGCGAGCAGAACCGCGTGTTCCAGCCGCACAGCGGGCGCCGCATCGTGCTGGCGACCAACGTGGCCGAAACCTCGCTGACCGTACCGGGCATTAAATACGTGATCGACCCGGGTACGGCGCGCATCAGCCGCTACAGCTACAGAACCAAAGTTCAGCGTCTGCCGATCGAGCCGGTTTCGCAGGCGTCAGCTAATCAGCGTAAGGGCCGCTGCGGCCGCGTGTCGGAAGGGATCTGTATTCGTCTCTATTCGGAAGACGATTTCCTTTCGCGCCCGGAGTTTACCGATCCGGAGATCCTGCGAACCAACCTGGCATCCGTTATCCTGCAAATGACCGCGCTGGGGCTGGGCGATATCGCCGCCTTCCCGTTTGTGGAAGCGCCGGATAAGCGCAATATTCAGGACGGGGTGCGGCTGCTGGAAGAGCTGGGGGCCATTACTACCGACGAGCAGGCGACGGCCTACAAGCTAACGCCGTTGGGCCGCCAGCTTAGCCAGCTGCCGGTCGACCCGCGGCTGGCGCGCATGGTGCTGGAGGCGCAAAAACACGGCTGCGTGCGCGAGGCGATGATCATCACCTCGGCGCTCTCAATTCAGGATCCGCGCGAGCGTCCGATGGACAAACAGCAGGCGTCGGATGAAAAACACCGTCGCTTCCACGATAAAGAGTCCGATTTCCTCGCATTCGTCAACCTGTGGAACTACCTCGGCGAGCAGCAAAAAGCGCTCTCTTCGAATCAGTTCCGCCGTCAGTGCCGGGTGGATTTCCTCAACTACCTGCGCGTGCGCGAATGGCAGGATATCTACACCCAACTGCGCCAGGTGGTGAAAGAGCTGGGCATCCCGGTGAACAGTGAACCGGCGGAGTACCGCGAAATTCATATTGCCCTGTTGACCGGCCTGCTGTCCCATATCGGGATGAAGGATGCGGATAAACAGGAATTTACCGGCGCACGCAACGCGCGTTTCTCCATCTTCCCGGGCTCCGGTTTGTTCAAGAAGCCGCCGAAGTGGACCATGGTCGCCGAGCTGGTGGAAACCAGCCGTCTGTGGGGGCGTATCGCCGCGCGTATCGATCCAGAGTGGGTTGAGCCGGTGGCGCAGCACCTGCTGAAACGCTCGTACAGCGAGCCGCACTGGGAGCGCGGGCAGGGCGCAGTGATGGCGACGGAAAAAGTCACCGTTTACGGCCTGCCGGTGGTTGCAGCGCGTAAGGTTAACTACAGCCAGATTGACCCGGCGCTGAGTCGCGAGCTGTTTATCCGCCATGCGCTGGTGGAAGGCGACTGGCAGACGCGCCATGCGTTCTTCCGCGAAAACCTGAAGCTGCGCGCCGAGGTGGAAGAGCTTGAACACAAGTCCCGCCGCCGCGACATTCTGGTGGACGACGAGACGCTGTTTGAGTTTTACGACCAGCGCATCAGCCACGATGTGATCTCGGCGCGCCATTTCGACAGCTGGTGGAAGAAAGCCAGCAAAGAGACCCCGGACCTGCTCAACTTTGAAAAGAGCATGCTGATCAAAGAGGGCGCGGAGTCGGTCAGCAAGCTCGACTACCCGAACTTCTGGCATCAGGGCAACCTGAAGCTGCGTCTGACCTATCAGTTTGAGCCGGGCGCGGATGCCGATGGCGTGACGGTGCACATTCCGCTGCCGCTGTTAAACCAGGTGGATGAGAGCGGGTTTGAGTGGCAAATTCCCGGCCTGCGCCGCGAACTGGTCATTGCATTAATCAAATCCCTGCCTAAACCAGTGCGGCGCAACTTTGTACCGGCGCCGAACTACGCCGAAGCGTTTTTAGGCCGCGTCACGCCGCTGGAACTGCCGCTGCTGGACGCACTGGAGCGTGAGTTCCGACGCATGACCGGGACCACCATTGACCGCGACGACTGGAACTGGGATCAGGTGCCCGATCACCTGAAAATCACATTCCGCGTAGTGGACGATAAAAACAAAAAGCTGCGCGAAGGCCGTTCTCTGACGGAGCTGAAAGAAGCGCTGAAAGGTAAAGTCCAGGAGACGCTCTCTGCGGTGGCCGATGACGGTATTGAGCAGAGCGGGCTGCACATCTGGAGCTTTGGTCAGCTTCCGGAAAGCTATGAGCAGAAGCGCGGGAACTACAAGGTGAAAGCCTGGCCCGCGCTGGTGGATGAGCGCGACAGCGTGGCGATTAAGCTCTTTGACAATCCGCAGGAGCAACAGCAGATGATGTGGCGCGGGCTGCGTCGCCTGCTGCTGCTTAACATCCCGTCGCCGATTAAGTATCTGCACGAGAAGCTGCCGAACAAAGCCAAGCTGGGGCTCTACTTTAACCCGTACGGTAAGGTGCTGGATCTGATCGACGACTGCATCTCCTGCGGTGTGGACAAACTGATCCACGAGGCGGGCGGTCCGGTCTGGACGGAAGAGGGCTTTGCTCAGCTTCATGAAAAGGTGCGCGCGGAGCTGAACGACACCGTGGTGGAGATTGCCAAACAGGTCGAGCAGATCCTCACCGCCGTGTTCAATATCAACAAGCGCCTGAAGGGGCGGGTGGATATGACCATGGCCCTGGGTCTGTCGGACGTGAAGGCGCAGATGGCGGGGCTGGTGTATCGCGGCTTTGTCACCGGCAACGGCTTTAAGCGTCTGGGTGATACGCTGCGTTATTTGCAGGCGATTGAGAAGCGTCTGGAGAAAATGGCGGTCGATCCGCATCGCGATCGAGCGCAGATGCTGAAAGTCGAAAACGTGCAGCAGGCGTGGCAGCAGTGGCTCAACAAACTGCCGCCAGCGCGTCGCGATGATGACGATGTGCGGGAGATCCGCTGGATGATCGAGGAGCTGCGCGTCAGCTTCTTCGCCCAGCAGCTCGGTACGCCGTATCCCATTTCGGATAAGCGTATCTTGCAGGCGATGGAGCAGATCTCCGGCTAAAACCATTGCCCGGTGGCGCTGCGCTTACCGGGCCTACGGGAGAACATGCAGGCCGGGTAAGGCGTAGCCGCCACCCGGCTTTTTTATCGTTCCACCATCGCTAGCGTAAACCCATCCCACCCCTTAACACCCACCGTTTGCAGCGCGGTGGCGGTTAAGCGTGGGTTATCTCCAGTCATCTCGATAAATTTCCGTACCCCATGCACGCGTGCATCGTCGCTTTGCCCGTTAACCACCTCGCCGTCGCGCACCACGTTATCGCCGATTATTACCGTGCCGGGACGAGAGTAGTGCAGCGCCCACTCCAGGTAGCCGGGATTGTTTGGCTTATCGGCATCAATAAAGATCAGGTCAAAGGGCGGGACGTCACCGAAATTCTCGAGCGACTTTAGCGCCGGGCCTGTAATCAGTTCGATACGATCGCTGAGTCCCGCAAGGTGAATGTTCTGGCGTGCAACAGCGGCATGTTTCGGGTCCGCTTCAAGCGTAATCAGCTTTCCATCCGGCGGCAGGGCGCGCGCCATCCAGATTGAGCTATACGCGCCCAGCGTACCGATTTCCAGTATTCGACGCGCCTGCGTCATGCGGACAAACAGCGCCAGCAGTTGCCCCTGATTTGCAGCAACGTCGTGCTCGGGTAAACCGGCGCGTTTGTTGTTTTCAAGGACGTTCTGGAGAATTTCATCTTCAGGAATAAGCGACGAAATCATGTAATTATCTACTGAACACCACTGCTGTTGCATAGATTGACTCCTTGGGGGTATCGCCAGAGGCGAAATGTAGGCCGGGTAAAGCGTAGCCGCCACCCGGCATGTTTTCACGCACTGACCCAACCGCCGCCCAGCGCTTTATACAAATCAATTTGCGCCAGCAGCAGGTTGTTTTTCACCTGTACCACGCTGGTCTGCACCGAGAACAGCGTGCGCTGTGCATCGAGCACATCCAGATAAGAAGAGTACCCGTTGCGGTAGCGGTTTTGCGCTATCCGCAGCGTCTCCTGCGCGACCGCCTGCTGAGCGAGCAGCTCGGTAAGCTGTTCCTGATAACGGGTGATGGCATCAAGGCTGTCATTCACCTCAGCAAACGCATTACGTACGGTTTTTTCGTAGCTGTACAACGCCTGATTACGCTGAGACTGAGAGATATCCACCTGTGCATTCAGCGCCTGTCGGTTCAGCAGCGGCGCAAGAATACTGCCGCCCACGCTCCAGAGCTGGAGGGGGTTATCCAGCAATCCCGACAGCGTGCGATCCTGCACCGATCCTGTGGCCGTGAGGTTGATCGACGGCAGCAGGCTGGCGCGCGATGCCGCCAGCGTCGCGTCCGCCGCAATCAGCTGACGTTCAGCCTGGACGATATCCGGACGCCGGTTCAGTAACGTCGACGGCAGCTGGGAGGGCAGTTTCAGCGGCGTCAGGGCATCAAAGCTTTCACCGCGCGCAACGTTACCCGGGTTGCTGCCCAGCAGCAGGCTAAGCGCATTCTCCTGCTGCGCAATCTGGTGCTGAAGCAGTGGAACCTGAGCGCGGGTGGCGCGCAGCTCAGAATCCGATTGCATCAGCTCAAGGCGAGAGCTGTATCCCGTCTCAAACTGTCGTTTAGCAAGATTGAACGCCTCTTCACGCGATTTCAGCGTGGACTGGGTAACGCGAAGCTGTTCATCCAGCGACAGCTGGGTGACGTACCCGGAGGCCACCGACGATGCGACCGTGAGATCTGCCGCCGCGGCCGCCGCCTTTTGTGCCTCCAGCGACGCTTCGGCGGCACGGGAGGTGCTGCGGTTTACCCCCCAGATATCCACGTCGTAGCTGGCGGTCAGGCTGCCTTTGTACAACGTACCGTATACCGGAAGGCCTGTTGCGGCGGACTGCGAGCGCGCGCGCGTCCCGGTCACGCCCGCGTCAAGCGACGGGAACAGGCTGCCGTCGGCAGCGTACACCCGGGCCTGATACTCGTTAATCCGCTCGCGGGCAATCAGCACGTCGCTGTTATTCTTCAGCGCCTGATCCACATAGTGATTCAGATTGCTGTCGTGGAAATTACGCCACCAGAGCTGCTCTGTCGGGCTGGTTGGCCCCGACGTCGCGCGCCACTGGGCCGGGATGTGCAGGGACGATTTGGCGGGCTCAACGTCAACCGACTGGCAACCCGCAAGGATAGCCATCATCAGCAGGCCGGCTATCGGGCGAAGCGTCATTGTTTCGCCTCCCGCGTGTCGATGGTGACCTGCACCGACATGCCAGGGCGCAGCAGCCGGTACGCCTCCGGCTCACCGAGTACCTCAATGCGTACCGGGATGCGCTGGGCGATTTTAACAAAGTTGCCCGTGGCGTTATCCGGGGTGATAGCGCTGAACTCGACGCCTGTGGCCGGGGATATGCTCTCCACGCGGCCCTGATAGGCTTTATCGTTTAAGGCATCGACGGTGAATTTCACTGGCTGTCCGACGCGTAAATTCGCCAGCTGCGTCTCTTTGATATTGGCGATCACCCAGTGCTGCGGCGGGACCAGCGTGGTAAGGTGCGTCCCGGCGGTGACGTACGCTCCAAGACGCACCGCAATTTGCCCGAGCTGACCGTCACGCGGCGCGACAATGCGGGTGTTTTGCAGATCGATCTGCGCAAGCTCCAGCGCGGCTTTCGCATTTTGAACGTCCGCTTCCAGCGAAGCGCGATTGACGATAACCGTTTGTAGATCCTGGCGCGACATCTCAAGCGTTGCTTTCGCCTGGTCGATATCGGCGCTCCCCTGGGCGGCACTGGCCAGCGCCGCATCGCGCTCGCGAATGGACAGGGAGCCGTCTGCGGTCAGATCCTTCACGCGTTTCAGATCCGCCTGGGTTTTCAGACTTTGGGCACGGGCGTTTTTCAGTGCCGCTTCGTTTTTGGCAATCACCGCTTCCGCGCTTTTACGCTGTTGCAGGTTGTTGTTCAGCGCAGCAATTTTCATTGCCAGCTGCGCCTCGGCCTGATGGACGCGCTGGCGATAGATCCGGTCATCAATCTGCAACAGCAGGTCGCCTTTTTTAACCTGCACAAAATCCTGAACATGGACCTCAGTAATGTAGCCGTTGACTTGCGGACTGATGAACGTGGTCTGGCCGCGCACGTAGGCGTTATCAGTAAACTGGGTATGACGCGTGAACGGGGGCAACTGCCAGGCATAAAGGATCACCAGCACCCCGACAATGCCGATAGCCGCGGCGGTGAAAATGGAAACGACGCGTACATTTTTGCGGGTGTTGGCCTGCTCTTTGGCGGCATCCTGCTGACTCATAACTTCTCCTGAAAAATAGTCATTACTTATTGCCAGTGGCGTTCTTAAGGGCCATACGGGCGGTGATGCGCAGGCGCAGCAAGCGCCATAAAATCCAGACCAGCGTGGCTGTGGCAATGCTCGCCGTCAGGAGATAAGTATCGTTGTAAGCCAGAATGTTTGCCTCAAGCGTCGTCACCGTCTGTAGCTGAATAATGGCCTGGGTTCCCAACAGGGAACTGTCGCCAACCAGGCTTTTATACATCTGGGTGTAAAGCTGAATGCGTTCGTTCACCAGCGGGTTGAGGGTGGTGAGCTGGTCAGCCAGCAGGCTGGAATGGTACTTCTCGCGCCAGGTCTGGAAGGTACCAAGGATTGCAGAACCCAGCAGGCCACCAAGGTTCTGACTCATGCCAAACATCACGGAAAAGCTGACCAGATTGCGTGGATCGGCGATCACCCCGCCAATGGCGGCCAGCATCGCAGGGGCGAGGAAGAAAGCGCTGCCGAAACCAAGCAGGAACTGGCTGAACATCAGTTGATCCGGCCGGGTCAGGTTGTTGGATTGGCTGTCCAGCAGCGAAGCAACAATCATCAGCGCCAGCGAGGTGATAATCGGCCAGGCCAGCTTAGTGGGTTTGATCGTCAGACAGCTGGTGACGATACCGCAGACGATTCCGGCGAAAATAGACCACGCCAGATGGGTCATCTGTTCATTCTGTAGGCCCGCATATTGCAGCCAGCCGATGACGCCGGTGTTCTGTTCCGCCAGTACGATGCGGATCAGCAGCATAATCAACCCCAGGCGTACGATGCTGCCGCTGGACAGCCAGCGGGTATTGAGCAGCGGGTTGCTGCGGTTATGTTCAAAGACGATTGCACAGACAATTAGCACCAGCGAGAGAGCCAACGCCCAGCCGATCCACGGTGTTTCAAACCACCATTCCAGACGCCCTAGCGACAGAACCGCGCACAACAGCGCCATACCGGGCGCAAGCAAAAAGAAGGTGATGAAATCTTTCTTCTCGAAAACTTTGCGTCGATCGCCCGGGGGCAGTTTCAGCACCATCACGCAGGCCAGTGAGATCAGGGCCAAACCCAGCTCGAAGAAGTACAGCCCACGCCAGTCATCAAGCTGCAACAGCTCGGTGGAGAACAGCCGCGCCAGCGGTATCGCCAGCGACGAACCGGTAATGCCGATGGTCAGCGCCTTCAGTCGGTGCTTCGCGGGCCAGGCCTGTATCTGGTAATAAATGCCGAGCGAGCTGAGCGCGGCGGCGACCATCCCGTGTGCCGCCCTTACCATCAGCGCCGAGCTGAGATCGTTCACAAACAGGTGGAAAAAGGTGACCAGCACATACAGCACCAGGAAGCCTTCCGTAAACGCGCGCAAACCGTACTGCTGGCGAAACTTCACCAGCAGCAGGTTGATTGAGACGTTGGTCATGACATAGACGGCAGGCAGCCAGGCGATTTCAGTCGACCAGGCGCCGAAGGTGCCTTGCAGATTTTGCAGATTGGCGGTGACGACCGCGTTACCCAGCGCCCCGGTCAGACACACCAGCAGGCCGACCACGCCATAGGCGATCCGTTTCGACGTCGGATGTTCCGGGGTGGAAGGGGAACCCAGCAGAGCGGGTTTCTCATGTGGCTGCCACTCGCGAGGAGCATAAGGATCGCGTTGGGGCAGGCGCATAACGGGGTTTACCTTTCAAAATGTTGAATTGTGAGCGGGCTAATGATTCTACGGCTGACGCAAATCATAATTCAAGTGAATACGAATATTGTATGTTAATCAAATGTAGAGGGAATGATGAAGAAAAAGTGCGGCTCGCGAACGGAGCCGCAATAATATTATCGCTGTTCCGGCTGCGCCTGAAGGTGGCGTTCACGGTTGATGCGGCTGGCACAAAAAATTGCAATGAGGGAGATAGCGACCGTCACGCCCAGATACCAGGCCACGGGTACCCAGTCGCCGTCGTATTTCGCCAGCAGTCCGGTAGCTATTAGCGGTGCCGTTCCGCCCGCCAGCGCGGCCCCAAGTTGATAACCCAGCGTGATACCGGTGTAGCGAACGTTGGCACTGAAAATTTCAGAGCAGAGCGTGCCGAGAACCGCCGTTACCGGTGCCCACAGTACGCCAAAAGCGATAACGGTCGCGAGCACAATTCCCCAGGTGGTACCGGTATTCAGCAGCATAAACCAGGGCACGATAAACAGGCCGAGCACGAAGACACTGACGGCGTACATACGCTGGCGGCCAACCCTGTCGGAGAGCAGCCCCATCAGCGGGATCATGATAGTGGCGACCAGTGCGCCAAGAGTTACTGCCTCCAGCGCCTGGGATTTCTGATAGGTCAGGGTGGTAGTGGCGTAGCTCACCACAAACGTGGAGAAAATATAGAACGGTGCTGTCTCCACAACCTTAAGCCCGGCGGCAATTAGCACTTCACGCCAGTGGTGTTTTATGGTGTCGCGCAGCGGAGCTTTCGCAACCTGGCCGGATTTTTTCACTTTCTGGAAATCAGGCGTTTCGTCAATATCTTTCCGGATCCAAAGCCCCAATATTACCAGCACGGAACTGAGCAGGAACGGAATGCGCCAGCCCCAGGAGAGAAAATCCTCTTCGCTGAACAGCGTCATTAGCGAGACGATAAATGTCGCCATCAACATGCCGATGGTTACGCCCGCCTGCGGAATACTGCCGAAGAAGCCTTTGCGTTTTTCTGGCGCATACTCATAAGCCAGCAGCAGCGCGCCACCCCATTCACCGCCGATACCCATCCCCTGAATAATACGCATCAGGATCAGCAACGCGGGCGCCCACATCCCGATCATGTCGTAGGTGGGCAACAGGCCAATCATCACGGTTGCACCTCCCATCAATGAAAGGGTGAGTACAAGCGTTTTTTTGCGACCGATACGATCCCCGATATGTGCAAAGAGAACGCCGCCAATGGGGCGAATAAAAAAGGTCAACGAGAAGGAGAGATAGGAGAGGATCAGCCCGATTACCGGGTCGACCATCGGAAAGAAAATCTTGTTAAACACCAGCGCGGCAGCGGTGCCATAGAGAAAATAATCAAACCATTCAATAGAACTTCCCGTAAGACTGGCAATTAATACCTTTTTGTTTTTCCGCAATACCGTTGCCGTGCTCTCATGTTGTGTCATGACTCAAAACTCCGCCACGTGGATGATAATAGAGGTGTTACCTGGCGCGCTTCAGGTGCAACCTGTCGGTGTGTAATGGTTGTGAAATTGTTAAGCAACTTAGGTTTGGATGTTACGTTTGGCAAGTCAGCCAGAACTAAAACGGGTCAGATCACGATGGATTAAGCAGCAACTGGTGCTTTTTCAGCACGCTGTTGTGGCAGGATGTGTTGAAGGGCAGATAATCAAAAGCACAAACTCAGGGTGCAACCCAATTGTTTTTGGATGTTTCTGGTTATTTCATCAAAATGACAAATATGCAGCGTAATGAGCACCTCGGCTTTCAGAGTGATCTCCTTTTCATCCCCGTTGTGTGAAGTACTCTAAAGATTAATGCTGTAAGGAGGTAACGATGACAATGGCACTTTTCCCCTGTCTGCCTGGCACCACCCTCGACGCCGTGAATACCGTTGGGGCGTGGCTTGCTCAGGACGACTATCAGGACAACCAGCCCGTTGATCTGGTGATTCTGGCGGGTAACGCGGTGATCCCCGCGATTGATGCTGCCTGTAAAATCGCGGCTGAACAGGGGGTTCCTCTGATCATCAGCGGCGGGATCGGTCACTCGACGACCTTCCTCTACGCCGCGATTGCGAAACACCCCCGCTATAACAGGATACCCACCACCGGGCGGGCTGAGGCGGCTATTCTGGCCGACATCGCCCGTGAATTCTGGAACATTCCCGCTGAGCATCTTCACGTTGAGGATCAGTCGACCAACTGTGGCGAAAACGCCCGCTTCAGCCGGGCGTTGATGAAACAGTCCGGACTGAACGCCGCCCGGGTGCTGGTAGTGCAGGACCCGACGATGCAGCGTCGCACAATGGCTACGTTTGCCCGCGTTTGCCGCGACGAGGCTGCATCGCCCGCATGGATGAGTCATCCCGGCCTGACGCCCGTGCTGCAAAACAGTGACGACGGTCTGGCGTTCAGCGGCCCGGTCGAGGGGTTATGGCCGGTAGAACGTTACCTGTCGCTGGTGCTGGGTGAATTTCCGCGACTCAGGGACGACATCAACGGCTACGGTCCGGCGGGACGTGATTTCATTGCCCATGTCGATATCCCTGCCGACGTGGACGCCGCGTGGCAGATCCTGCGAAACGACGTCATTCTCACCGACGCGCTGGTGAGCCGTTCTCTGCTGTAATGCTCTTGCCCGTTTGCGCCATCTTTTACCCAAACGGGCAGCCTTTGTTGCCGATTTGTGATTTTTGAAACGGGCTGACCCGTTTCTTTTATGAGATATCTCACAAAAACAGACTCATAGAGTAGGCAATTGCCCCGGTAATTATAGTTTTTAACATTAAGTTTACTTGTTAAAAACAGTGTGATTACAGGAGCAGGTTATGACAGTACCCGTACAACATCCTATGTATATTGATGGACAGTTTGTTGCCTGGCAGGGTGATGCCTGGATTGACGTGATCAATCCGGCCACGGAAGAGGTCATTTCCCGTATTCCCGACGGCACCGCCGAGGACGCCCGCAAGGCCATTGACGCGGCAGAGCGCGCGCAGGCTGGCTGGGAGGCGCTGCCTGCCATTGAACGCGCCAGCTGGCTACGCAAAATTTCCGCCGGGATCCGCGAGCGCGTCAGCGAAATCAGCGCGCTGATTGTGGCCGAAGGGGGCAAGATCCAGCAGCTGGCGGAAGTGGAAGTTAACTTTACAGCTGACTACATCGACTATATGGCCGAGTGGGCGCGCCGTTATGAAGGGGAAATCATTCAGAGCGACCGTCCGGGCGAGAATATTCTGGTGTTTAAGCGCGCCCTTGGCGTCACCACCGGCATTCTGCCGTGGAACTTTCCCTTCTTCCTGATTGCCCGTAAGCTCGCTCCTGCGCTAATCACCGGCAACACCATCGTTATCAAACCGAGCGAATTTACCCCAAACAACGCCATTGCGTTTGCCAAAATCGTCGACGAGATTGGCCTGCCGAAAGGCGTCTTCAACCTGGTGCTGGGCCGCGGTGAAACCGTCGGACAGGAGCTGGCCGGGAACCCGAAAGTGGCGATGGTCAGCATGACCGGCAGCGTCGGGGCGGGTGAAAAGATCATGGCTGCGGCTGCGAAAAACATCACCAAAGTGGGGCTGGAGCTGGGTGGTAAAGCCCCGGCCATCGTGATGGACGATGCCGACCTCGAGCTGGCCGTGAAGGCCATTGTGGATTCACGCGTCATCAATACCGGACAGGTGTGTAACTGCGCGGAACGTGTCTATGTTCAGAAGGGGATCTACGACCGCTTTGTGAATCGTCTGGGCGAGGCAATGAAAGCCGTCCAGTTTGGCAATCCGGCTGAACGAACGGATATCGGCATGGGGCCACTGATCAACGCCGCCGCGCTGGAGCGTGTGGAGCAGAAGGTGGCGCGCGCGGTGCAGGAAGGGGCTAAAGTGGTCCTTGGCGGTAAAGCGGCAGAGGGCAAAGGGTATTTTTATCCCCCAACGCTGCTGCTGGACGTACATCAGGACATGGCCATCATGCACGAAGAGACCTTTGGCCCGGTGTTGCCGGTGGTGGCTTTCGACACCCTGGAAGAGGCCCTGAAAATGGCCAACGACAGCGACTACGGTTTAACCTCGTCTGTATATACGCAGGATCTGAATGTCGCCATGAAAGCCATTAAAGGGCTTAAGTTCGGCGAGACCTACATTAACCGTGAAAACTTTGAAGCGATGCAGGGCTTCCATGCGGGCTGGCGGAAATCCGGGATCGGCGGGGCGGATGGCAAACACGGGCTGAATGAGTA
Organism: Enterobacter cloacae complex sp. I1M; assembly: GCF_014982425.1. NCBI lineage: Bacteria > Pseudomonadati > Pseudomonadota > Gammaproteobacteria > Enterobacterales > Enterobacteriaceae > Enterobacter > Enterobacter cloacae complex sp. I1M. The sequence continues at coordinate 71,400 of NZ_JADCLG010000010.1, read as the reverse complement.
TTTGCAGACGCAGGTAGTCTATTTACAGTCGTAATCTGGAGCCCCCTCCATGCGAGATAATGTGTGCACGGAGCAGTTCCCTCGCCCCTTTGGGGAGAGGGTTAGGGTGAGGG
>NZ_JADCLG010000010.1:0-71150 GCF_014982425.1 Enterobacter cloacae complex sp. I1M | reverse complement strand
CCGGCGGTAAATCGCCGCTTCGCGGTCCCTTCGGCTTATTCCTTCCGGCTTATCGGGGACGGGCGGAGGTAACATCCCTGTAATCCCTCCGTTATTCTGAAGGCACGTTAATGCTTCTGATTTCAAATAACTGGGAATACTCGGCCCTCCGTAAAAGGGGGTTCACATTTTCAGGAAAGGTGGTTATGTTGGCGCGATAACTGTTATTTATCGGGAAACAACATGCGCACAAAATATACGGGTCTGCAAATCAGCATTCACTGGCTGGTTTTTCTGTTAGTTATTATGGCCTATTGCGCCATGGAGTTCAGAGGTTGGTTCCCGCGAACCGATCGTCCGCTTATTAATATGATCCACGTTTCCTGCGGGATCAGCATCCTGGTGCTGATGGTGGCGCGCCTGCTTATCCGCCTGAAATTCCCGGCTCCGCCCATTCAACCGAAACCAAAAGCGATGATCACCGGGCTGTCCCATCTGGGGCATCTGGTTATCTACCTGCTGTTTATTGCGCTGCCGCTGATCGGCATGGTGATGATGTATAACCGGGGAAATGACTGGTTTGCGTTTGGCCTGACGATGCCGCATGCGGCGGAGGGGAATTTTGACCTGGTGGATACGCTAAAAGCGTGGCACGTAACGCTGGCGAATCTGGGGTATTTTGTGATTGGTTTGCACGCCTTTGCCGCGCTGATGCATCACTATTTCTGGAAAGACAATACGCTGTTGCGCATGATGCCGAAAAAGCGTCAGTGACCGATAATGCCCTGCCAACCCGCAGGGCATTTTTTTTGCGGCTTATTGCAGTTGCGCGCGCTCCTGCGCCGTTAAGTCCAGTTCCTGAGTTGTACCCGTTTCTGAAGATTTTACCGCCGCTTCCAGCACCGCCATCACCGCCAGGGCTTCCACCGGATGGACCGGATTGTCAATCTTGCCGTTCAGGGCATCGCGCACGTTTATATAGTACTGCCGCTGGTCGCCTTTTGGCGCAGGGATAGCGCTGGCTTCACCCTGGGCATTAAACAGCACCATAGCGTCGCTGTCCTCACCCCAGCTTTCGCTACCCGGAATGACGCCTGCCAGAAGCTGGGCTTCCTGCTGATCGATGCGCGCTTTCACCACGCTGGCCTTATCGCCGTGGACGGTAAAGCGGGCAACGCCGCCTGCCACCAGCATGCTGCAATGGAGGACCACTTTGTGTTCAGGATAGTTCAGCACCACGTGCGCCCAGTCGTTAATTTCCGCACCGTCACGCAGGGTGGCGATGTTGCCCTGTACCGACAGCGGCAGACCAAAAAGCTGTAGCGTCTGGTCAATCATGTGCGGGCCTAAGTCGAACCACAGGCCACTGCCGGGAACATTTTGCTCTCTCCAGCGCACGCGAACCTCCGGGCGGAAACGATCGATATGCGATTCAAAGTGTTTTACCTTGCCGATACTGCCTTGCTCAATCACCTGCTTAATGCCGAGAAAATCGCTGTCCCAGCGGCGGTTATGGAAGACAGAGAGCAGGCGTTGTTTTTCTTGCGCAAGCGCAATCAGGTCTCGCGCTTCCTGCATATCCAGCGTAAATGGCTTATCCACCACTACGTGCTTGCCGGCGTTGAGCGCCAGGGTGGCCAGCGGCGCATGGGTCGCGTTAGGGGAGGCGATAACCACCAGGTCGATATCCGGGTGCTGAATAGCCTCTTCAGGGGTGGCAACAACGAGGACGTCCGGCAGATCGCGTTTGACCTTTTCTTCATCCCGGGATGAGACCACCGCCAGCTTCAGGCCGTCGACGGACTGGATCAGCGGGGCATGAAACGTCTTACCCACAAAACCATACCCGATCAGCGCAATATTCATTGTCTTCACTTTATTCATGACCTTCTCCACGTTAATGCGCGCAAACGGTAACCTGCACGGCGCTATGGTCCCCGAGCTCTGCCCAGGGACGATCTAAAAACAGTTGATGAATCTGGGATAACCCTGAAACCAGATAAGGTTCGCACTGGTTGAGTTTCAGATGATCGGCGACTACCCAGTGCGCCTGGCTTGCGGCCAGCATGGCACGCTTCACCTCGGCATCCGCCTCCTGACTGGCGCTCAATCCGAGCTCGGCATGAATGGCGCATGCGCCAAGGATGGCGATATCCGCCCGGTAGCGAGAGAGCAGCGAAAGGGTGGCGCTTCCGGCAAACAGGCGCTGTTTCTGATCCCACTTTCCACCAAGCAGGATCAGATCGATATCTTCCCGATCGCTAACCTGCTGGGCGATATCAAGAGAAGGGGTGATGATGGTCAGCGGTCCCTGCAGGAAAGAGGCAACAGCCAGAAGTGTGCTTCCGGCGTCCAGAAAAAGCGTCGAGCCCGCAGGTACGCACTGCGCAACCTGTTTACCCAGCCGCTGCTTGATTTCAGGCAGTAAGGTATTCCTGCTAACTCGGTTCATCGTCGAGAGATTCAGCGCGATGGCGCCGCCATGGTTTTTTTGCGCCAATCCCTGTTTTTCCAGATCGGTCAGATCGCGACGGATGGTATCCGCCGAAACCTGCAACTTTTCTGCCAGCTCAGTGATGCTGGCCTGGCCTTGTTCAGTAATAATTTCAAGTACATATTTCTGTCTGGCGGTTTTATGCATGGGTGCAGTATCCTGCAAAATGTCGCAATACTATGCAGTTTACAGCATTTTACAGGAAAGGGAATCGTAACAGGAGGGGGATGTTGTCCAAAAACAGTTTGATAAGGTGAATATTGAATTAGCATTAATCAGTCATCAAAAACATGTATGTATCGTTTAGACCTGATGTTAACGCTATGTTTTACATGGAAATTTGGTTAAAGCTACCGAATAAGGAGTTCGAATAAAAATATAAAACCAGATTATAAATATAAATTGGTGCTTATATCTATTAGATATTCTTTTTAAAGTAAAATAATTTAATATTAATCAGCGAATGACTTAAATTGACAGTTCTTTGAAAATCTTTGTGTCTGATTCGCGATGAAATAAACGCAAAAATGTACATCAAGGTGTTTCAGAATTTTCCTTAAATTACAGAGGGTTTATATGTTTCAGCGTAAACGCATCTAATAGCCATTTGTCCAGAAACCCCATCTTTTTTCTTATTTGTAACACCGCATTAACACTACAGGTGTGGTCGCTCATATCACATTTTGTTATGCTGCGAATCAATAAATATTTAAGTAAATTCTTAAAAGAAAAAAAGAGATTGAACGGCTCTCATCTCAATTGAAATGGGTGTGGTCGACTATTGGCGGAATTTATCAAACAGGAGTGGGGCAAATAGGGTGAATTATTTGTACCTCTTCCTGGTAATTATTTAGCCATCACCTGAAGTCCGGGGGTATTATAAAGATGAAATGCAATAACAGGATGCTCAGATTATCTGCTTCCCTGACCTTAATTTCACTGGTGGTGACTGCGGCTCATGCAACTAACGGTCTGGTAGGGATATCTCCCGTTGCGGCAATGACGATGAAAGAAAGTATTCTTTTCGCTCTTGACCGCGACCCGTCGGTGAGTCAGCAGGCTGCACAGCTGGGGATTGGCCAGGCACAAATAGACGAAGCGCGTAGTGGCTGGATGCCACAAATAGCCCTGAACGGGAGTACGGGTCACAGCCAGACCACCGATTCGAGCGGCTCGTTGCGAAATTCCGCAGCCTGGGGGCTGAGCCTGACGCAGCTTGTGTACGATTTTGGCAAGACCAATAACAGCATCAGCCAGTCTTCAGCTCAGCGTGACAGCTATCGCTACCAGCTGATGAGCACGATGTCTGCCGTCGCGGAAAAAACGGCCCTCAGCTATGTGGAAGTGAAACGCTACAGCGATCTGCTACAGGCGGCAACAGAGAACGTGCAGGCGCTTAAAAACGTTGAGCAGCTGGCAAAACTCCGCGCCGATGCAGGCGTAAGCTCCACCTCTGATGAGCTTCAGACCCGCACCCGTATTGCCGGAATGCAGGCGACGGTAGAGCAGTACAATGCGTCACTGAACAGCGCCCGCGCGCGGCTGGCGGTATTAACTGGCATACAGGCTGAACGCTATTCACCGGTTCCGGGAGGTCTGGCCGTGGAGTCGGATTCTCTCAATCGAATTGATTATTCACTGATCCCAACGGTGATGGCCGCGCAGAACATGGAGCGTTCAGCCCAGTACGGCGTAGAAACCGCGAAGTCACAGCACTGGCCAACCTTAAGCCTGAATGGGGGCCGCACCCGGTACGAGTCTGATAATCGCGCGTACTGGGATGATCAGATCCAGCTCAATATTGATGCACCGCTTTATCAGGGCGGCGCGGTCTCGGCGCGCGTCCGTCAGGCCGAGGGCGCAAGGGCAATGGCATCGTCTCAGGTCGATCAGGCCCGTTTTGATGTCCTGCAAAAAGCCTCCGTCGCACAGGCCGACTGGACCGGGGCGCAAGGACGTATGGAGGCCGGAAAACGTCAGCTGGAAAATGCGTTGCGCGCCCGCGACGTCTACAAAAATGAATATACCCTGAGCAAGCGCAGCATTAACGATCTGCTCAGCGTGGAGCAGGATGTCTGGTCTGCCACCTCAGCGAAAATAATGGCTGAATACGATGGCTGGAGCGCGGCGATTAATTACGCCTCCGCGGTGGATAATCTCATGCCGCTTATCGGAATAGAGAAAAACGCTGCCGCGAAATTACCTGATTTGAGTTAAAAAAGGCGCGCCTTTCTGCGCGAAATAAGTCAGACAATAATGGGTGGTTTTTCCCAGGGATAGTTACATCCCTCTGGTGGACATAACCACAGGAATACGCGCACCTGCAAGGAGAAGAATATGAGTAACGCAAAAGTTGTTGATGTTATCATTCGAAAAACGGCAGAAAAAACGAAATTAACCGGTGAAGGGAATCTCTCGGTCTCTATTTCATCGCCGAGCGTGATTGAAATTCAGGGTTCTGCTCAGGACGTGGTGCGTTATGTCCGCCAGGGGAATGACCTCCTCATTTATATGAAAGATGGCAGCGTGATCCGCTGCAATAATTATTTTGTCGAAGACACGGAAACCCATAATCATTCCGAACTGGTATTTAACGATAACCAGGAGTTGACGCATATTTCATTTGCCGATGCCGGGGAAGCATCAGGCGTTGCCGCCACCGAATTAACCGCCCAGGCTGCACCCATTAGCAGCATTGAACCTTTTCTGGAGCAGGGAAGCGTCTTAAGCGATGCGCCGTGGGGCTGGATTGCCGGAGCGGCGTTGGGAGGCGGTGCGATTGGCGCACTGCTGGCTCACGGCGGTGACGGCGAAACCAAAACAAAAGTTATTGATAATACGAAAGAAGTCGAAAGCGCCACGCCAACATTTTTGCTGACGGATAACGCGGGTGACAAGCAGGGGGTGCTGAGTGCAAAAGAGGTCACGGATGATAACACCCCAACCTTCAGCGGTACCGGGCAGCCGGGCGCGACCATTCAGGTTAAAGACAGCAGCGGCAGCACCATCGCCAGCACCATGGTCGCAAAGGACGGCACCTGGACGGTAACACTTCCGACCCAGGCGGAGGGGGAACATACCTGGTCCGTCGTCCAGATCGACGGCAGTAAAACGACCTCTGCGGGCAGTATTACCGTAACCGTTTCTACAGCGGATACCAGCGTGACGCTCGCCACCACGGCGGGCGATAACGTGATCAACGCCAGCGAGCAGGCCGCTGGCTTTACGCTGTCCGGCACCAGCAAAAACCTGGCGCAGGGAACGGCGCTTACCGTCACGCTGAACGGTAAAACCTATTCCGCAGAAGTAGGGGCAAACGGCGCATGGAGCGTGAAGGTGCCTGCTGCTGACGCGCAGGCGCTGGGCGATGGTACCTGGACGGTCAACGTCAGCGGCAAAGACGCGGCGGGCAACACCGTGACCGGCAGCCAGACGATTGGCGTCGATACCGCTGCGCCAGCAATTTCTGTCGACACAATCGCCCAGGACAACATCATCAACGCGGCTGAACATAATCAGCCGCTGACGCTGACCGGAAAAACCGATGCGGAAGCGGGCCAGATTGTGACGGTCACGCTGAACGGCAAAAATCACACGGCGACCGTGGGCAGCGACGGCACCTGGTCCGTTACGCTTTCGGCCAGTGAAGTACAGGCGATGGCTAACGGCGAGCACACCCTGACGGCAAACGTCAGCGACAAAGCGGGTAACGGGGCCTCCACCACCGCCGATTTCACGGTCGATACCGCAGCGCCAGTGGTCACTATCAACACTGTCGCGGGCGACGACATTCTGAACACCAGCGAGCAGGGGCAGGCTCAGATTATTTCCGGCCAGGCGAACGGCGCGGCGGCGGGCGACGTTGTCACCGTGACCGTTGGCGGCAAGACCTTTACCGGTGTCGTCCAGGCGGACGGCAGCTGGAGCGTCGGCGTGCCTGCCTCTGTCATTGGCGCGCTGGGTGAAGGTAGCCACAGCATTTCGGTCTCCGTGACCGATGCGGCGGGCAACACCGGCAGCGCGACGCACGGCATTACGCTCAGCGGCAACCCGCCGGAATTCACCCTTGACCCCATCAGCCAGGATAACGTCCTGAATGCGCAGGAGGCCATGCAGCCTCTGAGCCTGAGCGGGACCAGTAATCTGCCGAACGGCAGCGCTGTCACCGTGACGTTGAACAACGTTAACTATCAGGCCACCGTTGAGAATGGTAGCTGGTCCGTTCAGGTGCCGGTTTCCGACGTGCTGGATCTGGCGAATACCCTTTACACTGTGAGCGTCAGCGGCACCGACAGCGTGGGTAACAGCGGCTCCGCCGAGGCGAATCTGCTGGTCGATACCGCGCTGCCGCAGGTGATCCTCAACTCCTTTGCCGGGGATAACCTGGTCAATAACGCCGAAGCGGCGGTTGACCAAACCCTCAGCGGACGCGTCACCGGCGCGGCGGCGGGCGATACCGTCTCTGTCACCGTGGGCGGCAAGAGCTACACCGCGACGGTTGGCAGCGACCTGAAATGGAGCGTGACCATCCCATCGGCCGACCTTCAGGCGTTTGGCGACGGCGAGTTAACCTTCAGCGCCTCTGTCACGAATGCGCACGGCAACACCGGCACCGGCGAACGTGATATCAACATCAACGCCGAACTGCCGGGCCTGCGCGTGAACACGATCTCTGGCGATGACGTGATTAACGCCATTGAACAGCAGCAGGATCTGGCCGTGACCGGCTCCAGCACTCATCTGGCCGAAGGCACACAGATCACCGTCACCATCAATAATGTTGAATACGTCACCACGGTTAACGCCAGCGGCAGCTGGCAGATTGGCGTGCCGTCAGCGGACCTGCAGGCATGGACGGCGGGAGGCATGACCGTCAGCGTCAGTGCGGAAGATGCCTGGGGCAACACCGTGGCGGCTGAACACCCGATCGAGCTTGACCTGAACGCGGTGGCCGTCACCATCGATACCGTAACCACTGACGATAGGCTCAACGCGGCGGAAAAAGGCGCGGATGTCACGCTTTCCGGTCAGACGCAGGGCGTAGAGGCCGGGCAAACCGTGGTGGTGAAATTCGCGGATCAAACCTTTACCGCACAGGTGCAGCAGGACGGCTCCTGGCGCCTGACCGTTCCGGCGAGCGCGATGGAAACGCTGATCGACGGGCGGGCGCAGGTGAGCGTCAGCGTGACTAACGTCAACGGCAACAGCGCGGACGCCTCACGCGTGGTGATTGTCGATACACAGCCGCCAGCCATTACGCTTGATAACCTGACCGACGACAACATCATTAATGCGGCAGAAGCGCAGCAGGATCTGGTGCTCAGCGGCAGCACAACCGCTGAAGCGGGCCAGACGGTCACCGTGACGCTGAACGGTAAATCTTACCAGACCACGGTCCAGGCGGACGGTCGCTGGCAGTTGAACGTGCCTGCCGCCGACGTTGGCGCGCTGACCGATGGCAATGTCACCGTCACGGCCACCGTCAGTGACGTGGCGGGCAACAGCAGCAGCGCGGACCGCGTTGGGCTGGTGGATGCCACCGTGCCGCAGGTGACCATCAACGATTTCGTCACCGACACCAACACCGTTAACCAGCTGGCCCATTCACAGGCGCAGATCCTGAGCGGCTCCGTCACCGGCGCGGCGGCGGGTGATTTGGTCATCATCACCATCAATAACGTGGACTACACCACCGTGGTGGATGCGGCGGGCAACTGGAGCCTCGGCCTGCCTGCGTCCGTCGTTCAGGGGCTGACGGACGGCACCTGGACCATTAACGTCTCCGTGACCGATCGGTCCGGCAACACCGGCAGCAGTTCAGTGGATGTGGTGGTCAATACAGTCACGCCTGTAATCGGTATTAATACGCTGGCAGCGGATGACGTGATCAATGCGGCAGAGAAGGGCGAAGATCTGCTGCTTTCCGGTACCAGCAACCAGCCGGAAGGAACCACCATCACCGTTAATCTGAACGGTATCAACTATGCAGCCACCACCGACGCCAGTGGCAACTGGAGCGTTACCGTACCCGCCTCTGCGGTGAGCGCGCTGGGTGAAGCCAATTACACCGTGACGGCGAGCGTCACCGATAATGTGGGCAACAGCGCCTCTGCCACGCACGATGTGCTGGTGGACAGCTCGCTGCCGGTTGTTACCCTCAACAACGTCGCGGGCGACAATATCGTTAACGCGGCGGAAGTGGCCGCAGGGCAAACCCTGACCGGGAAAGTATCGAACGCGGCATCGGGCGATACCGTCACCATTATCATCGGCGGGCAGACATACACGGCTACCGTACAGGACGATCTCACCTGGAGCCTGCCGTTAACCCAGAGTCAGTTAACCGCGCTCGGCAACGGCGACCTGACCGTATCGGCCAGCGTGACGAACGCGCACGGTAATACCGGATCGTCTTCCCTGGATGTCACCATTGACGCCCAGTTGCCCGGCCTGCGCATTGATACCGTCGCCGGTGACGACGTCATTAACGTTATTGAACACGCGCAGAACCTGGTTATCTCCGGCACCAGCACCGACCTGGCGGCGGGTAGCACCGTCACCGTGAGCATCAACGGCAAGAGTTATTCCGCCTCGGTACTGGCGGACGGCACCTGGCAGGCTGCGGTTCCGGCCGCGGACGTCTCCCGGTGGGAGGACGGGTCGCTCACCATCAGCGCCAGCGCGCAGGATACCTCCGGCAACCCGGTGAACATCGGTACCGTGGTGGATGTCGATCTCGCCCCGGTGGCGATAAGCATCAACAGCGTGACGGACAACAACGTGCTGAACGCGGCAGAAAAAGGCCAGGATCTGGTGCTGTCCGGCTCCTCCTCGAACGTTGAAGCGGGCCAGACCGTTACCATTATCTTTGCGGGTAAAACCTGGACCACGATGGTCGATGCCAACGGCGACTGGACCTGCACCGTACCGGCTGCCGAACTGAGCGGCCTGAAGGATGGCGACGCCAGCGTACAGGTTAGCGTAACCAACATGAACGGCAACGCGGCCTCTTCCTCGCAGGCATTCAGCGTCGATACCGCCGCGCCAGCGGTCAGCATCAACACCATCAGCGGCGACAACATGCTAAATGCGGCAGAGGCGGCGCAGGACCTGACCCTGAGCGGGACGTCTACTGCTGAAGCAGGCCAGACGGTCACCGTGACCTTCAACGGCAATCAGTACACCGCCCAGGTGCAGGCAAACGGCAGCTGGACGCTGGATGTACCGGCGGCGGATCTGGCGGGGATCGCAGACGGTAGCGCGGCGGTCACGGCGACCGTGTCCGATAAAGCGGGCAACCCGGCCAGCGCGGGGGCGTCCGTGCTGGTCGACACTACCGTGCCGCAGATTACCTTCAACATTGTGGCGGGCGACGACATTGTTAATATTGCCGAGCACGGTCAGGCGCTGATTGTCATCGGCAAGGTGACGGGCGCGCAGGCGGGCGATGTGATTACCCTGACCCTGAACGGCAAAGACTACACCGCCATGCTGGACGGTGCCGGTAACTGGAGCGTGGGCGTTCCGGCGGCGGACGTGGGCGCGCTGGCTAACGGCGATCAAACGATCTCCGCCACGCTCACCGATAAAGCGGGCAACAGCACCAGCGCGACGCACGCGTTTGACGTCTCCCTGACCGCGCCGGTGATTGCCATCACTACCCTGGCGGTTGACGACGTGATCAACGCGACCGAGAAAGGTCAGGATCTGCTGGTCTCCGGCACCAGCAACCAGCCGGACGGGACCCGCATCACCGTAACCCTGAACGGTATCAGTTACGCCGCCACCACCGATGCCAGCGGTAACTGGAGCGTCACCGTTCCGGCGGCAAACGTCTCGGCACTGGGCGAAGCGAGCTACAGCGTGACGGCCAGCGTGACCGATACCGCGGGTAATAGCGCGAACACCAGCCATAGCGTGCTGGTCGACAGCGCGCTGCCGCAGGTCACCATTAATGCAGTTGCCACCGACGACGTGATTAACGCAGCGGAAGTGGCTTCCGGACAAACCCTGAGCGGGAAAGTGAGCGGCGCGGCGAGCGGTGACACTGTCACGATCGGTATCGGGGGCAACACCTATACCGCGACGGTTCAGGACGATCTGAGCTGGTCGGTTAACGTGGCATCTGACGTCTTAACCGCTATCGGTAACGGCGATCTCACCGTAACAGCGAGCGTGACCAACGGCCACGGCAACACCGGCACCGGCGAGCGCGACATCACGATTGATGCCAGCCTGCCGGGCCTGCGCGTGGATACCGTGGCAGGCGACGATGTGATCAACAGCATCGAGCATACTCAAAACCTGATTATCACCGGCTCCAGCGACGGGCTGGCGAGCGGATCGGCGCTGACGGTCACCGTCAACGGCAAAACCTACGCGGCAACCGTGCTGGCGGACGGCACCTGGACGGCGGCTATTCCGGCGGCTGACGTCGGCGCGCTGAGCGCAGGTACAGTCACCGTGACCGTTGACGGCCAGAGCGCGGCGGGTAATCCGGTTTCCATCAGCCATGACGTGAAGGTGGATCTGGCGCCGGTCGCCATCAGCATCGACGCCATCGCTACGGACGACGTGATTAACGCAGCCGAGAAGGGTGCGGATCTGGTGCTGTCCGGCTCGACCACCAACGTGGAAGAAAACCAGACCGTTACTATCATTTTCGGCGGTAAGACCTATAGCGCGACGGTGGATGCCAGCGGCCACTGGACGGCGACCGTACCGTCTGCCGATTTGGGCGGACTGAAAGACGGCGACACCAGCGTGCAGGTCAGCGTCACCAACGTAAACGGCAACAGCGCCTCTGCGGGCCGCGAGTACAGCGTGGATGCCACCGCGCCGACGGTGTCGATTGAAATCGTCAGCGACAACAACATCATCAATGCTGCCGAAGCGCAGCAGGATCTGGTCATCAACGGCGTCTCTGATGCGGAAGTGGGCCAGACCGTGACCGTGACCCTGAACGGCGAGAATTACACCACCACCGTGCAGGCGAATGGCAGCTGGAGCGTCACCGTACCGTCTGCGGATGTCGGCGCGATTTCCGACGGCGATTACACCATCACGGCAGCCGTCCTGGATAAAGCGGGTAACCCGGCCTCGGCGGATCGCGATGTGCTGGTGGATACCACGGTGCCACAGCTGACCATTAACACCGTTTCCGACGACGACGTGATCAACAGCGCCGAGCATGCGCAGGCGCTGATTGTCACCGGTTCCGTGACCGGTGCGGCGGCGGGGGACGTGGTGACCGTCACCATCAATAACAAAGATTACACGGCGACCCTGGACGCTTCCGGCAAGTGGAACGTGGGCGTGCCTGCGGCGGACGTGAGTGCTCTGACCGCAGGGGATCACACCATCACCGCGGCGCTGACCGATAAAGCCGGAAACAGCAACAGCACAACGCACGAGGTTGAAGTCAACCTCACCGCGCCGGTGCTGACCATTGACACCGTGTCCGGTGACGATGTGATCAACAACACCGAGAAAACCCAGGATCTGACGATCTCCGGTACGGCTTCCGGCCTGGCGACAGGCGCGGTGGTGACCGTGATACTGAACGGCAAAGCGTACAGCGCCACGGTAGCTACCAATGGCCAATGGACTACAACCGTTCCGGCGAGCGAGGTGGGGCAACTGGGTGAAGCGCTTTACACCGTGTCGGCCTCCGCGACGGACAGCGTCGGCAACAGCACCAGCACCTCGCACACCGTGAACGTGGAATCCGTTCTGCCGGGCGTGATTATCAACACCGTGGCAGGTGACGACGTCATTAACGCGGCGGAGCTGGCAACCGGCCAGACCATCAGCGGTAAGGTGGTGAATGCCGAAGCAGGCAACACCGTGACCGTGACCATTGGCGGCAACAGCTACACCGCAACGGTGCAGAGCGATCTCACCTGGTCCGTGAGCGTGCCGGAGTCGGTGCTGACCGCGCTGGGCAACGGCGATTTAACCGTGTCAGCCAGCGTCACCAACGGCGTGGGCAATAGTGGAACGGGCGAGCGCGAAATCGTGATAGACGCGAATCTGCCGGGCCTGCGCGTGGACACCGTGGCGGGCGATGACGTGATTAACAGCATCGAACACGGGCAGAATCTGATTATCACGGGTTCAAGCGACGGCCTGACGGCGGGTACGGCGCTGACCGTCACCGTAAACGGTAAAACCTATGCGGCTACCGTGCTGGCAGACGGCACCTGGAGTGCGGCGATCCCTTCTGCGGACGTGGGTGCCCTTGCCGCAGGCACGGTCACCGTGACCGTTGAAGGGCAGAGCAGCGCGGGCAATCCGGTGACTATCAACCATGATGTGACGGTGGATCTGGCAAACGTCGCCATCAGCATTGACGCCATCGCTTCCGATGACGTGATCAACGCCGCCGAGAAGGGCGAAGAACTGGTGCTTTCCGGCACCACTGCGAACGTTGAGGAAAATCAAACCGTCACCATCGCCTTCGGCGGCAAGAACTACACCGCCACGGTGGACGCTGAGGGTAAATGGACCGCCACTGTGCCATCTTCGGATCTGACCGGTCTGAAAGAGGGTGATGCCAGCGTGCAGGTCAGCGTCACCAACGTGAACGGCAACAGCGCCTCGGCGGGCCGCGAGTACAGCGTGGATGCTACCGCGCCGTCCGTGACCATCAACACGATTGCCACAGACGATATCCTGAACGCCACGGAAGCGCAGTCTGACCTGGCAATCTCCGGCACCAGCACCGCCGAAGCGGGCCAGACGCTGACCGTATCGCTGAACGGCAAAGATTACACCACAACCGTCAGCGCGAACGGCAACTGGACGCTGAACGTTCCGGCGGCGGATCTGGCAGGATTAACCGACGGCAGCGTGACGGTCACTGCCTCAGTCAGCGACAAGGCGGGTAACCCGGCGTCGGTGGACCACAACCTGACGGTGGACGTCACCGTTCCGACTGTGACCATCCACACCGTGGCAGGCGACGACGTGATTAACGTGGCTGAACACAAGCAGGCACAGATTATCAGCGGCTCCGCCACCGGCGCGGCGGCGGGCGATAAGGTCACCGTCACGATCGGCGGCCAGACTTACACCACCGTGCTGGACGCGGCGGGTAACTGGAGCGTGGGCGTTCCGGCCAGCGTCATTTCAGTCCTCAGCGACGGCACCGTGACCGTCACTGCGTCTGTCACCGACGCGGCGGGCAACACCGGCAGCGGCACGCATAATGTGACCGTCGATACCGGTCTGCCGTCGGTCAGCTTTAACGCCATCAGTGATGACAACGTCCTGAACGCCGTTGAAAAAGGGCAGGACCTGAGCGTCAGCGGCACCAGCGCCAACCTGACGGAAGGCACCGTGGTGACCGTAATTCTGAACGGCAAAAACTACACGGCGACAACTGCGGCAGACGGCACCTGGAGCCTGACGGTTCCGGCGGCGGATCTGGCCGGTCTCGGTCAGGCCAGTTACACCCTGAACGCGACCGCCACCAACGGCGTGGGCAACAGCGTGAGCAACACCGCGAACCTGCTGGTGGACATCGCGCTGCCAACCGTCACCATCAACACCGTGGCGGGCGACAACGTCATCAACGCGGCGGAAGTGGCGGCAGGTCAGACCCTGAGCGGCACCGTGGCGAATGCCGAAGCGGGCAACACCGTGACGGTGACTATCGGCGGCCACAGCTACACCGCAACGGTGCAGAACAATCTTTCCTGGTCCGTGAATGTGCCGTCTGACGTGCTGACCGCACTCGGCAACGGCAGCCTGAGCGTGACGGCAACCGTCACCAACGGCCACGGCAACACCGGGACCGGCGAGCGCGAGATCGCTATCGACGCTAACCTGCCGGGCCTGCGCGTGAATACCGTGGCGGGTGATGACGTGATCAACACCATTGAGCACGCGCAGAACCTGATTGTTTCAGGCTCCAGCGACGGGCTGGCGCCGGGCACGGCGCTGACGGTTACCGTCAACGGTAAAGATTACGCGGCAACGGTACTGGCAGACGGCACCTGGCGCGCGGCGATCCCGTCCACCGACGTGAGCGCGTGGCCGGAAGGCATCGTGAAAATCAGCGTTACCGGCGACAGCGCGGCGGGTAACCCGATCACCATCAGCCACGATGTGACCGTGGATCTGGCTACCGTTGCCATCAGCATCAATGCGCTTGCCACCGACGACGTGATTAACGCGGCGGAGAAGGGCGCGGATCTGGTGCTGTCCGGTGCGACCACCAACGTGGAAGCCGGGCAGACCGTGACCATCAGTCTGAACGGCAGGATCTACACCACCACCGTGGACGACAGCGGCAACTGGACTTACACCGTGCCGTCAGCGGATCTGGCTGGCCTGAAGGATGGCGACGCCAGCGTGCAGGTGAGCGTCACCAACGTGAACGGCAACAGCGCGTCTGCGGGCCACGAGTACAGCGTGGATGCTACCGCGCCGTCCGTGACCATCAACACGATTGCCACAGACGATATCCTCAACGCCACGGAAGCGCAGTCAGACCTGGCAATCTCCGGCACCAGCACCGCCGAAGCGGGCCAGACGCTGACCGTGTCGCTGAACGGCAAAGATTACACCACAACCGTGAGCGCGAACGGCAGCTGGACGCTGAACGTTCCGGCGGCGGATCTGGCAGGATTAACCGACGGCAGCGTGACGGTCACTGCCTCAGTCAGCGACAAGGCGGGTAACCCGGCATCGGTTGATCACACTCTGACGGTGGATGTGACCGTTCCTGGGGTGACCATCCACACCGTTGCACGTGACGATGTGATTAACGCGGCTGAACACAATCAGGCGCAGATCGTCAGCGGCTCCGCCACCGGCGCGGCGGCGGGCGATACCGTCACCGTCACCATCGGCGGCCAGACTTACACCACCGTGCTGGACGCGGCGGGTAACTGGAGCGTGGGCGTTCCGGCAAATGTGATTTCAGGCCTCAGCGACGGCACCGTGACCGTCACTGCGTCTGTCACCGACGCGGCGGGCAACACCGGCAGCGGCACGCATAATGTGACCGTCGATACCGGTCTGCCGTCGGTCAGCTTTAACGCCATCAGCGATGACAACGTCCTGAACGCGGTAGAAAAAGGGCAGGACCTGAGCGTCAGCGGCACCAGCGCCAACCTGGCGGAAGGCACCGTGGTGACCGTAATTCTGAACGGTAAAAACTACACGGCGACAACTGCGGCAGACGGCACCTGGAGCCTGACCGTTCCGGCGGCGGATCTGGCGAGCCTGGGCGAAGCCAACTACACCCTGAGCGCGACCGCCACCAACGGCGTGGGCAACAGCGTGAGCAATACCGCGAACCTGCTTGTCGACACCGCGCTGCCAACCGTCACCATCAACACCGTGGCGGGCGACAACGTGATTAACGCGGCGGAAGTGGCTGCGGGGCAGACCCTCAGCGGCAGGGTAACGAACGCTGAGGCGGGCAACACCGTGACGGTGACCATCGGCGGCAACAGCTACAACGCGACGGTGCAGAGCGATCTGACCTGGTCCGTGAACGTGCCTGAGTCGGTTCTGACGGCGCTGGGCAACGGCGATTTAACGGTGTCAGCGACCGTCACTAATGACCATGGCAATTCGGGAACGGGCGAGCGCGATATCACTATTGACGCCAGCCTGCCGGGGCTGCGCGTGGATACCGTGGCGGGCGATGACGTGATCAACAGCATTGAGCATGGTCAGAATCTTATCGTCACTGGCTCAAGCGATGGGCTGGCGGCGGGCACTACGCTCACCGTGACCCTGAATGGCAAGACCTATGCCGCGTCGGTACTGGCAGACGGCTCCTGGACCGCGGCGATCCCGGCGGCAGACGTGGGCGCTCTGGCCGCAGGCACGATGACCGTCACCGTAGCGGGCCAGAGCGCGGCGGGCAATCCGGTCTCCATCAGCCACGACGTCACCATCGATCTGGCAGCCGTGGCGATCAGCATCGATGCCATCGCCACCGACGACGTGATTAATGCGGCGGAGAAAGGCGCGGATCTGGTGCTATCCGGCAGCACATCCAATGTGGAAGATAACCAGATCGTTACCATCATCTTTGGCGGCAAGTCTTACACCGCCAAAGTCGATGCCGACGGCAACTGGACGGCGAACGTGCCTTCCTCGGATCTTGCGGGTCTGAAAGACGGCGACGCCAGCGTGCAGGTGAGCATCACCAACGCGCACGGCAACAGCGCTTCGGCGGGCCGCGAATACAGTGTAGATGCCACCGCGCCAACCGTGACGATTGACACGGTCGCAGGCGACAACGTGATCAACGGCAGCGAAGCGGCTGCGGGCGTGGCCATTTCCGGCACCACCACGGCGGAAGTCGGTCAGACGGTAACCGTAACCTTCGGCGGGAACAGCTACACCACGCAGGTTCAGCAGGGCGGCGTCTGGAGCGTTAACGTGCCGGGCACAGACCTGTCCGCCCTGGCGGATAACGGCTACACCGTGCAGGTGAGCGTGAGTGACGCCGCGGGTAACCCGGGCAGCGCGGGTAAAGCGATTACGCTTGATACCACACCGCCGACCGTCAGCTTTAACGTCGTGGCGGGTGATGACGTCATCAACAGCGTGGAGCACGGGCAGGCGCAGATCGTCAGCGGCACCGCAACCGGCGCCAGCGTCGGCGATAAGCTGATTATCACCATCGGTTCGAATCAGTACACCACCACCGTTGACGCCAGCGGTTACTGGAGCGTGGGCGTTCCGGCCAGCGTGATTTCCGCACTGGCCGACGGCACCGTAACCCTCAGCGCGACTATCACCGACAGCGCAGGCAACAGCAGCACTCAGACCCATGACGTGGTGGTAAATACCGCATCGGTCGCGCTGACCGTCAACACCCTCAGCGGTGATGACGTGATCAATGCGGCAGAAGCGGGCGCGTCGCTGGTTATCAACGGTTCCAGTGCGCAGTTCGCCAGCGGTACGCAGGTCACTATCACCCTGAATGGTAAGAGCTATACGGCCACCATTCAGAGCGACGGCGCCTGGCAGACCACCGTTCCGGCCGCCGACGTGGGCGCTCTGGCCGACGGCGCGAGCTACCAGATTTCTGTTTCGGCGCAGGACAGCGCCGGGAACAGCGCCTCGGCGACGCATACCATCAGCGTGGACACCACCGCGCCGGTGATTAGCGTGAACACGTTGTCGGGCGACGACGTGCTGAATGCGGCGGAAGCTCAGCAGCCGCTCACCGTACACGGCTCTTCCAGCGCGGAAGCAGGCCAGACGGTGACCGTCACGCTGGGCGGAAAAACCTACACTGCGCTTGTCGGCAGAGATGGCACCTGGACGCAGGACGTTCCGGCGGCAGACCTGGTCGCACTGAGCCAGGGTGCGCTGACGGTGACCGCCGTGGTCAACGATAAAGCCGGTAACAGCGGCCAGACGACCCATACCTTAACGGTCGATACCGTCGCACCAGCCGTCACCATCAGCACCGTGGCCGATGACGATATCGTCAACAACGCCGAGCAGTTGGCGGGGCAGACTATTAGCGGGACCACCACCGCGGAGCAGGGCCAGACGGTGACCGTCTCCTTCAACGGGCACAGCTATCAGGCGACCGTTGGAGCAGACGGTTCGTGGTCGGTCTTCGTGCCGGGCCGCGACTTCCTCGGCCTGAGCGATGGGGATTACACCATTACGGCTACGGTGAGCGATAAGGCGGGTAACCCGGGCAGCGCAACACACGACGTGACGCTGAACGGCGACGTGCCGACCATCGTCATTAACACCTTTGCCCAGGACGATATTGTCAACGCCGCCGAGCACGGCACGCCGCTAATTGTCAGCGGCACCACCGACGCGCCTGCGGGCCAGACGGTGACCATTACGCTTAACGGTAAAACCTACACGGCTACCGTTCAAAATGACGGCACCTGGAGCTATACGGTCGGCAGCGCAGACGTGACCGCGCTGGCGGACGGCGGTTCGTACGTGATCAATGCGCAGGTGAGCAACGCCATCGGCAACAGCGCCAGCGATAACCACAGCGTCACCGTGGATCTCACCGCACCGTCAATGGGGATCAGCATTGATTCCCTGCAAAACGATACCGGCCTGAGCGCGAGTGACTTCATCACCAACGATAAGCAGGTGGTGGTGAACGGTTCCCTGACCGCGCAGCTCGGTAATAACGAGAAGGCGCAGATCAGCCTCGACGGTGGTTCAACCTGGATTGACCTGACCGTGACCGGCACCACCTGGCGTTACACCGATGGCCGCACCCTGACGGACGGGACGTACCCGTACCAGGTGCGCGTCATTGATAACGCGGGCAACGTCGGGGCAACGGACAGCCAGGACGTGGTAATCGATCTGACGAAGCCTGCGGCGACGAGCATTACCGTGGATTCCGTCTCGCAGGATACCGGCCTGTCCGACAGCGACTTCATTACCAGCGACAACCAGATTAGCCTGAAAGGGACGCTCGGCGCGGCCCTGGGCAGCGGCGACCACGCGCAGATCAGCCTGGACGGTGGCGCGACCTGGACTGACGTGAGCGTCAGCGGTCTGAGCTGGACCTACGTTGATGGCCGCACGCTGGCCGACGGAGACTACAACTACCAGCTGCGGGTGATTGACGACGCGGGGAATATCAGCGCCACCACCAGCCAGGTGGTGACCATTGATACCGTCGCGCCGGACGCCAGCAAAACGATCGCTATCGACAGCATCAGCGACGATACCGGCCTGAGCAGCAGCGACTTTATCACCAATGATACCTCCCTGACGCTGCACGGCTCGCTCGGCGCAACGCTGGCCGACGGCGAATATGCCCAGATTAGCATCGACGGCGGAGTCAGCTGGCAGAACGTGATCGTCACCGGCAACAGTTGGTACTACGTGGACGGCCGCACGCTGGGTAACCAGACCTATGACTACTACGTTCGCGTAGTGGATGCGGCGGGCAACGTGGGTGCCAGCGCTCATCAGCAGGTGACGGTCGATACGGTCGCGCCGGATGCGGCGATTACGGTGACCGTGGATAACATCACCGTCGATACCGGCTTCGACAATAACGACTTCCTGACCAGTTCGACCTCGTACACGCTCAACGGGACGCTCGGGGCCGAACTCGGGGCGGGTGAGTATGTGCAGGTGAGCATGGATGGCGGCACTACCTGGGTTTACGCCACGGTAAGCGGCACCCGGTGGAGTTATAACGACGCGCGCACCCTGGCCGACGGCGACTACCGCTATCAGGTGCGGGTTGTCGATCAGGCGGGCAACGTCGGGGCCACCACCACGCAGGACGTGACGGTGGATACCCAGGCGCCGCAGTACGGCATCACCATTGACAGCATCAGCGAAGATACCGGGCAGTCCGGGAGTGATTTCATCACCATGGACACCTCGCTGACGATCAACGGCTCGTTGGGCAGCGCGCTGGCCAGCGACGAGCGCGTACAGATCAGCCTCGACGGCGGCAATACCTGGATTGACACTGCCGTCACTAACCAGCGCTGGAGCTATACGGATACCCGCGATCTGGCGGACGGGGATTACACCTGGCAGGTGCGGATCATCGACCAGGCGGGCAACGTCGGCTCAACCTCTTCGCAGGTGGTAACGGTTGATACCACGCCGCCTGAAACGGTGGGAACGGTGGTCAGCTATACCGACGGGGAAGGTGAACGTACGGGCACGTACGGCGCATCAGTCGCGACGGACGATACCTCACCACTGATCAACGGTACGCTTAACCGTGCTCCGGAAGACGGCGAAATCGTGCAGCTTTACCGGGACGGGATCTTGCTGGGTCAGGTCACAATGAACGGCAGCGCAAGCTGGTCCTATCAGGACAACGGCCTGCTCGACGGGAATCACACTTACATTCTGCGCGTCACCGACAAAGCCGGTAACTACACGGAATCGGATGGCTTTGTGCTGAACGTCGATACCAGCATCCCGACCACCACGGCGGCGATTACTGCCCAGACCACCTCGGATACCACGCCGATTATTAATGGCACGGTGTCTGCGGACCTGGTGAATGGGGAGTACCTGGTGGTGATGGTGAACGGGAAAACCTATACGTCGCAGACCGGCGGCGCGGTGGTAGTCGACCCGGATCACAATACCTGGTATCTGCAGATCCCGGACAGCGATGCCCTGAGCGTGGCGAACTACGACGTAACCGCGCAGGTGAAGAGTAGCGCGGGCAACGGTAACACCACTGGTACGGCAACCGGCAGCCTGGTGATCGATACCACCTCGGTGAATACCGACTGGGCGACCACTGCGGGTAACCTGAATAACTCGACTATGACGGTCGGCACGAACAGCAGCGGCCTGTGGAATATCATTGCTAACGGCCAGTCTTACTCCAGCAGCGATAGCTCGACCTATGCCGGCAATACGCTGAGCAACACCCGTGGCTATTACGTGGTGAGTCAGACCGCCGCCGACTTTGACCGTAACGGCACCCAGGATATTTTCGCAACTGAGAACACCTACGCGGGTTCTACGCAGGTGATGTGGACCTACGATGGCAGCAGTTACACCGCCAGCCAGCTGGCAATGGGGACCACTATCTGGTACGGCGGCGTAATTGCCTACGATAAAACCGGGGATGGCTATCTGGATCTGGCCTACGGAGATGCCGGTATGGACTCCCTGACCTACCTGGTTAATACCAACGGCGTTCTGTCGCCGGACGGCACCGGCGGGGAAGGTGGATTCTACGGCCAGTTCGATTCCGGACGTGAAATCTCCGGCGTCGACCTGAACAACGACGGCACCGTGGACATCGTGCAGCACACCAACCGCAGCGGGGCGTACTCGCTCACCGTGATAAACAACAACGGGAACGGTACGCTCTCCATTGGCCAGAACCTGACCAACGTGTTTGTGGCCAACGCCTCGAATACCACCACGGCGGCGTCCATAACGTGGGCGGACTTTAACGGCGATGGCTACATGGACCTGTACCTGGGCAGCAGCTACAACAACAACGGCGGGGTGATTTACTACAACGACGGTACCGGGCAGCTATCCACCACCAGGAGCGCGGTGGAAGCCTCTAACGCCACGGCGGGCTATTTGTCGGTGGCGGTGGACTGGAACGGCGATGGGCAGATGGACATCATCAAGCTCAGCACCTACGGCGGCTCGCAGACGGCAACCTTGTTCACCAACAACGGCTACGGCTCAACCTGGACTTCAAGCCAGCTTGCGTCAGGGCTTGCTAACGTCACCGGCGTCGCCGCGGTGGACTACAACTGGGATGGTGCGCAGGATCTGCTGGTGTCTCAGCAGAATGGCAAGGTGGTGCTGGTGCAAAACAGCAAAACCATTGCTGACGGTACCGCGATGCATCTGCACATTGTCGATAGCGAGGGCATCAACGCCTACTACGGCAACACGGTCAATCTGTACAACGCCGCGGGCGTACTGGTGGCCTCGCAGATCATCAACGCCCAGTCCGGCATTGGCTCGAATGATACCTCTGCGCTGGTAAGTTTCTACGGGCTGGATCCGAACGAAACCTACTCGGCGGAGATCGTGAAGATCACCAACGGCGTGTCGGATAACGTCACCTGGACCGGCCTGGACGCGAGCAACGGCAAAGAGGGTTATGTTCTCACCGCCGAAGCGGCCACCGGCGGCCACAACGGAACCATTACCGGAACCGGGTATAACGACACCTTTATCGCAGAGGATGGGAGCTATACCTATAATGGCTCCGGCGGCTGGAATACCCATTCCGACTACGACACCTGGAGCAATACCGGCGGCATGGACGTGGTGGATTACCGCAATGCCACCTCTGAGATAACTGTTGATTTGCGCCTCTCAACGGCGCAGGACACCGGGTTCGGTACCACACGGTTGTTGAATATTGAAGGGATTAACGGCTCCGACTATGACGACGTGATCACCGGCAACAGCGGTGATAACCAGTTCGAAGGCCGCGGCGGTAACGACACCTTCAACATCGGCAGCGGCGGTCAGGACACGCTGCTCTATAAGCTGATCAACGCGTCTGACGCGACCGGCGGCAACGGTAGCGATGTGGTGAACGGCTTTACCGTCGGTACCTGGGAAGGGACGGCAGACACGGACCGCATCGATCTGCGTGACCTGCTTTCCGACAGCGGCTATACCGGCACCGGCTCGGCGAGCTACGTGAACGGCGTGGCGACGCTGGACAATAGCGCGGGCAACATTGCTGACTACATCCGCGTGGTGCAGAACGGCAGCAACACCGAGATCCAGGTTGACCTCGACGGGACGGGCGGCCAGTTCTCGCCAACCACCCTGGTGACGCTGAACGGCGTGCAGACGGATCTGGCGACGCTGCTGGCAAATCATCAACTGTTAATTGCGTAAAACAACGCCGCGGGGAGCGATCCTCGCGGCTTTTTGCGTTTCTTTACATTAATAGCCATAACCCTCTATTTCACAAGATTATTTTGCGGGCTCGTTTAGGCAACGTTCGATTTCTAATCATCCCGCAAAGGTATCATTTCAGTGCGAAATCATCGCCCTGAACAGGACGTAGCATTATGAAGACACATCCACAGTACGAACCCTGGTTGCAGGGCATGCTCATCATCGCTAAGCACTATCGGCTAGATTTTTCGGCGGAGCATGTTCGGGTCACGATTAACCATGAAAGCCAGTCTTCGCGCCAGCTGGTGCTGGAGGAGATGGCGCGCCAGCTTGGGCTGGGGATGCGTTGGGTAGCGGCGGAAGCCGTATCGCTCGACCCGTGGCGCTTACCGCTGCTGGCGGAGTTCACCGGCGGGCAAATCGCGGTCATCAACCGTATGGACAATGAAGGGAACATCAGCGTGCAGTTCAGCGGCGACGGCGGCCTGGAGACGACGCTGACGCGTGACGAACTCGGTTCGCGGTTAAAAGGGCTGATGGTGCTGCGTCCCCTGGAGTCCACGCCGGATGCGCGCGTGGATGATTACATCAAACCCTATGAGAAAAACTGGTTCTGGCAGTTGGCGCTGAAAGACTGGCGTCGCTACAGCGACATTATGCTGGTGGCGCTGGTCGCCAACGTGCTGGCGCTCTCCGGCATGGTCTTTTCCATGCAGGTGTATGACAGGGTGGTGCCGTCCCAGTCGGAGGCCACGCTGTGGGTGCTGTTTGGGGGCGTGATGATCGCTATCGTGTTTGAATTCATCATGCGCATGCTGCGGGTGCATATTTCGGATGTGGTAGGGAAACGCGCCGACCTGCGTATTTCCGAGCGCGTGTTTGCCCACGCCCTGCGGATTAAAAACGGCGCACGGTCGAAATCGACCGGGTCGTTTATCGCCCAGATCCGCGAGCTGGAGTCGGTGCGGGAGCTGATCACCTCCACCACCATTGCAGCCATCTCCGATCTGCCGTTCTTCCTGCTGTTCGTCTTCATTCTGTGGATGATTGGCGGCCCGCTGGTGCTGGTGGTGCTGCTGGCCGTGCCGCTGCTGCTCATTCCCGGCCTGCTGGTGCAGCGCCCGCTGGGAAAACTCTCCAGCGAAGGGATGCGTGAATCGGCGATTCGTAACGCCACGCTGGTGGAAGCGGTGCAGGGGCTTGAGGACATCAAGCTGATGCGCGCCGAGCAGCGGTTCCAGAACCAGTGGAATAACACCAATGACGTTGCCGCCAGCGTCGGCATGAAACAGCGCTGGCTGACGGGGCTGCTGCTGACCTGGACCCAGGAGGTGCAATCTATCGTCTACGCCGTGGTGCTGCTGGTGGGCTGTTACCTGGTCATCAGCGGCGACATGACCACCGGTGCGCTGGTGGGCACCTCGATTCTGGCGTCCCGCACCATTGCGCCGCTGTCGCAGATTTCCGGCGTGCTCTCCCGCTGGCAGTCAGCAAAGGTGGCCCGCAAGGGACTGGATGACCTGATGCAGCGTCCGATTGACGATCCCCAGCACGGCAAAAAAGTGCATAAAGCCCACCTGCGCGGTGATTATCAGCTGGACGACGTCGGGTTTTATTACGACGAAGAAGAGAAGCTCACCGTGCTGAACGTCAGCAAACTGCGCATTCGCGCCGGGGAGCGCGTGGCGGTGCTCGGGCGGAATGGTTCGGGGAAAAGCACTTTGCTGCACCTGCTGGCGGGAATGCAGGAGCCACAGCAGGGCAGCATTTTGCTGGACGATATTGCTCTCAATCATCTTGACCCGGCTGACGTACGCCGCGATATGCAGCTGCTCAGTCAGCAGGCGAGGCTGTTCTTCGGCTCCGTACGCGACAACATCCTGATGGGTAATCCGCTGGCGACAGACGAGGAAATCCATCAGGCGCTGGTCAATAGCGGCGCGCTGGAGTTTGTGCGCAAGCAGAAAATGGGGCTGAACACCATCATCAACGAGGGCGGAATGGGGCTTTCCGGCGGGCAACGTCAGGCGCTGCTGCTGGCCCGCGCGCTGATCACCTCGCCGAATATTCTGCTGCTGGATGAACCCACCGCCTGGCTGGATGAGGTCAGCGAGAAGCAGTTTATCCAGCATCTGCACCAGTGGCTCGGTAAGCGCCGGACGCTGGTGGTGGCGACGCATCGTCTGCCGATTCTGGACCTGGTTGACCGCATCATCGTGCTGGAAAACGGCAAAGTGGTGATGGATGGCCCTCGTGATGCCATTTTACGCCAGCACGGAATGGCCCCGCAGCAGGCGCAGCAGCGCACGGTTAAACTGAAAACGGAGGGCGTGGCATGAATGATTTCTCCCGCTTTAATAGCCGACTGAAGGAGCCCCGCCTGCCGCGATCGTCGCTGGTGGCATGGTCGCTGTTTGCCCTGCTGGTGGTGTTTATTACCTGGGCCAGCCTGTTCCAGCTGGATGAGGTCACTACGGGCAGTGGCAAGGTGATCCCGTCCTCCCACGAGCAGGTGATCCAGTCCCTGGAAGGGGGGATTATCCACAGTCTGATGGTGCGCGAAGGCGATATCGTCGAGCGTGGTCAACAGCTTGCCCAACTGGACCGGACGAAAACCGAGTCCAGCGTGCTTGAGAGCGAGTCTCGATTAAATGCTGCGATGGCGACAGCCGCGCGTCTGAATGCTGAAGTGAACGACACCGGGCTGACATTCCCGGCAGAGCTGGATGACGACGTTGAGCTGGTTAAACAGGAAACGGCGCTTTACCAGTCTCGTCGCGAAAGCCTTGAAAAAGGGCTGGCGGGTTTACGCCAGGGAGCGGATCTCGTGCAGCGTGAACTGGCATTAACGCGCCCGCTGGTGACGCAGGGGGCGGCCAGTAAGGTCGAAGTCTTACGCCTTGAACGCCAAAAAAATGAGCTGGAGAGCAAAATCACCGAGATGAAAAACCAGTACTACGTTCGCGCCCGCGAAGAACTGGCGAAAGCGAACGCGGAAATCGAAGCGCAGCGTTCGGTGATGAAAGGGCGCGAAGACTCACTCACCCGCTTAACGTTTAATGCGCCGGTGCGTGGCATCGTGAAAGACATTGACGTGACGACGGTTGGCGGGGTGATCCCGCCGAACGGCAAACTGATGAGCCTGGTACCGCTTGATGACCAGATGGTGATAGAAGCGAAAATCTCGCCGCGCGATGTCGCGTTTATCCATCCCGGGCAAAAAGCGCTGGTGAAAATCACCGCTTATGACTACTCCATTTACGGCGGGCTGGAGGGGGAGGTGACGATGATTTCACCGGATACCCTTCAGGACGAGGTGAAACGGGATGTTTATTATTATCGCGTTTATATCCGTACAGACAGTAACCATCTGACTAACCGGCAGGGCAAGGAATTCCCGGTGTTTCCGGGCATGATAGCTACGGTTGATATCAAAACCGGCAGTAAATCCGTCATTGATTATCTGCTGAAACCGTTAAATAAGGCAAAAGAGGCGCTGCGCGAGCGATAAAAAAGGCGTTCAGCAAGCCGAACGCCCGTCAGATCAGAGTGTAGACGTCATGTTGACAGCATGGCGTCGTTCTTTTGGCACCACATTGATGTAATGTGTGACATAGGCAAAATATAAACCGGCATAATTTTCGACAAGTTCGATAAATGCCGGGTAAATGGACATCCGGCCATCGCCACGATCTTTAAGATAACCAGCCTCCTGTGCCGATTTGATAATGCGGTTGACGTGAATACGCGAGACGAAAAATTCTTTTGCAAGTGTGCTGGCTGAATACGCTATTATGGCACCGTATGCTGTTTTGTTTTTAATGGCCTGCAAATAGAGATAGAGCATAATCATTCGGCCACCATCCTTATCAATAAATAAACCCACCTCCGGAAGTACTTTACTGAATGTTAATCCGCGGAAAAGGTATTCTGCGGCGCGCCGGAAAAAGTTGTGCCTGAGTGTGTCATTGTCCAGAAGATTAACATTAATGTTGAATGTCGGATAAAGAATGCTAACAGGCGTGAACGCCCCGGACATATAGCGTTTAAGCTCATCCAGTCCTTTTTCCGTAGGCGCGATTTTTGTTTTTCGCCGATCTTCGGTACAGCGCCAGGTCTTAATTCGCCCGGTGGTTTTAAGTATGGTGATGATCGCAATAACGCTGTTAGGGCTGGCGATATTATAGCGTGAGCACAGTGCCTTAATCTCCGAGACCGACTCAGCCTGATTGCCAAAAACAAAACAACATATTGAGAGTATTATATTGAACCGTGATTCCTGAAGCATCGTTTTGTAGAACAGGGGTTGTTTTTTATAAATGGCGTCATTGATTCTGTAGTGTTCTATTATAGCTTCACTAAATCGCGGGTTGTTTTTAATGACATCCCGTCGATGTAGCAAAGCTCTGGATGAGATGTGATTATCCATAGCATTTTCTCTTTTTTGTCTGAGCCGATGAGAAGAAGTGTCCGGACTTCTTTTTCGGAATTTTCATTATACCTTGAGAAAGTCCTGGTTACTGTTGTTATATGAAAAGAAAATGATATTTATGCTGCATATGGATGAGTCGGTTGATTAACGCAAAGATGTTCATGTGCATAACATTGATAACGGTTTATTAACCAAATGGGGTGCGGTAAAATTATTCAATGCGACAAGGAATATTGGCTTTAATTACATATGGGAATGATGTTTGTATTCTCAGGAGCAGGTTATGTCTCAAAATTTACCCTCTGTGCAAGGTACTTGCTACAAGCAACGGTTTGTTATTTCAGCCTGCGGTTTCACCTTTGAAGGGTATAGCCTGCTTCTGAAATCTCGAGGCGTACACGCCACGCGACTCCATTTTGAAGAGGATGAAATATGTTCCGTTGACGTTGAAAAAATGATGGAAAATCAATCGCCCGAGGTTTCGGTTTTCCTTGGTCGTGACGTTGCTACTTTTCTTGAAAGCCTGAAGCGCTTGGTATCCGTTCTGAATGCACTGCCGGTGATTTGCAGGGTCACCCTGTATGGTGCACTACCTGAGCGATGGCTTAATGCAACGTTGAGAAGTCTCGTTAATAATACAAAAAAGCTTTCCACGATCAGGGTAGAGAATATTACAGAAATAATGGGCTTTGTAAAAAATGAGACAGATGAGCGTGCTGGCCCTTCACGCTTGTTGCGTAACGAACCAGACAAGGAGGGTAAAGAAAATTTGCATGGGTTAACACATCGCGAGTTAACCGTGCTACTGAATTTCTATCGGGGTATTTCCATAAAAGAGCAGAGTAAGAGGTTAGGGCTGTCAGATAAAACTATTTATACCCATCGCAAGGTGGGTTTGGGTAAATTATATATTATCAGAGTATGGTTTAGCGACTCTCGCGTTTTCAGAGATGAGGTTTGTGCAGGAAAAAATAAAACAAAAGTGTTTTCGGAAACGGAAATAGATATATTACAAGCGTTACATAAACGGGAAATCTTTGCGGCTTATCAAATTATCACTGATAGTGATAAAAAAGGAGTTGGATTTGAAATCCTGCTGCGCTGGCGTAAAAAAGGTGAGATCCTGAAGCCAACCTATTTTCTGGGAGGGATAAAAAATAGTGAAATATGGCTCAAGCTAACGGCGTTAGTCATCCATGCGGCCGTATCAGGTATCAATAAATACAATGGAAAATATTATTTTTCAGTTAACATTCCTCCTCAACTTGCTTCGGGAAACGCGCTGCCGGGGATGGCCAAAAAGGCCGTCGAAATGTTACTCAAACCGCAGTGGGCCGGGAAACTAGTCTTTGAACTAGCTGAAACGATTGACGTAACAAAGGATAAAAATATTCCCGAAACACTCCAGCGTTTACGCGCCGAGGGATGTCGGCTTTTTCTGGATGACTGTTTTTCAAAATATCATGCTATGTTGCCCATCAGACTGATTAATGTTGATGGACTAAAGCTTGATCGCGATATTGTTGAGCACTTTGTGGCTAATGACAAAGACTATAGCATTATTAAAGCGATACAGGTTTACAGCGACATGACGGGGACCGAATGCGTTGCGGAAGGCGTCGATAGCGAAGAAAAATTTGAAAAACTTGTCGCGTTAGGGGTTAAGCGATTCCAGGGTTATTATCTTTCCCACGCGGTTAAAGAAGAAGAGTTGGATCGAATGGTACGGCTATTTAGTTAACGGCTTCACTATGCTGGTGGTACGACAGACTACAGTATTCGACCACCAGTAAAAAACACTCAATCACCGTCGCAATAGTGTATTCTCAGATATCATCACGCGTAAAGCCGACAACAATTTCAAGTGTGTTGCGAATGACATCGCAGGCTTCAGGCTCCTCGGTAATTTCAAGGGCGTGAATCAGTTGCAGGATGATCTCTTTATTCGAAAGGTTGTCACCGGTCAGCATAATACAGCGTATTGCCGAGCCTAACACTTCAACTTCACCACTGAGATGCTTTCCAGCATTAAGAAAGTGTTCCGCCAGTCCTTTATCGTGCAGGGCTTCAAAATTATACGTCTGGTGCATAGTCGCTTTACTCATGGTGGTCACCGTCTCGGTTAAAATTAGTGTTTCTTATTTGGGCTCAGAAGCGTGTTGTGAGTAAAGAGAGAGCGCATGCGGCCAATATCATAATCGCCCATCACTCTTCCCCGGTCGTGCGATACGTCGGTTACACGCTGGCGCACTTCATCTTCAGCGGCAATCAATGCATTTTTACGCTCATCATTTGATTCAACGTTAGCCATCGCCAGCAGGCGATTAGCAAGAGACGCAAAGGTAATAGGTCCGTTCTCTTTCAGTATGGATAATACGGCCTCACCGATAAGGTCATCCTTAAGTCGTTCAAATTTAGTTCTATGCATAGCTTAATCTCACTCTGCTACACGCGGCTGTAGCATGGGGTTAGTCATCGCATCCAGATGCTCTATTCTCACTCAGCATGACTAACTTAGTAAGTTAAAAACAGTGTTCAGGTTAACGCTCGAAGAAGAGGGCTATCAAACCGTTATAGTGCGCTTTCTCAACGTCAGACGTTGATTCTTCAATTCTGCGCAACAGCTTTGTACAAATTGTCATTCTGCTCAGTTGTACATTTTCTTTGATGATCTCACTGACGATGGCACCAAGGGTTTCCTGCTGTGTTGGGACATTATCCTTGTTAAAATACAAGGTTATAGCGCTTTCTGCTGTAGAGGGAGCATGGTTGCGACGCATAATTTTCCACCGTTGACAAACAATTTTGTAACATCACTGGCATCGAATTTATACTATCCGGTCAAATCTGTACATCTAAATTGTACAAGTTTTTCGTGCAGTTCGGGGATTTGTCAGAAGAACTATCAAAATTAGGGGGGAAGAGAGGGAGAAAAACGTGGGGAAAAGAAAAGGCCCCGGAGGGCCTGAAATTATTTCCGTCCCAGCAGAAGTCCCAGAACGATGCCTACCGCACCCGCAGCGATTAAGCCCGTTAACGGGTTATTTCTGACGGCTTCAGTAACATCCGAGACGGCATCACTGGCCTGGGCAGCATATTTTTTCGCTGCACCTTTCACCTGATGTTTAGGGGAATCAACGAATTCACCAAACTGCTGCTGCGCAGAGCCGGATAATTCATCAAGTTTGTTTTTGGCTTTATCGCCAGCGTATTGTGCATTTTTATCAGTGTCGAAATCAGACATTCCAGCCTCCTTTTGTTGATAGTCTAAGGATAGACGCTGATGGCAAGAGTGAGAGAGAATTCGCTGAAATCGACGCCTGATTACCTCTTTTTAGGATATGTCTTTCTTACATGTCCACCATAACGCCCTAAGGATGGAGTGGATAAATATTTCCCTCGCCGTCTCTGTCTACGTAGCGGGAAGAGACTATTTCTCTCCTGCGTTAGCGCGAAAGGTAATGTAATAGCCAAGGGATGCGGCCAGGCACAGCATATAGCCGAACGATTCCGAACCTTCCTCCACGGCGTTTTTCACGACACGCATATAGCCATGCTCCAGAATGGCGTGCCACAGCACCTGCATTCCAAAGAGACGGGAGAAGACCAGTACAGCCAGCAGGCCGCTCAACAGAATACCGTACCAGGGGGATTGCGTGTATTTTGCCAGCTGTTCCAGGGTAGTGCGAAAATGCATAACGGGGCGAATTATAGCCAGCAGAGCGGTAATCAGCGCGAACCACACCCAACTCCCATGAGAAATGAGGTCAAAAAGCGCGTCCAGTTCACGAATTAACATCGTCAGGAAAAAACCGCCAACCAGTATATTACAGTAACGCATGGATTCATCCATTTTCGCCAGACGAAAATGGAGAAACACGATAGTCGCTAATACCGTTTCCTGCATAATTTCGGTCAGTGATAATTCCGGAATATCATGGCCGACAAACCGCATATCAACCCAAAGACAAAGTATAATAAGCGCGCATGCGACCGCCGCGCCAACAAAGAATAAAAAGCTCTTTAGTACAATCATTAACACCACCATTTTGTTTGTAGCAGTATGTTAGGTGACGAGAATGTTATTTCTGTTCACATCGTGCCATATAAGTGCGGAATTTTAACATTACGAGCTAAATAGGATTCGTAGCGGCCAGAATAAACCCTAAATATCTTTTGTTCCTTGCCGGCGATGTGCTCATTGCAGCGTCTCTATCTTGTGGTTTACAGGGCAATAACATACAAGGTACCATACCCCCCTATAGTATCAGGAGGGCGTATGCCGCATTCACCCGAAGATAAAAAACGTATTCTGACCCGCGTCCGCCGCATTCGAGGCCAGGTTGATGCCCTTGAACGCGCCCTGGAGTCGGGCGATCCCTGTCTCGCCATTCTGCAGCAAATTGCCGCCGTGCGCGGTGCTGCCAATGGCCTGATGGGTGAAATGGTTGAAATTCACCTCAAAGATGAGCTGGTGACGGGGGAGACCACCCCGGATCAGCGGGCAGTGCGGATGGCGGAAGTCGGCCATTTGCTGCGCTCTTATCTAAAATAAACCCACACACCTCACAACAAGGGAAAGACATCATGAAATCTCGCGCAGCTGTCGCGTTCGGCCCAGGCCAGCCGCTGAAAATCGTTGAAATTGATGTTGCTCCGCCGAAGAAAGGCGAAGTGCTGATCAAAATTACTCACACCGGCGTCTGCCATACCGATGCGTTTACCCTCTCCGGTGACGATCCGGAAGGCGTATTCCCGGCGGTGCTCGGCCACGAAGGGGGCGGTGTGGTGGTGGAAGTGGGTGAAGGCGTTACCAGCCTGAAGCCCGGCGACCATGTGATCCCGCTCTACACCGCAGAGTGCGGCGAGTGTAAGTTCTGCAAATCCGGCAAAACTAACCTCTGTCAGGCCGTGCGCGCCACGCAGGGCAAAGGTCTTATGCCGGACGGTACCACCCGTTTCTCCTATAACGGCGAGCCAATCTATCACTACATGGGGACCAGCACCTTCAGCGAATACACGGTGTGCGCCGAGATCTCACTGGCGAAAGTGAATCCGCAGGCCCCGCTGGATAAAGTCTGTCTGCTCGGCTGCGGTGTCACCACCGGTATCGGCGCGGTGCATAACACGGCGAAAGTGAAAGAGGGTGACACCGTGGCGGTGTTCGGCCTGGGCGGGATCGGTCTGGCGGTCATCCAGGGCGCGGTACAGGCGAAAGCTGGGCGTATCATTGCTGTGGATACCAACCCGGAGAAATTTAAGCTCGCAGGTGAGATGGGTGCGACCGACTTCATCAACCCGAAAGACTATGACAAACCGGTTCAGGACGTGATCGTTGAGCTGACCGACGGCGGCGTGGATTTCAGCTTCGAATGTATCGGCAACGTCAACGTGATGCGCTCAGCGCTGGAGTGCTGCCACAAAGGCTGGGGTGAGAGCATCATTATCGGTGTGGCCGGCGCGGGTCAGGAGATTAAAACCCGTCCCTTCCAGCTGGTGACAGGGCGCGTATGGCGCGGGTCGGCATTTGGCGGCGTGAAAGGCCGTACACAGCTGCCGGGCATGGTTGAAGATGCGATGGTCGGCAAAATTCAGCTCGATCCGTTCATTACGCACCGCCTGCCGCTGGAGCAGATCAACGAAGCTTTCGATCTGATGCACGAAGGAAAATCCATTCGTACCGTCATCCATTTCGGCGACAACTGATTATTCTGCCAGCGGTTTTTCCCGCTGGCATTTCTTCCCTGATCTTCTCTAAAGTGTGACCTGTCTGGCGCTTTTAGGCGTAATCTAATTCCCCGCTGTGCCGATGACTCTTTTACAGGCGTGTTTTTACGCATCTTACCTATAAGAGAGTCGACGGTCATGGACAACACAACATCGATGCAGGCGCAGCACAAGCTGAGTTTCTTGCATCACATCCGGCTGGTTCCGCTGTTTTCCTCCATTCTCGGTGGCATTATTCTCCTGTTTGCCTTGAGCTCGGGTTTGGCAGGCTATTTCCTGCTCCAGGCCGATAACGATCAGCAGGATGTCACAGCAGAAATCCAGGTGCGCACCGGGCTGTCAAACAGTTCCAACCATTTACGCACCGCCCGTATCAACATGATCCACGCGGGGGCGGCGAGCCGCATCGCGGAGATGGAGGCGATGAAGCAAAACATCGCTGAGGCTGAGACCCGCATCAGGCAGTCGCAGGATGGATTTGCCGCCTATATGAAGCGCACCGTTCGCACTCAGGCTGATGAAGCGCTGGATGGCGATCTGAAAGCCCGCTATGACGCCTACATCGCCGGTATGCAGCCGATGCTGAAATATGCCAAAAACGGCATGTTTGAAGCCATTATCAACCATGAAAATGAGACCGCGCGTCCGCTGGACGATGCCTATAACGCGGTGCTGCTGAAGGCGATAAAAATCCGCACCGAACGCGCCAACGCACTGACGGCGCAGGCTCACACCCGCACCCGGCTGGGGCTGATGTTTATGTTCGGCGCGTTTGGCCTGGCGCTGGCGCTGGCGGTGATCACCTTTGTGGTGCTGCGCCGTACGGTGATAAACCCGCTTCAGCGAGCCGCTACGCGTATCGAAAATATCGCGAAAGGCGATTTGACCATGCCGGACGAACCGACCGGGCGCAGCGAAATTGGCCGCCTGACGCGCGATCTGCAAACAATGCAGCACGCGCTGGTGACAACCGTGGGCACGGTGCGGCAGGGGGCGGAGAAGATCTACCGGGGAACCAGTGAGATCTCCGCGGGTAATACCGATCTCTCATCCCGAACCGAACAGCAGGCGGCGGCCATCGAACAGACGGCGGCCAGCATGGAGCAGCTCACCGCGACGGTGAAGCAAAACGCCGATAACGCGCATCATGCGAGTAAACTTGCAGAAGATGCCTCCGGTAAGGCCAGCCGCGGGGGGCAGATGGTCTCCGGCGTGGTGAAAACCATGGGTAATATTTCCACCAGCTCGAAGAAGATCTCTGAAATTACCGCCGTGATTAACAGCATCGCGTTCCAGACCAATATTCTCGCGCTCAATGCGGCGGTCGAGGCGGCGCGTGCGGGTGAACAAGGACGCGGCTTTGCGGTCGTGGCGAGTGAAGTCCGCACCCTGGCAAGCCGCAGCGCGAACGCGGCGAAAGAGATTGAAAGCCTGATTAATGAATCGGTATCGCTTATCGATCAGGGTTCCGGGGAGGTGGTTGCGGCGGGCAATACCATGAATGAGATCGTCGAGGCGGTTAAACGCGTCACCGATATTATGCTGGAGATTGCGGCCGCGTCCGATGAGCAGAGCCGCGGCATTGTTCAGGTGAGCCAGGCGATTTCCGAGATGGATAAGGTGACGCAGCAGAATGCCTCGCTGGTGGAAGAAGCCTCTGCGGCGGCGGCCTCGCTGGAAGAGCAGGGCGCGCGTCTGACGGAAGCCGTTGGCGCGTTTCGTCTCAACGGGGCGCGCGCAGGACGGACTACAGCCACCGCAACCGCAGCAAAACCCGCGCCTTTAACCCCGGCGGCGGCTGTCTCAGGTGATAACTGGGAAACGTTCTGAGTAAGACAGACCCGCCCTCGCGGCGGGTTCTGCGTTTAGGGTCAGAGAGGCATTGACTTACGAATGGCGCTTAACAGCGTTTGGGCGCCTTCAGAGAGCGGGGCATCTACCCGCGTCAGGATCCCAATGGGTTCTCCTGCGCCGGGTGAGGTTACCGGCAGCGCGGTGAGCACGCCGCGTCGCAGATCGTCCTTCACCGCGCCGGACGGCACAAACCACACGTAGTCATAATCCACCGTCAGCTGGCGCGAAAGAGACGCCGAGAGCGTTTCAATACACCCTGAAGGCAGCGTGCAGCCCTGCATTTGCAGCAACGCTTCCGCATTCTGACGCGGAACCGTTCCTTTCGGGGAGACTACCACCGGCCACTCCATTACGCGGCTTAATGTGACGGTATCCTGCAACAGGGGATGATTCGGACGCACGACCAGCTTCAGTGATTCCAGGAACAGAAGTTCGTAATTCAGGCCGCTCATCAGTTCCGGATCGGACATCCGGCCAATGCCCAGATCGAGCTCCCCTGACTTCAGGCCCGCCAGCAGCATGGTGTTATTCATGGTCGCGACCTGAAGCGTGGCGTGCTTTTGCTGGCGGTGGAACTGGCCGATCGCCGCAGGCAATATGCCCAGCGCCGCCGTTGGCAGTGCCCCCACGCGCACGATGTCGCTGGCCTGCTCTTCTTTACGGTTTAAGGCCTGACCGGCGGTATTGAGGGCATCAAGAACTTTAACGGCATGCGTCAGGAACTGTTCGCCTACGAGCGTAAGCTGAGCGCCCAGACGGCCGCGATCGAACAGGCGGGTTCCGGTAAGCTGTTCCAGTTCGTTCAGCGTTTTGGATAGTGCAGGCTGACTAAGGTTAAGGGTTTCAGCCGCTCGCCCCAGCGTTCCCTGTTGAGCGACGGCCACAAATGTATGCAAATGGCGCAAGCGTATGCGCTGACTGAACAGACCATTTTTTTCCATAGGCGATGTTAAAAACAGAGCGACGCGGGTGACAAGTTAAGTTGTTTGAATTTGATAACCTGATAGCAAAATATTTTTAACATTTGATCTGTTTGAGTTACAACTGTTTTTCGAAAACGCCCATGCTTTGACCACTCGTCTGCCTGGATCACAATTTGTAAATTCTTCCCAACGAAAAGAACGGGCTTCTCTACACTCCAGGTAGTATTCACTGGAGGCATGACATCATGGCGAACACCATCACGGCTGATGATATTCGGGAACACTTTTCGCAGGCTATGTCGGCGATGTACCAGCAGGAAGTTCCGCAGTACGGCACCTTGCTGGAACTGGTGGCGGACGTTAACCTGGCGGTTCTGGAAAATAACCCACTTTTACATGAACAACTGGCAAATGCAGACGAACTGGCGCGCCTGAATGTTGAACGTCACGGTGCGATCCGCGTTGGCACCGCGCAGGAGCTTTCCACCCTGCGCCGGATCTTCGCCATCATGGGCATGTACCCGGTCAGCTACTACGATCTCTCCCAGGCGGGCGTCCCCGTCCACTCGACGGCGTTTCGTCCGACTGACGATGCGGCGCTCTGCCGTAATCCGTTTCGCATTTTTACCTCGCTGCTGCGCCTGGAGCTGATTGAAAACGTTGCGCTGCGCGAAAGGGCGGCAGAGATCCTCTCCCGGCGCAACATCTTTACGCCGCGCTGCCTGGACCTGATCGACCTGCATGATGTACAGGGACACTTTACCGAGGCACAGGCGCGCGAATTTGTGCAGGAAGCCTTAGAAACCTTCCGCTGGCATCGCCATGCGACGGTCGATCAGGAAACCTATCTGGCGCTTAGTAACGAACATCGCCTGATAGCCGACGTGGTCTGTTTCCCGGGGTGCCATATCAACCATCTCACGCCGCGCACGCTGGATATCGACCGGGTACAGGAGCTGATGCCGAAGTACGGCATTGAGCCGAAAATCCTGATTGAAGGACCGCCGCGCCGCGAGGTGCCGATCCTCCTGCGCCAGACCAGCTTTAAGGCGCTGGAAGAGCCGGTGCTTTTCGCGGGAGAACACAAGGGTACGCATACCGCGCGTTTCGGTGAGATTGAGCAGCGGGGCGTGGCCCTTACGCCGAAAGGGCGCGAGCTGTACGACCGTCTGTTAAATCAGGCCGGGACCGGCAAAGACAACCTGACCCATCAGCTTCACCTGCGCGAGATCTTCAGCACTTTCCCGGACAGCGAAATGTTCCTGCGCCGACAGGGGCTGGCTTATTTCCGCTACCGTCTGACTCCGACCGGTGAGGCGCATCGCCACGCGTTTCGTCCCGGCGACGATCCGCAGCCGCTGATCGAACGCGGCTGGGTTGTGGCGCAGCCGATCACCTATGAGGATTTTCTGCCCGTCAGCGCGGCGGGGATTTTCCAGTCGAATCTTGGCAATGAAACGCAGGCGCGCAGCCACGGCAATGCCAGCCGCAATGCCTTCGAAGCCGCGCTCGGCTGTGCGGTGTACGACGAGTTTACGCTTTACGAGGAGGCGGAAGCGCGCAGCAAACAGCGTTGCGGTTTGCTCTGAAACCGTTACTCTGCAGGGGTGTGATGGAAAAAGAAGGTTGGTATGGAAAATCCCTCCGCCCCTGTGGTTGAAACGCGCCAGGGCGCACTAATTGGTTCTACTGAAGGCGATACCCATGTGTGGTGTGGCATTCCTTATGCGGCACCGCCGGTTGGCCCGTGGCGCTGGCGCTCCCCACGCCCCCCTGCACGCTGGGATGGCGTGCGTCCGGCGACGGCGTTCTCCGCCTCCAGCTGGCAGAGCAGCGAAAGCTGTCAGGAGTTGGGCGGCGGCGATCCTGGCCAGTTCTCTGAAGACTGCCTGTACCTTAACGTCTGGTCGCCAGTCGTACGCGCCGATCCGCTTCCGGTGATGGTCTGGCTGCACGGCGGAGGATTTACCCTCGGCGCTGGCGGTCTGCCTCCGTATAACGGCAGGGCGCTGGCGAAGCGCGGCACGGTGGTGGTGACAATTAATTACCGTCTCGGCCACCTCGGCTTTTTTGCCCATCCGGCGCTTGAGGGGGAAGAAGAACGCGTGGTGCATAACTTTGCGCTGCTCGATCAGATCCAGGCCCTGGAATGGGTGCGCGATAACATTGCCGCGTTCGGCGGCGATCCTGAGAACATCACCGTATTTGGCGAGTCGGCCGGTGCGCGCAGCGTGCTGTCGCTGATGGCTTCTCCGCTTGCGGGAGGACTGTTCCATAAAGCCATTGTGCAAAGCGGGTACACGCTGCCCGACACCCCGCGCGAGCAGGCCATGCATAAAGGCGAAGCGATTGCTGCCCATTTTGGCCTGCAAAATGCCACCGCGGAACAGCTTCGCGCGATCCCGCCTGAGGCGTTCTGGCCGCTGACCTCGCCACTGAATATCGCCCCTGCGCCCATCGTGGGTGACTGCGTTTTGCCTGAGGCCATGCTCGATGTCTTTTTCGCTGCCCGTCAGCATTCAGTACCGGTGATGATTGGGTCAAACAGCGACGAAGCCAGCGTGATGTCGGTGTTCGGGGTCGATCTTGCCGGGCAGATCCAGAAGCTCCGTCGCGAGCGGCGCTTTGGCCTGGGGCTGATCAAGCTGCTTTATCCGGGCGTGAAGGGCGATGAGGAACTCGGCAGGCAGGTTTGCCGCGACATGGCCTTTACCACCATGGGATACGTGGTGATGCAGGCGCAGCAGCGGGCAGGCGGCCTGTGCTGGCGATACTGGTTTGATTATGTGGCCGAAGCGGAGCACGCGACGTATACCAACGGCGCCTGGCACGGTAACGAAGTGCCCTACGTGTTCGATACCCTTGGGCAGGTGGAACCCTCGCGGCAGTATGTAAATGAACGCGATCTGGCCTTCGCCGCTCAGGTGGCGGACTACTGGGTGAGCTTCGCCCGGGATGCGGGAGCACGCGATAGCCTGGTGGGGCCCACACGCTGGCCCGCCTGCCGGAAAGGGCGGGACGTGTTGTTACGCATCGGTGTGAATAAACATGCAGGTTTTCGGCTTGAAAACCGTTTTATGCGTGCCCGTATGAGCCTCTTCAAACGGGTAATGAAACACCACGTCAGCCTCGACTGAGCAGACAGGCACGAAACGCATCCAGTCCGTTCTCCGGGTCGGGTGCGTCGCGTAACACCAGCCGGTAGCTCGCCCCCGTCTTTATGCTCGTATCATAAGGCCGCATCAGCCGTCCGGCGCGCACGTCCTCCTCCACCAGCGTTTCATCCGCAATGGCGATGCCCAGCCCCTGAATGGCGGCGGTAATGGCCAGATCCATGGTTTCAAAGTGTTGATTTTTGAGCATAGCTGGCGCCGGACGCGGCTGTTTCGCCAGCCACAGCGTCCAGTCCGTTTTGTCCCGCGTGGGGTGAAGGAAGGTGAGTGTTTCCAGCGCAGAACCGGCCCGCAGCGGGCTCATCACCGGGGTTAAGGCCTCTTCGAACAGCAGATCGCCGGCGCTCATGTGCGTTCCAAACACAATCGCCGCGTCATAGGATTCGGTTTTGAAATTGACGTTATGATCGGTGGTAGTGGTCAGCGCAATCTGGAGTTCCGGCTGTTCGCGCTCGACCTGTAACAGACGCGGTACCAGCCAGCGCATCGCGCAGGTAGGCGCTTTCAGACGAATTACGGTCTGGTGCGTCCGCGCCTGTTCAGCAACGTTAAGCAGGTGCTCAAACGCAGATTGCAGTTCCGGCAGCAGGGCGCTTCCCTGTGAAGAAAGACGCAGGCCGCGAGCATGGCGTTCGAACAGCGGGAAGCCGAACCAGCTTTCCAGCGAGGCAATTTTGCGGCTTACCGCCCCCTGCGTCAGACAAAGCTCCTTCGCGGCATGGGTAAGATTCAGGTGACGCGCGGTCACGATAAACGTCTCTACGGCATTAAGCGGAAATGAACGACGCGACATATCTCACCTTAGCTATGCGTTTTTGTCATGGCTATTATGACAACAATTCGATTGTCCCGGCAATCAAGTTATTGTTTGAATAGTTATGCATTCACCACGAGAAGGGACAGAGGATGACTTTGAAAACGCCGGTGCAGACCCGCTCTAAATTGCCCGATGTAGGAACCACCATTTTTACCGTTATCGGCCAGCTTTCAGCCCGGCATAACGCCATCAACCTTTCTCAGGGTGCGCCGAATTTTTCCTGCGACCCAAAACTTATCTCCGGCGTCACTCGCGCCATGGAGTCAGGGCATAACCAGTATGCCTCCATGACCGGGCTGCAACCGCTCAGAGAGCGCATCGCGGACAAAATTGCCACGCTCTATGGCACCCGCTATGACCCGGCGAGTGAGGTACTGGTGACCGCCAGCGCCAGCGAAGGGCTTTACTCAGCCATCAGCGGGCTGGTTCATCCTGGCGATGAGGTGATCTATTTCGAGCCCTCCTTTGACAGCTATGCGCCGATTGTCCGTCTGCAGGGGGCGACGCCGATCGCTATTAAGCTGACGGTACCGGATTTTGCCGTGAACTGGGATGAAGTACGCGCGGCTATTACCCCGCGCACGCGGATGATCATCGTCAATACGCCGCACAACCCGAGCGGACAGGTATTTTCAGCCGCCGATCTGCACCAGCTGGCAGTGCTGACGCGCCACACCGACATCATCATTTTGTCTGACGAAGTGTACGAGCACGTCGTTTTTGATGGCGAACCGCATCACGGGATGGCGACGCACCCGCAACTGGCGGAGCGCAGCGTGATTATTTCTTCTTTCGGAAAAACCTATCACGTCACCGGCTGGCGCGTGGGTTATTGTGTGGCGCCCGCGGAGCTGATGGATGAAATATGTAAGGTCCATCAATTTTTAATGTTCTCGGCCGATACGCCGATGCAGTACGCGTTTGCCGAACACATGACCGATCCGCAAACCTGGCTGTCGCTGGCGGCGTTTTATCAGCGCAAGCGCGATCTGCTGCAAAGTTTGCTCGCCGACTCACCGTTCAGGCTGCTTCCGAGTGCCGGTTCGTTCTTCCTGCTTGCGGATTACAGCGGCTTTAGCGACGAGCGCGACAGCGAGATGGTGAAAAGGCTGATTGTTGAGTACGGGGTTGCCACCATTCCGCTGTCAGCGTTTTATGCCGATGGCACGGACAATAAACTGATCCGTCTCTCTTTTGCGAAAGATGAGGCGACGTTACGGGCAGGTGCCCAGGCCCTTTGTCGGGTTACACCACGTTAAGGAATTTGAGATGAAATTACGCGCGTTAGTTGTCGGCATAGGACTGCTGTGTTCATTCTCGTCGTTTGCTGCTACCGAGTTGCGATACGGGCTGGAAGCGGAATATCCGCCGTTTGAAAGCCGCAATGCCTCAGGGGAGCTGGAAGGATTTGACGTAGAACTGGGAAATGCCATCTGTAAAGCCGCCGCGCTGAAGTGCAGCTGGGTAGAAACCTCGTTTGATGCGTTGATTCCCGGTCTGGTGGCGAAAAAGTTCGACGCCATAAACTCGGCGATGAACATCACCGAACAGCGTCGTAAGAGCATTGATTTTACCCAGCCCATCTACCGTATTCCCTCCCAGCTGGTGGGCAAAGCCGGTTCTGCGGTAGAGGCCACGCCGGAAGGGCTGAAGGGCAAAACCATCGGCGTTCTCCAGGGTTCAATTCAGGAAACCTACGCCAAAGAGCACTGGGAAAAGCACGGTGTCACCGTGGTGTCTTATAAAGATCAGAATATGGCCTGGGGAGATCTGCTGAATGGCCGCATCGATGCCTCGCTGGTCATGTCAGCGGCCGGGCAGGCAGGTTTCCTCAGCAAGCCGCAGGGTAAAGGGTTTGGCTTTATCGGCAAACCGGTGTCGGACGACACCATCCTCGGCAGTGGGATCGGCTTTGGGCTGCGTAAGGGGGATGAGGCCACCAAAAAGCAGCTTGATGCCGCAATTGATAAAGTACGTGCCGACGGCACGATCGCTAAACTGGCTGATAAGTACTTCCCAGGTATCGATGTCAGCGTAAAATAACCGCCTCGTTGGTCCCGGCTGTCGATGTCCAGCCGGGACACTTTTAAATACACTTCATCCTTCAGGCTGCCTCTGCGTTGGCTACGTCTGTTCACCCCGGTCACTTACTTGAGTAAGCTCCTGGGGATTTCAGACTTGCCGCCTTGATCCAGCATGAATGATTTTGTGTATTTACTGTTTTTTACACCACTTTCAGGCCGTTCTGGTCGACAGAAAATATTTCTCGGTTTGTTCAGATAATCACCCGCCAACAATTGGATTCTTAACCGTTTTTGTTTAGGCTGTGCGTTCTTTCTTGCCGTCATTTCGCTGCGCGCGAAACTCATTCACACGACCATAAGGACGTTTTCTCAGGCATGAATCGCAGACGTTTTCTCAAAGGTTCCCTGGCAATGGCTGCCCTGAGCGGCACTTCTGGCCTTGCTTCTCTGTTTTCCCAGGCGGCGTATGCTGCTGACTCCGACATTGCCGACGGTCAGAGCCGTCGCTTTGACTTCTCTGTTCTGCAATCCATGGCGCACGATCTGGCGAAAACCCCGTGGGGCGGTGCGCCGCGTCCGCTGCCGGAAACGCTGGCCACCATGACGCCGCAGGCGTACAACGCCATCCGTTACGATGAGAAACAGTCGCTGTGGAATAACATTGAAGGTCGCCAGCTGGACGCCCAGTTCTTCCATATGGGGATGGGATTCCGCCGCCGCGTGCGCATGTTCTCGCTGGATCAAAGCACCTCTCAGGCGCGTGAGATCCACTTCCGGCCTGAGCTGTTCAGCTACGGCGATACGGGCGTGGATACCCGCCAGCTTGAAGGGCAGAGCGACCTCGGCTTCGCCGGATTCCGCGTCTTTAAAGCGCCGGAGCTGGCGCGACGCGATATCGTTTCGTTCCTGGGCGCGAGTTACTTCCGCGCAGTGGATGATACCTACCAGTACGGCCTTTCCGCGCGCGGGCTGGCGGTGGATACCTTTACTGACACCCCGGAAGAGTTCCCGGATTTCACCTCCTTCTGGTTTGAAACCGTTAAGCCGGGCGATACCACCTTTACCGTCTATGCGCTGCTGGACAGCCCTAGCATTACCGGTGCCTATAAGTTTGTGATCCACTGTGAGAAGAGCCAGGTGATCATGGACGTCGAAAACCATCTCTATGCGCGCAAAGACATCAAGCAGCTCGGCATCGCGCCGATGACCAGCATGTTCAGCTGCGGCAACAACGAACGCCGCATGTGCGACACCATTCATCCGCAGATCCACGATTCAGACCGCCTGGCAATGTGGCGCGGTAACGGAGAGTGGATCTGCCGACCGCTGAACAACCCGCAAAAGCTGCAATTTAACGCTTATCTGGATAAAA
The DNA here is from genome assembly GCF_014982425.1 of Enterobacter cloacae complex sp. I1M. Lineage (NCBI taxonomy): Bacteria > Pseudomonadati > Pseudomonadota > Gammaproteobacteria > Enterobacterales > Enterobacteriaceae > Enterobacter > Enterobacter cloacae complex sp. I1M. The sequence goes on along the minus strand of NZ_JADCLG010000010.1, from coordinate 28,009 downwards.
ACCCGAAAGGCTTTGGTTTGTTGCAGCTTGACCGTGATTTCTCCCATTACCAGGACGTCATGGGCTGGTATAACAAGCGACCAAGCCTCTGGGTCGAGCCGCGCAACAACTGGGGTAAAGGATCCATCGCCCTGATGGAGATCCCGACAACCGGCGAGACGCTCGATAACGTGGTCTGCTTCTGGCAGCCGGAGAAACCGGTGCAGGCGGGTGATGAACTGGACTTCAAATACCGTCTCTACTGGAGCGCGCAGCCGCCGGTGCGTTCACCGCTGGCAAACGTCTACGCTACCCGTACCGGTATGGGCGGCTTCCCGGAGGGCTGGGCGCCGGGTGAAAATTACCCGAAAGTGTGGGCCCGTCGCTTTGCCATCGACTTCGTCGGGGGCGATTTGAAGGCCGCCGCACCGAAGGGCATTGAGCCGGTGATCACCCTGTCCAGCGGTGAAGCGAAGCAGGTGGAGATCCTCTACGTCGAGCCGTTCGACGGGTATCGCATTCTGTTTGACTGGTACCCAACCTCTGACTCCACCGAGCCGGTCGATATGCGTCTGTTCCTGCGCTGTCAGGGCGACGCCATCAGCGAGACCTGGCTGTATCAGTACTTCCCGCCCGCGCCGGACAAACGTAACTACGTTGACGACCGGATCATGCGTTAGTCCTTATGGGTTTGTGCCGGGTGGCGGCTTCGCCTTACCCGGCCTGATCCGGACGCATTTGTAGGCCGGGTAAGCGTTAGCGCCACCCGGCAATTAAGAGGCACTATGTCTTCAGAAATTATCCCCGTAACCCAGGAAATCGAGCTTCGCGCCGTCGAAGAGCGCTATACCACCGATCTGCATAACCTCGTTATTAAAAACAAAACCTGGCTGCAAACCGCCTTCGACTGGGCGCAGCATGTCGGCACTGAAGAGGACACGCGCCGTAACGTGCAGAGCAACCAGATGCTGCACCAGCGCGGCTACGCCAAAATGTTCCTGATTTTCATGAAGGACGAGCTGGTGGGCGTGCTTTCTTTTAACGCGATAGAGCCTGCGAATAAGGCCGGGTACATCGGCTACTGGCTTGACAAAGCGCATCAGGGGCAGGGCATTCTCTCTCAGGCGCTACAGGCGTTTATGCGCTATTACGTTGAGCGCGGCGAGATCCGCCGCTTTGTGATCAAATGTCGCGTGGCTAACCATAACAGTAACCGCGTGGCGCAGCGCAACGGTTTTGCGCTGGAAGGTTGTTTGCGGGAAGCGGAAATGCTCAACGGCCGCTTCGATGACGTAAACCTGTACGCCAGGTTATTCCCGCTATAGCGCCCCCAGCAGCGGCGTCCGGGTGATCCGCGTGTCACCGTTGATCACTTTGGCTCCCCGGACGTGAATGCTTTCACCCTCCAGCGCCTCGATCGCCGCATCGTCTGTCATCTCTACCTGATGCTCAATCAGGACATCACCGCTGATACGCGCGCGCCCCTGAATAACGACCTTGTCATCAATCAGGATCGGCCCGCCGCGTAACCACGCCTCGCCACCAATCAATACGTGGTGTTTAATCACGCAGTTACCTTCGACGAGGGCGTTTTCCGCGACCTGTGAACTGTACCGCACGGTCGGGATCGCATCATCCTCTAAACCGGCCAGCAGGCGGGCGTTGCCGTACACTTTGGCGCAGTCGCACACCCAGACGTTATTAAGCGCGTTGCCCTCAAGAATGGCGCGGTCAAACACCTCCGCGCGGTGCTCAACAAAGGCCCAGGTCACCATGGCATCGCCGTAGATTTGCGCCTGATGCACAATACGCGACTGGCTGACCGTGGCTCTGTCGTAAATCTGCAGGATCTGCTCACGGTCGGGTGTCAGCCCTTTGGCTGCAATCACCATGCTGTTATGCAGCACCCGCGCGTCACCCGCGATACGGCATTCCCCGCGTACGGTGGAGTGCTGGATAGTGACGTTGTCACTTATTGCCGCGCCGTGACTCACCTCTGCCGCGTCAAGCCAGCTGTTGCCGCCTATGTGCGCGCGGTGGCTTACGATGCAGGGTTGGGTGAGGCGGGCGTTGCCGGATATCCTGGCCCCGGCAAACACCACGCTGTTTTCATCATAAACCCAGCAATCCCCGTCCTGGGCGAGCGCGTGTTCATCCTCAACCCAACCACCTTTTGTCCCGCTGGTCACATCGTTAAAATCCTTTGCGGCAATAATCTGTCTGAGTAGGGTTGTGCACGGCGTTGATCCGTCCTGCCAGCGCCAGAGACGCGTTTCATTGCCAAGCCTGTATTTTGTCATCGTGTTTTCCCTGAAAAGCCATTCACTAAACGTAGCAAACTTTTGGCGTTTCGAAGTGCTGGCGTCTGCACGGTAAACCCCTTAAAATGGCATTTAAAATACATTTTAAAGTTTAAAAAAAATGCATAACCAAGACCAACGCGTTCTTAACTTGCCCGCCGGTTATTTCGGTATGGTTCTGGGTACCATAGGTATGGGGTTCGCCTGGCGTTATGCCGGTACTATCTGGCCTGTGACGCGCTGGCCGGGCGAGATCCTGGTGGCGCTGGCGGTGGCGATCTGGTTCCTGCTGAGCGTGGCGTTTCTTACCCGTGCGGTACGGTTTCCACATAGCGTGCTGGCCGAGATGCGGCATCCGGTAATGAGCAGTTTTGTCAGCCTGTTTCCTGCCACAACGCTACTGGTGGCCATTGGCTTTGTGCCGTGGTGCCGACCAGTGTCGCTGGTGCTGTTTAGCGTAGGCGTGGTGATCCAGCTTGCGTATGCCGCCTGGCAAAGCGCCGGGCTGTGGCGCGGTAAGCATCCGGAAGAGGCCACGACGCCGGGACTGTATCTGCCGACGGTAGCGAACAATTTTATCAGCGCCATGGCCTGCGGTGCGCTGGGTTTCCACGATGCGGGGCTGGTGTTCCTTGGTGCCGGGGTCTTTTCCTGGCTGAGCCTCGAGCCGGTCATTCTGCAACGCCTGCGCAGCGTGGGCGAACTGCCCTCGGCGCTTCGTACTTCGCTCGGGATCCAGCTTGCGCCTGCCCTGGTGGCCTGTAGCGCCTGGTTTAGCGTCAACGGCGGCGAAGCGGACACCTTCGCCAAAATGCTTTTCGGCTATGGTCTGTTGCAACTCCTGTTTATGCTGCGTCTGATGCCGTGGTATCTGTCGCAGCCGTTCAACGTGTCGTTCTGGAGCTTCTCGTTCGGGGTGTCGGCGCTGGCGACCACCGGTTTACATCTGGGGCAGAGCAGTCCGTCTGGGTTCTTTCATGCCCTCGCGGTTCCCCTGTTTATTTTCACCAACATCATCATCGCGATGCTGCTGGTCCGTACTTTTATCTTGCTGATGCAGGGCAAACTTCTGGTGCGCGCTGATAAGGCACTGCTAATGCAATCTGAGGAAAAATAATGACTGTCGATGAAAACTACTTTACTGAGAAATATGGGCTGACCCGCACGCACTCAGAGGTCCTGCTCAGCGCGGACATTGTTAAGCCGGGAAAAACGCTCGATCTCGGTTGCGGAAATGGCCGTAACAGCCTCTACCTCGCTGCCAACGGCTATGACGTGACGGCGTGGGATAAAAACCCGATGAGCATCGATAACATCGAGCGCATTAAGGCGGCGGAAGGGATCGCGAATCTGCAAACGGCGATAAAGGACCTGAACAACCTGACCTTTGACGGCGAATACGACTTTATTCTTTCCACCGTCGTGTTGATGTTTCTCGAAGCGAAAACCATCCCTGGTCTTATCGCCAATATGCAGCGTTGCACTAAACCAGGCGGCTATAACCTGATCGTTGCCGCCATGGATACGGAGGATTATCCGTGCACCGTCGGCTTCCCGTTTGCCTTCAAAACCGGTGAACTGAGCCACTACTACGAAGGCTGGGAGCTGATCAAGTACAACGAAGAGGTGGGGGAACTCCACCGTACCGATGCCAACGGCAACCGTATCAAGCTGCGCTTCGCCACCATGCTCGCACGCAAGCCCGCTTAACGCGCGGCCAGCAGACAGAGTTGCAAGGCCGTGCGACAGGAGGCCTCGAACGACGACAGCGGTAAAAACTCAAACTTTGAGTGGAAGTTATGGGCGCCGGTGAAGAAGTTCGGGGTGAGCAAGCCTTTGGCTGACAGGGCCGCCCCGTCCGTGCCACCGCGCATGGGGATCGGTTTTGGGGTGATACCGAGCGATTCCATCGCCTCGAACATCAGGTCGATCGCGCGGCGGTCTTCGCCAATCGCATTGCTGATATTGCTGTAGGTATCTTCAATGCGATACTCCACGTTTGCCGTGGGATGCTGCGCAGCAATCCGCGCTGCCACATCGGCAATTTGCTGCTTGCGGGCGGCAAAACCCTCTTTGTCAAAATCACGAATGTTGGCTTTCAGCACCGCTTCGTTTTGCCCGGCCTGGATGCCGTTAAACCAGATATAACCTTCGCGCCCCTCGGTGCATTCCGGGGTTTGCTGGCGATCGAAATGGCTGATGAAATCCGTTGCCATCAGCAGCGGGTTGACCATCACCCCTTTGGCGGACATCGGGTGCGCCGTGACGCCGGTAAAGCGAATTTCAGCCGCAGCCGCGTTAAAGTTCTCGTAAACAATTTCCCCCAGCTCGCAGCAGTCGATGGTCCAGGCAAAATCGACGTCGAAGCGCTTCAAATCCAGCGCTTTCGCGCCACAGAGACCAATCTCTTCATCGGGCACAAACGCCACCACAATATCGCCATGCTTATGTTCAGCGGTGAGGTTTTCCAGCACCGTCATGACCACGGTGACGGCCGCTTTATTATCTGCGCCTAATACGCTGGTTCCGTCGCTGAAAATAATCTCCTCATCAGGATAAGCCAGAATTTCCGGGTGCTCATTTACGCGCAACCAAATATCTTTTTCTTTATTCAGGCAGAGATCATCTCCCGTAAAGGTTAATATTTGTGGATGAATATCCGGGGATAAACCGACGTCAACGGTATCGATATGGGTAATAAAACCAATCCGCGGCGCGCCGGGAATATTGCCTTTTTTTACGGCGGTAACGGTGGCGAACTCATCAATCACAATATCGTCTAACCCCAGCGTTTCCAGCTCCTTCGCCAGCTCCCGCGCCATGTCGTGCTGGCCCGGGGTGGAGGGCAGGGTTTTGACTTTCGGGTCGCTCTGGCTGGTGATGGCGAGATAGCGGAAAAAGCGTTGGGTTAATTGTCTGGAGAGTTCTGAGCCCATAGTGTTTCCTTCTGTATTTATTTTTCATGTGTTTGCGCCATCACTTTAATGTTATTTATGAAATGGCAAAAGAAGTAATTAGCCGTCGAATTAAAAAGACAGGAATAAATGATGAAAAGCACATTCACAATGATAACGCTGGCGCTTGCTGCGCTGACGGTCAGTTCCACCGTCGCGGCAAAAACGCTGGTGTATTGCTCCGAAGGATCGCCGGAAAACTTCAATCCTCAGCTCTACACGTCGGGAACCAGCGTGGACGCCAGCGCCGTACCGGTTTATAACCGTCTGGTCGATTTCAAACCGGGTACTACCGAACTGGTGCCGAGCCTGGCGGAAAGCTGGGAGGTGAGCGAGGATGGTAAGGTCTACACCTTCCACCTGCGCAAAGGGGTGAAATTCCACAGTAATAAACTGTTCACGCCGACGCGCGACTTCAACGCGGATGACGTGATTTTCTCGTTTATGCGCCAGAAGGATGTGAATCATCCCTACCATAACGTATCCAACGGCAGTTATTCCAACTTCGAAAGTCTGGAGTTCGGCAGCCTGATTACCGCCATTGATAAGATTGACGATCGCACCGTGCGCTTCACCCTGGCGCACCCGGAAGCGCCGTTTGTTGCCGATCTGGCGTGGTATTTTGCCTCCATCCTGTCGGCGGAGTATGCCGATGCCATGCTGAAAGCGGGCACGCCTGAAAAGGTTGATATGCAGCCGATTGGCACCGGGCCGTTTAAACTGGCGCAATATCAGAAGGATTCCCGCATCCTCTTTACCGCCTTCCCGGACTACTGGCAGGGAAAATCGAAGCTGGATCGACTGGTGTTCACCATCACGCCGGACGCCTCGGTGCGTTTTGCCAAAGTCGAGAAGAATGAGTGCCAGGTGATGCCGTTCCCAAACCCGGCGGATCTGCCGCGTATGAAGGCTAACAAAGATATCAACCTGATGAGCAAGGACGGTCTGAATACCGGTTTCCTGGCATTTAACACGCAAAAGCCGCCGCTGGATAACGTAAAAGTGCGCCAGGCGCTGGCGATGGCGATTAACAAACCGGCCATCATTGAGGCGGTCTTCCACGGCACCGGCACGGCGGCGAAAAACCTGCTGCCGCCTGGCGTCTGGAGTGCCGACAGCGAGCTGAAAGACTACGATTACGATCCAGAAAAAGCGAAAACGCTGTTAAAGGAAGCCGGATTTGCCAACGGCGTAAGCATCGATCTGTGGGCTATGCCCGTGCAGCGGCCGTATAACCCGAACGCGAAGCGTATGGCTGAAATGATCCAGGCGGACTGGGCGAAAGTAGGCGTGCAGACCAAAATCGTGACCTACGAATGGGGCGAATACCTGAAGCGCGTGAAGGGCGGGGAGCATCAGGCTGCGCTGATGGGCTGGACAACGGCGACGGGCGATCCGGATAACTTCTTCGGACCACTGTTTACCTGTACGTCCGCCAACGGCGGGTCGAACTCGGCCAAATGGTGCTATAAGCCGTTTGATAACCTGATTGCCGAAGCAAAATCGATAACCGATCGCGAAAAACGCGTGGCGCTGTACAAGCAGGCGCAGCAGATGATGCACGATCAAATGCCGGCGGTTATGATTGCCCACTCGACCATTTTTGAGCCAGTCAGAAAAGAGGTCACGGGGTATGAAATCGATCCCTTCGGCAAACATCTGTTCTGGCAGGTAGATATAAAACAGTAATATTTTTCTGCCCGGATCCGGTCCGGGCACTATTTTTACAATTTGTGCCTTCCCCGTCATTTTTTGCCACAACATTTCCCTCTGTTTTTTGTTATAACTTCAAGTGCATACTTGCAGATAACTCGGAACTCCATCATGCGTACTTCCACTTTTTTTAAAGTTGCAGTGCTTTCTGGCCTGTTGGCCCTTTCTGGCTGTGCGTCAAAAGTCGCAGCCCCCGATCAATATTCAGGCTTTTTAAAAGATTACTCTGACTTGCAGGAGATGACATCAGCAACCGGGAAACCAACCTTGCGTTGGGTCGATCCTTCCTATGATCCGGCGAACTACGACAGTATTATCTGGACCCCGATAACCTATTATCCGACACCAAAGCCAACCACACAGCTTGGGCAAAAAACGCTTGATGAATTGTTGAGTTACACCAATAACACACTAAAAAACGCGATTGGCCAGCGTAAGCCAATTGTGACGACGCCGGGCAAACACAGCCTGATCTTCCGCGGCGCCATCACGGGTGTGAGCTCAGAGAAAGAAGGTTTGCAGTTCTATGAAGTGGTGCCCGTCGCGCTGCTGGTTGCGGGTACGCAGATGGCAACCGGCCATCGCACCATGGATACGCATCTTTTCTTTGAAGGTGAGCTGATTGATGCCGCCACGAACAAACCGGTAGTTAAAGTTGTTCGTAAAGGTGAAGGTAAAGAGCTTGCCAACGAGAACACGCCGTTGGGATTCGCCACACTGAAACAGGTTGTGGATGATATGGCGACCGATGCCACCATGTTTGATGTCCATCAGACAGCAAAATAATAAAAACGGCCTGCATCTACGCAGGCCGTTATTTTATGCCGTCAGCAGGCGGCGGAACCAGGTTTCCGGTTTCGTAAACATCACCATATTTCCCCCTAAAATCAACAGCAGGCCGACGATCCCGTTGATATGCCACACGTAACCCTCGTACACCGTTGAAATCGACAGCGCCACCAGCGGGAACAGCAGGGTGCTGTACGCGGCCTTACCGGGACCAATGCGGCCTACCAACGTAAAGTAGGCGCCGAAGGCAATCACCGAGCCAAACAGAGCAAGATAGAGCAGCGCCCCCATATAGCTCACCGTCCATTCCGGCATAAAGCTTTCGCCCCTGAATAGAGCGATAAGGCCCATCACGACGGTGCCATACAGCATCGCCCAGGCATTGGTGGTCATGGTTTCCAGCCCGTTTCGCTGATGACGCATGCTGATCATATTCCCCAGCGAGAAGCCGTAGGTGCCGAGGGCGGAAAGCCCGATGCCCGTAAGCAATGACGCGCTCCAGCCGCTGGCGAGCAGATCGTTCCAGAACAGGGTAATGATCCCGATAAGCCCCAGCGCTGCCGCCGTCCAGAAGCGTGCGGGGGGACGCTGGCCGAAGAAGATAAAGCTGTTGATGGCGTTATACAGCACGGCCATCGAGAAAATCACCGACTCAAGGCCGGTATTGATATGGGCGGCGGCGGTGTAAAAGCACCAGAAGTTGAAACAGAAAACGCAGCAACCCTGAAGCATGCAATAGAGATGATCCCGCAGCGCCAGCCTGCGCAGGCGACGAAGGGCGACCAGGACGATCATCATCGTGGCGCTGGCCACGGCGAAGCGCCAGAAAATGGAGACCGGCGCTGCAACCGGTCCCTGTTGTAAAAAAATGGCGATCCAGGTCGTGCCCCAGATAACAACAACCAGCCCATAGAGTAATGCGTTCATGGTGTCTCTCTTCTCATACCGCGAAAAACAACAGTGTGGCGAAAGAAGGGGGCCCCGGCTTTCAACGCCTTGCGCCGGACTTGCAAATTCTTGCGCTTTTTTCTCGCACAATGGCTGGTAACAGGCTGCAACACTTCTTAGACTGACAGTCTGATTAATCACCTGTTTACGGCCATGTCTCTCGTTTACGACACCTTTGAAACGTTACGCCAAAAAAATGCAGTGCTGCGGGAAACCGTCGCGCTCAATACTGGCATTCAACTGGCGGCGTGGTACAACAAGCACGATACGATCACGGTGAAAAGCAACCATCACACCCTTAGCCTGTACGTGGCGGATGGCTATGAAAGCTATCAAAAAACGCCGGGTGGCTGGAAAAATGGCGGCGGGCCGGACCGTTTTTGTCTTATGCCGGAAGAGAGCGAATCCACATGGGATATTCGTGATGACCTGTCGTTCGTGCACCTCTACTGCACCGATGAACACCTGCGGGACGTGGGGGAGAAAATCTGGGATAAACGACCGCTATCGCTGACGCTGGAGGAAAAAATCTTCGGCAGCGATCCGAAAATCACCGCCCTTTATCGCCAGTTTTTGCTCGGCTGCGACTGGCAGCAAAACGCCAATCAGCTCACCCTGAGCACTGCGTCGACCTTATTACTGACGCATTTGGTCCAGCACTATTCCAGCGTCCAGTGGAAGTTACCGGTGGTCACCGGCGGGCTATCGCCGTTTGTGCTGCGCAACGTGCTGGCCTTTATCGAGGAAAATCTGGCGCAACCCTTAACGCTGGCGGAACTGGCGGGCCAGGCCGCACTCAGTGAGTATCACTTTGCGCGGATGTTCCGCCAGTCGATGGGGCTGGCGCCGCATCAGTACGTCATGCAGCGCCGCATGGAGAAGGCCAAAGCGCTGATTCAGCACACGACCACGCCGCTCACCGACATCGCGCTGGCCTGTGGATTTAACTCCGCCAGCCATTTCAGTAACCGTTTTCGCAGCATGACCGGCATCACGCCGTCACAGCTACGCGCGGCGAAGGCGTGAGAAGACAGCGTAACAGATCCCACCCAGCACCAGTCCCCAGAAAGCGGAGCCAATTCCCAGGAGCGTGACGCCGCTGGCGGTCATCAGGAAGGTGACGATCGCCGCGTCGCGCTCTGCTTCATGATTCAGTGCCTGATACAAGCTCCCGCTGATAGTGCCGAGCAGGGCCAGCCCGGCCAGCGTCTGGATGCCGCTCAGCGGCAGGGCGGCCATCAGCCCCGAAATCGACCCGCCGAACACCCCCGCCAGCAGATAAAACCCACCTGCGGCCGCCGCTGCCAGCCAGCGTTTACTGGCATCCGGGTGGGCGTCCGGGCTCTGGCAGATGGCGGCGGTGATGGCGGCGATGCAGATGGAATAGACGCCGAAGGGGGACAACAGCAGCGCCAGCCCGCCGGTGGCAACGATCAGCGGTGAGACCGCCAGCGGATAGCCCGATGCCTGCATGGTGGCGAAGCCGGGCGCATTCTGCGACGCCATGGTCACCAGGAAGAAGGGTAAGCCGATGCTGATCAGGCTGGTGAAGGTGAACGCAGGGGCAATGAATTCCGGCATGATCACCGATAACGTCATTTTATTCGTGACAACGTCACCTCCAGCCCAGGCCACGAACACCCCCACCAGCAGCGTGGCGACAATGGCATACCGGGGCGCCACGGCTTTTGCCACCAGCCAGGCGGCCAGCATACTGCCGCAAAGAAGCACGTGTCCCTCAAGATTGCTGAATGCCTTCAGGCCAAACTGTAAGAGCACGCCTGCCAGCATAGCGGCGGCAAGCGAGTGCGGGATCAGTTTCATCAACCGGGCAAACAGGCCAGTGACGCCGCACAGCAGAATCAGCGCATTCGCAAATATAAATACCCCTATGGTTTCCGCCAGCGTCACGCCTTGCAGGCTGGTGGCGAGCAGCGCCGCGCCAGGAGTCGACCAGGCGGTCAGCACCGGGGCTTTATACCACCACGACAATGCAAGCGTGCTGATCCCCATCCCGAGCCCCAGCGCGGTCATCCATCCGGCGATTTGCTGTGTACTGGCGCCCGCCGCCGCAGCCGTCTGCCAGATAATGGCGGCAGAGCTGGCGTAGCCCACCAGAACGGCAACAAAACCAGCCAGCACGGCAGGAAAGAGAGAGGCAGTCGATCGCATGTGAACTCCGTTGTGCGTTATAACGTCCGGGATAAGGTATCACTGTGCGCTATAGCGTACAAGTGGTATGCTTTGCCCCAACAGGAGGAACTATGGATATCACTCAACATCTGGCAACCACACTGAAAGCGCTGCGTCAGGCGCGGGGCTGGAGCCTGTCGAAACTGGCGGCAGAGACGGGCGTGTCGAAAGCGATGCTTGGGCAAATCGAACGCAATGAGTCCAGCCCGACGGTCTCAACCTTGTGGAAAATTGCCACCGGGCTGAACGTACCTTTTTCGGCGTTTATCACTCCAGAGAGCGAACCGCAGGCGGTGTTCGATCCGCAGCAGCAGGCGATGGTGGTGAAACCGCTTTTCCCCTGGGATGAACAGCTTAAGTTCGACCATTTCTCCATCACCCTGTCGCCCGGCGCGCTGAGTGAGTCCACGCCGCACGAAGCCGGGGTGATTGAACACGTGGTGGTGATAAGCGGTGAGTTGGACATGCAGATTGACGGTGTCTGGCGCACTCTATACGCTGATTCCGGCGTGCGTTTTGCCGGCGATAAACCGCACGCGTACCGTAACAGCAGCACCCGGACGGTGCATTTTCACTCTCTGATCCATTATCCCCGCTAAAGCGTCGCAAAACGGTTTCACTGGCACAGACTTCTGACTACAATAGCCGCCATTTTGACCATAACGGATAACGACGAAGTATGCGCCTGCACCCCCATCATCTTGAACTGCTAAGCCCGGCCCGCGACGCCGCCATTGCCCGTGAAGCCATTCTTCACGGTGCGGATGCCGTCTACATTGGCGGCCCAGGCTTTGGTGCCCGTCATAACGCCAGCAATAGCCTGCGCGACATTGCCGAACTGGTACCGTTCGCCCACCGTTTCGGGGCGAAGGTGTTCGTGACCCTGAACACCATTCTTCATGATGATGAGCTGGAGCCCGCGCAGCGTCTTATTACCGATCTCTACCAGACCGGCGTTGACGCTCTGATCGTTCAGGATATGGGTGTTCTGGAACTGGATATCCCGCCAATTGAGCTGCACGCCAGCACCCAGTGCGATATCCGCACCGTTGAGAAGGCGAAGTTTCTTTCAGACGTCGGGTTTACGCAGATTGTTCTGGCGCGTGAGCTGAACCTGAACCAGATCCGCGATATCCACCAGGCCACCGACGCGACCATTGAATTCTTTATCCACGGTGCGCTTTGCGTGGCCTATTCCGGGCAGTGTAATATCTCTCACGCCCAGACGGGGCGCAGCGCTAACCGCGGCGACTGCTCTCAGGCCTGCCGTTTGCCGTATACCCTGAAAGACGATCAGGGCCGCGTGGTGGCATTCGAGAAACACCTGCTGTCGATGAAAGATAACGATCAGACGGCAAACCTCGGCGCGCTGATCGATGCCGGCGTACGCTCCTTCAAAATTGAAGGCCGCTACAAGGACATGAGCTACGTGAAAAATATCACCGCCCATTATCGTCAGATGCTGGATGCCATCATCGAGGATCGCGGTGACCTGGCGCGCGCGTCCGCCGGTCGTACAGAGCATTTCTTTATTCCATCGACGGACAAAACGTTCCACCGCGGCAGTACGGATTATTTCGTTAATGCGCGCAAAGGGGATATTGGCGCGTTCGATTCACCGAAGTTTATCGGTCTGCCGGTGGGTGAAGTGCTGAAAGTGGCGAAGGATCATCTTGACGTTCAGGTTACAGAGCCGCTGGCGAACGGCGATGGTCTCAACGTGATGATCAAACGTGAAGTGGTTGGTTTTCGCGCCAATACGGTGGAGAAAACCGGCGAAAATCGTTATCGCGTCTGGCCGAACGAAATGCCTGCCGACCTTTGCAAAGCCCGCCCGAATGCGGCGCTGAACCGTAACCTGGATCACAACTGGCAGCAGGCCTTGCTCAAGACCTCCAGCGAGCGTCGCATTGCGGTGGATATCGCGCTGGGTGGCTGGGAAGAGCAGCTGATCCTGACCATGACCTGCGAAGACGGCATCAGCGTGACGCATACGCTCGACGGCCTGTTCGAGGTGGCGAACAATGCGGAGAAAGCGCTCAGCAACCTCAAGGATGGCGTAGCGAAGCTCGGGCAGACCATTTATTATGCGCGCAATATTGAGGTGAATCTGCCGGATGCGCTGTTCGTGCCGAACAGCCTGCTGAACCAGTTCCGCCGTGAAACGGCTGAGATGCTGGATGAAGCACGCCTGGCAAACTATCCGCGCGGCAGTCGTAAGGCCGAAGCGGTGCCTGCGCCGGTCTACCCGGACACGCATCTCTCTTTCCTTGCGAACGTTTACAACCACAAAGCGCGTGCGTTTTACCATCGTCACGGCGTGCAACTGATTGACGCCGCGTATGAAGCGCATGAAGAGAAGGGCGATGTGCCGGTGATGATCACCAAACACTGCCTGCGGTTTGCCTTTAACCTTTGTCCGAAACAGGCGAAAGGCAATATTAAAAGCTGGAAAGCGACGCCGATGCAGCTGGTGAATGGCGATGAAGTACTGACGCTGAAGTTTGACTGCCGTCCGTGTGAAATGCACGTTATCGGCAAGATGAAGAATCACATCTTCAAAATGCCGTCTCCGGGCAGCATTGTGGCCTCCGTCAGCCCTGACGATTTGATGAAGACCCTGCCGAAGCGTAAAGGCAGCTAACCCGCAGAGTGGGTATCCGGTTTGCGCGATTTCTGCCAGGCATGGTGCTCGCGCAACCCCTCCGCAGACTCCTCTGCCGCGCTGCGTAACTCGTCGCTGTCAGCTTCATGACGAAGCTGATGGTCGGCGTTTTTCACGTACAGAAATTCATGTCCTTTGTGCTCCGCCATAATCTGACCCGAGAACAGGGCGCTAATCAGCAGCAGTAGCGAAAAGCCTTTTCTGAACATCTTTTACCCCCGAAAATACGCTACGGTCATCGTAGGGATAATTTCATAGAGTAATTATTCGACTCTTTAAATTTGAGAAAATAGACTGTCAAAAATTGTGGTCGCCATAAAACTCACTTAAGACTATTCTTAAAAGCAATATCGCCGTTGTAAACTCCCATTTCTGGTATGCAAAGAGAAGCTAGATTTATTGGGAAATCATTTACAATAAGATTTTTCTGGCTAAGGATTGGATCGAATAAATGAAAAAAATAATCGTGCTATCACTTCTGGGCGTAGTGGTTGCGGTGGGTGCTGCGGCCAGCATCTATTCAAATGAAGAACCAGAATATATTCAGTCAGCAAAAAGCCGTGTCGGATCGTATTTAACCAGCGATTACGGACGTGTCGAATGTAATAGCACCCAGGTAAGTGAAGATCGCTGGGAGCTGGGCTGTACCAATAAGGCGAGGGGCAAAACCTTCCAGTTCGCTGTTTACCCATCCGAGCAGGCGCCGTATGGGGTCTCTCGTGCGTTTTATCTCGAAGCGATTAATGATGATGCCCGCCAGAGTGCAGAGCAGGGGCTGATGCGTTATCTGCAAATTAATACTAAAGCGGGTTAATCGATTCGTTTATGCTTCGTTGAGGCTCACAGTGGTAGATTGCAGGTGATCCACATCCCGGTATGGAATACCGGAGCGTAGATACCAAAATACAAATCTATCCATGCAAGCATTTACCGCCAGATTATGGCGGTTTTTTTTTGCCCGTTTATCGTACCGGCTGTAAAAATTGTTTGCGATATTGCGCGGGTGAAAGCGCAAATTGCTGCCGGAAATGGTGGCGCAGCGTGGCGCTTTGTCCAAATCCGGTTTGTTCCGCAATATTGTCGATGCTGAGCCGACTGTTTTCGAGATAATCTTTTGCCCGCTGCAATCGCGCAGTCAATAACCAGCGCGCGGGCGTTGTTCCGGTCGCGTCCTGGAAACGGCGCAGAAAGGTGCGCTGACTCATACCCACCCGCAGGGCCAGCGATTCGACGGTATGGGAAACAGCCAGATGCTGGTGAAGATAATCAAACAACTGGCCGAGGCGCTGGCTCTCCCGCAACTGAGCCACCGGTCGGCTAAGCTGCTGGGTTTGCGAGCCGTCCCGATGGGGCGGGATCACCAGCCGACGCGCCACGCGGTTTGCCACTTCCATACCATAATTCCGGCGCACCACGTGCAGGCACAGATCAATCCCCGCGGCGCTTCCGGCGGAAGTGAGAATATCGCCTTCGTCCTGGTAGAGCACATCTTCGACCACGGTAATGGCGGGATAGCGTGTTTTCAGCGCTTGCGTATAGCGCCAGTGGGTGGTTGCCTTCCGCCCGTCAAGCAGGCCTGAGGCTGCCAGAACGAAAACGCCAGAACAGATCGAGAGTAGCTGGCAGCCGCGGGCATGCGCCGTGCGGAGCGCCTGGCAGAGCGCTTCCGGTACGGGTTCGTCCAGCCCTCGCCAGCCGGGAACAACAACCAGATCCGCCGTCTCCAGCAGACCCAGATCGCCATCGGCCAGAATACGGATCCCGCCCGTTGCCCGGAGTTCGCCATCATCCACGCTCGCCACGGCAAACTGATACCAGTCATCGCCCATCTCCGGGCGCGGCAAGCCAAAGATTTCTACCGCCACGCCAAACTCAAAGGTACATAAACCGTCATATGCCAGCACGACCGCGCGCGGCGAGGGATGTCTTAAGTTTGTCATCTTTTTGCTGTTTTCTGGCATAGGCGGACGCATTCATGGGCTGAGTTAAGGGATAGAGTAGTGTTAACACAAACACCACAAATGAGGAAGATTCATGAGCTATGTTACTGAATTTCCGGCTGCTGAGCCGCAGGAAGCTGTGGGACATTTTCTGCGTCGTCTGAGTGTCGAGACGGACTGCGCCGATGTCCATCACGCGGTATCCGGCGGTGAGCAGGACTTTGTTCTGCTGCACGTTGTCGGAAAGCCTGAACATTTTGCCCGGCGGCATCTGCCCGGCGCGCTGCATTTACCCTGGAGCCAGATCACCGCAGAGCGGATGAAAGCGTGGCCGGAGGGCACGCTGTTTGTCGTCTATTGTGCAGGCCCGCACTGCAACGGGGCGGACAGGGCGGCCCTAAAGCTGGCGCGTCTGGGTCTGCCGGTTAAGATTATGCTCGGGGGCATGACCGGCTGGGAAGATGAGCGGTTCGCGTTTGCAGGATCTTCATCACCCGCTCTGTGAACATGAATTTATTTCAACACAGATGAAATTTTCTCGTTTGTCGGCGGCGAGCCGGTATGACATCTTTTCAGGACGTTTAGACATCCAGAAGTCTAAAGATTCAAGAGATGAATTATCACTGTGGGCAATTAACGCCGACAGACAGAGGAGATTTCCATGCAGCGACACCATGCCCCGTACCGCGCCGATGTAGTCGGCAGTTTTTTACGCCCGGATGCCATTAAACAGGCCCGTCTGCAATTTGCCAGCGGTGAAATCGATGCCGGGCAGCTTCGCGCGGTTGAGGACGAGGCCATTCGTCATGTTGTCGAGCAGCAGTGCGCCTGCGGTCTGCATGTGGTAACGGACGGTGAATTCCGCCGCGCCTGGTGGCACTTTGACTTCTTTGACGGGCTACAGGGCGTGGAGCGTTATGATTCCCAGCAGGGCATTCAGTTCAACGGGGTGCAGACTAAAGCCCATGGCGTGCGCGTAACGGGCAAACTGGGCTTCGGCGATCATCCTATGCTGGAAGATTTCCGCTACCTCAAAAGCATTAGCGGTAATGCACAGCCGAAGATGACCATTCCGAGCCCGAGTGTGCTGCACTTCCGCGGTGGCCGCAAGGATATTGATGCTACGGTCTACCCGGATCTGAAGGATTACTTTGCCGATCTGGCGACCACCTGGCGCGATGCCATTCGGGCCTTTTACGATGCAGGCTGCCGCTATCTGCAACTGGATGACACCGTCTGGGCCTATCTTTGTTCGGAGGACCAGCGCCGCCAGATCCGCGAGCGCGGTGACGATGCAGACGAACTTGCCCGGACCTATGCGCGGGTGCTGAATAAGGCGCTGGAGGGCAAACCGGACGATCTGACCGTCGGGCTGCACGTCTGCCGCGGCAACTTCCGCTCAACCTGGATTTCCGAGGGCGGCTATGAGCCGGTGGCGGAGGTGCTGTTCGGCACGGTGAACGTCGACGCGTTCTTCCTGGAGTACGACAACGACCGTAGCGGGGACTTCGCGCCACTGCGTTTTGTGCGCCCGGGTAAACAGCAGGTGGTTCTGGGGCTGATCACCACCAAACACGGTGAACTGGAGAACCCGGAAGGGGTGAAAGCGCGTCTGGAAGAGGCTGCGCGCTACGTGGCGAAAGAGCAGATTTGCCTCAGCCCGCAGTGCGGATTTGCTTCTACGGAAGAGGGTAACAGCCTGAGCGAAGCCCAGCAGTGGGATAAAGTTCGCCTGGTGACGCAAATCGCCAGCGACGTCTGGTAACGCCGTTTACAGCGCTGCATTATTACAGTGCAGCGCTGTACCATTCTGAGTCGTTTCCCGTCACTCCTCTCTTCGATCCCTTTAAAATCCTGTCTCTGCAACCTGGCACTGTTTTTGCTCTCCTGAAACTGGCGTTACTTTTTTCTGCGTCCGGCGGTAACGGACGTCTTCGCACAGCTTTCTTTTCAGGAGTGAAAATATGCACCGTCGTACCTTTATTAAAGCGTTCACCTTGTCCGCCTCCGTCATCGCCATGGGAATGAGCTTTGGCGTCCAGGCCGCAGAGACCATTAAAGTCGGGATTATGCACTCTCTCTCCGGCACGATGGCCATTTCAGAAACGCCCCTGAAAGATGTCGCCCTGATGACCATCGATGAAATCAATGCTAAAGGCGGCGTGCTCGGGAAAAAGCTGGAGCCGGTGGTGGTTGACCCGGCATCCAACTGGCCGCTGTTTGCCGAAAAGGCCCGCCAGCTTCTGAGCCAGGATAAGGTCGCCGTGGTGTTTGGCTGCTGGACCTCCGTATCGCGTAAATCGGTTCTGCCGGTTTTTGAGGAGCTGAACGGTTTGCTGTTCTATCCGGTGCAGTATGAAGGTGAAGAGATGTCACCTAACGTCTTCTATACCGGCGCGGCGCCTAACCAGCAGGCGATCCCGGCGGTGGAGTACCTGATGAGCGAGGACGGCGGCAGTGCGAAGCGATTCTTCCTGCTGGGTACGGACTACGTTTACCCGCGCACTACGAACAAGATCCTGCGCGCCTTCCTGCACTCGAAAGGCGTTGAAGATAAAGATATTGAAGAGGTCTACACCCCATTTGGACATAGCGATTACCAGACCATCGTCGCCAGTATCAAAAAGTTCTCCACGGGCGGCAAAACGGCAGTGGTCTCCACCATCAACGGTGATTCCAACGTGCCTTTCTATAAAGAACTGGCGAACCAGGGGCTGAAAGCCACGGACGTGCCGGTGGTGGCGTTCTCGGTGGGCGAGGAAGAACTGCGCGGCATTGATACCAAACCGCTGGTGGGTAACCTGGCGGCGTGGAACTATTTTGAATCCGTCGACAACCCGACCAACCAGACCTTTGTCGCGGCTTACAAAGCCTACGCGAAAGCCCATAAGCTGCCGAATGCCGATAACGTGGTCACCAACGATCCGATGGAAGCGACTTACGTTGGCCTGCATATGTGGGCGCAGGCGGTTGAAAAAGCGGGAACAACCGACGTGGACAAAGTGCGCGCGGCAATGGCGGGCCAGTCGTTCAACGCACCGTCCGGCTTTACGCTGACCATGGACGCCACCAACCACCACCTGCATAAGCCCGTCATGATTGGTGAAATTGAAGGCAACGGCCAGTTCAACGTCGTCTGGCAAACCGAACAGCCGGTACGCGCTCAGCCGTGGAGCCCGTTTATCGCCGGGAATGACAAAAAGCCTGATCAGCCGATGAAAACCGCCAGCAACTAAGCCACCACCAGGGAGAGACGTCATGAACGCCATACGCATGATGATTGCGATTGTGTGGCTTACCGGACTGCTGCCAGGGATGGCGCAGGCATCGGATGCCGATGATTTCGTTGCCGCTAGCCGCAGCCAGCAAACCGCCATGCTGACCCGCTGGGCAGCCACGCCGGAACCTGCACGTTTGCCGCTGCTTAAGGCGCTGCAACAGGAGAACCTTTATACCGACAGCCAGAAGAAGGCATTTACCCGCATCGACGGCGAAATGGTTGCCCTGGGCGCGGCAAAAAGCGCTGAAGGCACGACCAAAGCCGTGCGGCTGACCAACCGACTGCGCGTGTTAACCGTCACGGCGCTGGCGACGCATCAGCTTGTCAGTGACAGTGTCACCGAAAGGCGTCATGCCGCGCGGCAACTTCAGCGTGACGCCCAGCCGGATATGCTCGGCTTTCTGCAACAGCGGGCCAGTAGCGAAACGGACGACGTCGCCCGACAGTCGCTGATGCTGGCGCTGGCAAACCTCCAGCTGACGAGCCCACAGGCTGAAGTACGGCTCAAGGCTGTTGAGCTGTTGGGACAGTCTGACGATCCGGACGTGCAGGCCACGCTGACGCCGTTCACCCGGACGCAAACCGAGCCGGACGCACGGGTACGTGCCGCCGCCGCTGAGAGCCTGGAGCGTATTCAGCACCGGCTGATGTGGGGCGAACTGCTGGGGCAGGCCTTCATGGGCCTGTCGTTGGGGTCGGTACTCTTGCTGGCCGCGCTCGGGCTGGCTATCACCTATGGTCTGCTGGGGGTGATTAACATGGCTCACGGTGAAATGCTGATGCTCGGGGCGTATGCCACCTGGATGGTGCAGCAGGTAATGGCGCAGTGGATGCCTCAGTGGCTGGCGCTCTATCCGGTGGTGGCGCTGCCGGTGGCGTTTTGCCTGACCGCAGGCATCGGAATGGTGCTGGAGCGCACGGTGATACGCCATCTTTATGGCCGCCCGCTGGAAACCCTGCTCGCCACCTGGGGGATCAGCCTGATGCTTATCCAGCTGGTCCGCATGACCTTTGGCGCTCAGAACCTTGAGGTCGCTAACCCGGCATGGCTGTCCGGCGGGGTGCAGGTTTTCGCCAACCTGACGCTGCCCTGGAACCGTATTGTGGTGCTCGGCTTTGTACTGCTGGTGCTGTTCTTCACCTGGCTCATTCTGAACAAAACGCGTCTGGGTCTCAACGTGCGGGCGGTGACGCAAAACCGCAGCATGGCGGCCTGCTGCGGCGTTCCCACCGGACGGGTAGATATGCTGGCATTTGGCCTCGGGTCCGGCATTGCCGGGTTGGGCGGCGTGGCGTTGTCCCAGCTGGGGAACGTGGGGCCGGAGCTGGGCCAGGGATACATCATCGATTCGTTCCTGGTGGTGGTGCTCGGCGGCGTCGGCCAGCTGGCCGGTAGCGTCGCGGCGGCCTTTGGTCTGGGGATCTTCAATAAAATTCTTGAACCGCAGATGGGCGCCGTGCTGGGCAAGATCCTGATTCTGGTGGCGATCATTCTGTTTATCCAGAAACGTCCGCAGGGGTTATTCGCACTTAAAGGGAGGGTGACAGACTGATGAGCCAGCCATTGACCTTAACACTGGCGCGCAGGGCACCGCGCACCGCGCAAATCTTCGGCAGTCTGCTGGTCGCGGCGCTGCTGGTGCTGCCTTTTCTCGCGCTGTTACCCGCAACCCATCCGCTGGCCGTTTCGACGTGGATGTTGACGCTTATCGGCAAGATCCTCTGCTACGCGGTTGTCGCCGTGGCCCTCGATCTGGTCTGGGGCTATGCCGGTATGCTCTCGCTGGGGCACGGCATATTCTTCGCCCTGGGCGGCTATGCGATGGGCATGTACCTGATGCGCCAGGCGGCCGGGGACGGGCTGCCCGCGTTTATGTCGTTTCTCTCGTGGAGCGAACTGCCCTGGTTCTGGTGGGGAACGCAGCATTTCGCCTGGGCTCTGGTGTTAATCGTGACGATCCCCGGCCTGCTGGCGCTGGTCTTCGGCTGGTTTGCTTTCCGCTCGAAGATAAAAGGGGTCTATTTTTCCATCATGACCCAGGCGCTGACCTATGCGGGCATGCTGCTGTTCTTTCGCAACGAAACCGGTTTTGGTGGCAATAACGGCTTTACCGGCTTTACCACGCTGCTCGGGTTTTCCGTTACGGCGACTACCACGCGGATCGCGCTGTTTCTCGCAACGGTCATGCTGCTGCTTCTGGCCCTGGGCACAGGCTACGCGCTGGCGAAGAGTAAGTTTGGCCGCATTTTAACGGCGGTGCGCGATGCGGAAAACCGTCTGACGTTCTGCGGCTACGATCCGCGCGGCTTCAAGCTGCTGGTCTGGACGCTTTCCGCCGTACTGTGTGGTCTGGCGGGGGCGCTGTACGTTCCGCAGGTGGGTATTATCAACCCGGGTGAAATGTCGCCGACCAACTCGATTGAAGCGGCCATCTGGGTGGCGCTGGGCGGGCGCGGCACCCTGGTAGGCCCGGTGATTGGTGCGGCGCTGGTCAATGGTGCGAAGAGCGTTTTCACCGTGGCGATGCCGGAGTACTGGCAACTGTTTCTTGGGCTGATTTTCATCGCCGTGACGCTCTTTTTACCGCGCGGCGTGTTCGGTCTGTTTCGTAAGGGAGATAATTAATGCAGCCCTCTGAAGGACTCTTTACCCGCCAGCTACCGGGCGATCGTTACCGTGAGCAGACCGATCCTGTGTTGCAGCTTGAGGCCATTAACGTCAGTTTCGATGGTTTTCAGGCGTTGACCGATCTCTCACTTAATATCGGCATTGGAGAATTGCGCTGCATCATTGGCCCTAACGGCGCCGGTAAAACTACGCTGATGGACGTGATCACCGGCAAAACCCGGCCAAAAAGCGGGAAGGCTATTTACGATCAGTCCATCGATCTGACAGCCCTTGAACCGGCGGCCATTGCCCGTCAGGGCATTGGCCGTAAGTTCCAGAAACCGACCGTGTTTGAAGCGCTGACCGTAGGGGAAAACCTCGAAATCGCCATGAAAGCCGACAGGTCCGTCTGGGCGAGCCTGCGGGCAAAACTCAGCGGCGAGCAGCGCGACCGCATTGACGAGATGTTGGTTTTGCTGCGGCTTGGCAGCGAGCGCGATCGCCGCGCCGGGCTGCTTTCCCACGGGCAGAAGCAGTTTCTGGAGATCGGCATGCTGCTGGTGCAGGATCCGCATCTGTTGCTGCTGGACGAACCCGCCGCCGGTATGACCGACGCAGAGACGGAATACACAGCCGAGCTGTTCCGAACTCTGGCAGGCAAGCATTCGCTGATGGTGGTTGAGCACGATATGGGCTTCGTCGAGACCATCGCCGACCACGTCACGGTGCTGCATCAGGGGCGCGTACTGGCCGAAGGCTCGCTTCGCGAGGTACAGGCCAATGAGCAGGTGATTGACGTCTATCTGGGACGCTAAGGAGAGGGGATGTTACAGGTTAACGAGCTGAATCAGTACTACGGCGGAAGTCATATTCTGCGCGGGGTGAGCTTTGAGGCGGTGGTCGGGGAAGTTACCTGCCTGCTGGGGCGCAACGGGGTGGGGAAAACCACACTGCTGAGGTGCCTGATGGGGCTGATCCCGGTGAAAGCCGGGGAGGTGGTCTGGCAGGGAAAGACCATCACTCACAGTAAACCGCACCAGCGGGTGCAGTCCGGCGTGGCGTATGTTCCGCAGGGGCGGGAGATTTTTCCGCGTCTGACCGTAGAAGAAAACCTGCTGATGGGACTGTCGCGCTTCTCCGCGGGAAACGCAAGGAGCGTGCCGGAGGAGATTTGGCAGCTTTTCCCGGTGCTGAAGGAGATGAAACACCGTCGCGGAGGCGATCTTTCCGGTGGTCAGCAGCAGCAGCTGGCGATTGGTCGCGCGCTGGCGAGCCGTCCACGGTTACTGATCCTGGATGAACCCACGGAAGGTATACAGCCGTCGGTGATTAAAGAGATTGGGCAGGTGATCCGCAGCCTGGCGAACCGGGGGGATATGGCGATCCTGCTGGTGGAGCAGTTTTATGATTTTGCGGCGGAGCTGGCCGACAGCTATCTGGTGATGTCGCGCGGCAGCATCGTCCAGCAGGGGCGCGGTGAGAACATGGAGCAGGAGGGGGTTCGCGGACTGGTTGCGATCTGAAATGTTATACTATAACATCCTCATTCTTATAACACGGAATGAGGGTTTTGCTGTGGCTGCACAACTTGGAAAAATTGCGCTGACTCTGGGAACGCTGCTGGTAAGCGGCTCGCTTTTTGCCCATTCGCACGGTCATCAGATGACGGAGGCGGAACAGAAGGCGGCAAACGGCGTCTTTGAGGATAAAGACGTCAGGGACAGGACGCTGTCTGACTGGGACGGGACCTGGCAGTCTGTTTACCCGTTCCTGCTTGATGGTTCGCTGGATCCGGTTTTCGAAAAGAAAGCGCTGAAGGGGGAAAAATCCGCTGCCGAGGTGAAAGCCTACTACCGTAAGGGCTACGCGACGGACGTGGACGCCATCGGCATTGAAAACAACGTGATGGAATTCCACAGAGGCAAAACGGTGAGCAGCTGCCGCTACGACTACAGCGGCTATAAAATTCTGACCTATGCGTCGGGGAAAAAAGGCGTGCGCTACCTGTTTGAATGTAAGGATAAGGCAAGCCAGGCGCCTAAGTTTGTGCAGTTCAGCGATCATACCATCGGGCCGAAAGCCTCTTCACACTTCCATATCTTTATGGGCAACACCTCCCACGAGGCGCTGCTGAAAGAGATGGATAACTGGCCGACCTACTACCCGAACGAGATGTACAAAGAGCAGGTGGTGGAGGAGATGTTGCACCACTAGGCTGTTGGATTTGCCGGGTGGGGGCTTAGCCTTACCCGGCGTGGGATTAGGGTTTCGTAGGTCGGGTAAGCGCAGCGCCACCCGACACGCTATCTTCACTTTTCACGCGCATCCCGCGCAAAACCATCAGCCACGCCGCAATGATGGCGGCCATCATAATAATAAATAACGACCAGTGCGGCAGATGGGTCAGGATGAGCCCGGTGATCATCGGGTTCGCCGCCGCGCCCAGCCAGCCCAGCGCCTGGGCGGAGAAGTAGCTCGCCTTCATGCCCGGCGGGGCGATATTGTCGATCAGCATGTATTCACCCGGGGCATAAATAATTTCACCCAGGGTGAAAATCGCCGCCGCAATCCCCCAGTAAATCAGGTTCTCGCCGGAAAGCATAAACCCGCCCAGCCCGAGGATGAAAAAGAGCGTTGCGGCTGTCATTAGCGGGCGGATGTTGCTTGCGGAGATCTTGCGGCCAAGCGCGTATTGCAGGGTGACCACCACCACCGCGTTGACGGGCAACACAACGGCCACCACCTTTTCTGCGAAATCGCTGTCCGCATACGCGGCGAGGACGTACTGGGAAATGCAGCTGGCGAACGATCCGCCCACGTAGGACGCCAGCAGGCCGGAGAGCGTGTACCAGAACAGCGCCCGGTCCTTCAGCAGCACCGAGGGCTGCCACGGCGCTTTTTCCTCCACGCTGTCAGACGCTACGCTTTTCTGCACAAAGAAATGGATAAACCCGAGCGGCAGTGCGGCGCAGAAGGCCGCCAGCCAGAACGGCAGTTGCAGGCTGTACATCACCAGTAGAGTGCCAACCGGCGGCCCAATCGTCCAGCCGATGTTCAGGAAACTGTAGTTGAGTGAGAAAACGCGCGCCTTTTCGCTGGAGGTCAGCACGTCGGCAAACCACGCTTTCAGCACCGTTGAGAAGACGGAATAGGCGCAGTTAATCAGGGCAAAGAACAACACCACCAGCGTCACGTTATTCACCAGCGGAATGGCCACAAACCCGGCGATAAAGGCCACGATGGCGACCAGCATATAGCGTTTTTTGTCGAACTTGTCCGCCAGGATGCCAAACCCCAGGCTAAACACCACGCCAATGGTCAACGCCACGGTAAGGGCATAGCCAATATTCTCCACGCTCATATCGTACACGCGTGTGAGATATATGGTCATAAAGGGCAGCGTTGCCCCGCGGCCAATTGTTAATAACAATGACGATGCCAGCAGCGCTGCGGTTGAGCGCCTGATTGATGGTTTCATTTTCCTGCCCGACAAATGCTTATGCTTTTTTTGTTGTGTTATTACAGGATTATCATGGGATCGGCAGCTTGTATAGCACCCAATTTATCCGCAAGTGCTTCTCCTCAGTACCAGAATTAATGATCTTCTCGCGGGGGTATTTTTTCTGTTACCTTGAAGTGTTTACAAAAATTTAATAATTCAGGGGCGGAAAATGACGCGGAAAGACGGGCTGTTAGCGTTACTGGTTGTCGTGGTGTGGGGACTCAATTTTGTGGTCATCAAAATGGGGTTGCACAACATGCCTCCACTCATGCTGGCGGGTCTGCGCTTCCTGCTGGTGGCCTTCCCGGCGCTGCTTTTCGTTGCCCGCCCAAAGATTCCCCTGAAGCTTCTGCTGGGCTACGGCCTCACCATCAGCTTTGGTCAGTTTGCGTTTCTTTTTTGCGCTATCAAATTCGGTATGCCTGCGGGTCTGGCTTCGCTGGTGCTTCAGGTGCAGGCTTTCTTTACCATTATTCTCGGCGCGTTTGTCTTTGGCGAACGTTTGCAGGGCAAACAGCTGGCGGGCATTAGCCTTGCGGTCTTTGGCGTGCTGGTGCTGATAGAAGGCAGCCTCAACGGTCAGCATGTCGCGCTGCTGGGCTTTATGCTCACCCTGGCGGCGGGGCTGAGCTGGGCGTGCGGCAACATCTTTAACAAGCTGATAATGCAGCATGAGTCGCGTCCTGGAATCATGTCGCTGGTGGTCTGGAGCGCGTTGATCCCCATTGTGCCGTTTATGGCCGCGTCGTTTATTCTGGATGGACCGCAGGTGATGCTGAAAAGCCTGGTGGAGATCGACCTGACGACCATTTTGTCGCTGATCTACCTGGCATTAGTCGCCTCAATCATTGGCTACGGCATCTGGGGATCGCTGCTCGGGCGCTATGAAACCTGGCGCGTGGCGCCGTTATCGCTGCTGGTACCGGTGGTCGGGCTTGCCAGCGCCGCCCTGTTGCTGGATGAAACGCTCAGCGCGCTGCAACTGTGTGGCGCAGGGCTGATTATGGCCGGGCTGTATATCAACGTCTTTGGCTTGCGGGTGCGTCGGGCGACGCGGGTGCGGAGTTAAGGCAGAAAAAAGCCCCGCATTAGCGGGGCAAAAACGAATTACAGGTCGTGATTATAATACGGCACGCCTAATTCGTCGGATTTGTCGCTGCCAGCGCCCATGTGATTGAAGTCCCAGGGCGACTGGTTTTGCGTGGACGGCATAATCATGGTGTCACGATTATTTTGCTGCCCCGCACTGGGGGTTTGCTCCGCGAAGCTCTGGCCGGAAACCAGCACCAGCAAGGTGAGGGTGGCGGAGACGATAAATTTCATGATTTCCTCGGTTACGTCTTAACAGGCGATGATTAACTGCAATGTTTTAGCGGATACAGATAACGGGATTCACCCGGCATACTGGTAATACGGTACTTATGAGGCGGCACGTCAAAGTAGTTCTTGAACGTACGCGTCAGGGTTTGTTGCGATTCAAATCCGTAGCGTTCCGCCAGATAGAGGATCGGCTCATTGCTTTCTTTCAGTTTTTGGGCAATCTCCGTCAGCTTACGGCTGCGAATATATTGTCCTAATGAATGGCCGGTCTCTTTTTTAAACATCCGTTGCAGGTGCCATTTTGAGTAACCTGAACGCTCCGACACTTTCTCAAGGGAGAGTGGAGATTCCAGGTTATCTTCGATCCAGTCCAAAATGCTATGAATGGTGATAGCGTCAGTATTGCGTCTGGACATCGTCATACCTCTTTTTCTGTTTACGGCAGGATTTTCTTGAGTAAAAGCTCAAGCGTTGCCACTTCATCTGCCGTTAAGTTTTTTGTCAGTTCCTGGTGCAGTGTTTGTCCTACTAATTGATGACATTGCTCACACATGGCCGCGCCATCGCTGGTCAGTTTCACCAGTACGCCACGTTTGTCATTCGGGTTAGGGCTTCGTTCTATCCATCCTTTGCAGACGAGACGATCCAGCATGCGGGTTAACGCACCCAGATCGACAGAGAGCACCTTTTTCAGCTCAACCGGCGTGATACACACTTCGCAGCGAATGGAACACAGCACTTTGAACTGTGTTGCGGTGATATCCAGCGGTGACAGGTAGTCATTGAGCAGGCGATCTTTTTTCTGGTTAACCATATGAATAAGACGACCCAGTGGGATTATGTCGTTAAAGAGATCACTGGTGCTTTTCACAATGGTTGCCCTGGCAAGTAGTTTAGTCACGGCAGATATTATTGCTCAGGCAAGTATAAGTCAACTGAATGGATCAGCCGATGCCACGAAATGCTAAAACGCTTCAGGAACTTTTTCTGTACGCTTTTAAATCATATAGATAATCTGGGGTTATTAGTTACGCGAGACAATTATGGTTACGTTGCGCGGATAGCTCAGGACGAGACTTTCCCCCTATAATTGCGGTAATGAATAAGGATAAGGACTGCGGTGCATTATGTTGGATTTGATTAAAGCAGTGGGGCTTGGGCTGGTGGTGTTGCTTCCGCTGGCGAACCCGTTAACGACCGTGGCGCTCTTTCTGGGGCTGGCGGGTAACATGAACAGCGCGGAGCGCAACCAGCAGTCGAGGATGGCCTCCGTCTACGTCTTCGCGATTATGATGGTGGCTTATTATGCCGGACAACTGGTGATGAATACTTTTGGTATTTCGATTCCCGGTCTGCGTATCGCCGGTGGGCTGATTGTGGCGTTTATTGGTTTCCGGATGCTGTTCCCGGCGCATAAAGCGCATGAATCTCCGGAAGCCAAAAGCAAATCGGAGGAGCTTGAAAGCGAACCGAGCGCCAATATCGCGTTTGTGCCGTTAGCCATGCCGAGCACGGCGGGGCCGGGAACGATTGCGATGATCATCAGTTCCGCCTCAACGGTGCGTGATGGTGTTACTTTTCCGCACTGGGTTATTACCGTTGCGCCGCCGATCATTTTTGCGCTTATCGCCATTATCGTCTGGGGGTCATTGCGCAGCTCCGGGGCGATTATGCGCTGGGTGGGCAAGGGGGGGATTGAAGCTATCTCCCGTCTGATGGGCTTCCTGCTGGTCTGTATGGGCGTGCAGTTTATTATTAACGGCGTACTGGAGATTGTTAAGACGTATCATTGAGAACGTTGCCGGGTGGCGGCTTCGC
>NZ_JADCLG010000001.1:0-66102 GCF_014982425.1 Enterobacter cloacae complex sp. I1M | reverse complement strand
GATCAAACTCTTCAATTTAAGTTTGATGCTCGTGAATTAAACTTCGTAATGAATTACGTATGTTCACTCAGAGACTTGGTATTCATTTTTCGTCTTGCGACGTTAAGAATCCATGTCACTTTGAGTGCCCACACAGATTGTCTGATAAATTGTTAAAGAGCAGTGCCGCTACGTTTTCGCTGCGGCGCGGGGTGTGCATATTACGCTTCCCCACTTCAGAGTCAAGCGTTTATTTTGCTTTTCTCTGCTGACCCGGCGGCGTGCGTGCCGTTGTTCCGTGTCAGTGGAGGCGCATTATAGGGAGTTCTTCTGAAGTGACAAGCACTAAATACAAAAAACTTTTCGTTCGCTCACTTTTCAAACTCAACGCTTATTTAACCCGCGAATCGTCCGTTAAACGTGCAATTTCACGGGCAAAACTGGCCACTTGATCCCAGTCGGTATAAACCACTTCTTTACGCGTATCCGTTTCCCCGCCCGTCATCTTCATGATCAGGCGGATCATAAAGCGGTCATACCAGCGGTAACGCGGGTAACGCAGCGCGCCCGCAAAGACAGAACAGATATCGGGCTGCCATGGCGAGCTCAGCAAAAACTTACGCGTATAGCTGTTAGTCTGCGGTGTACGCTTCTCTGCTTTACGGGCAACCAGGTTGACCGAGTAAAACGCGCCGGGCAGCTTAGCGAGCTCCGCCGTATGCTTTTTCACAAAGCGATCCAGCGCCGGATGGAAATGACCGTAACGAATTGAAGCGCCAATGACCACACGGTCGTAATCCTGCCAGGCAATCTGTTCAGTACGATTCAGGTTCACCACATCAGAATAAATGCCCAGCTCTTTGAGTTCAGAAGCCAGATATGAAGCAATCTCACGCGTTTGCCCATCACGCGTTGAGAAAAGAATTAACGTTTTCACCAATGTCTCCTTACTCACGCCAGAATGTTGGGGTAAACAGCACCAGCAGCGTAAAGACCTCAAGACGACCAAACAGCATATTGGCGATTAAGATCCACTTTGCCACCGGGTTCATACTGGCGAAATTATCCGCCACGACACCCAGCCCCGGCCCCAGGTTGTTTAACGTTGCCACCACAGAGGCGAAGGCAGAGAAATCATCCACGCCCGTGGCGATAATCGCCAGCATACTGACAATAAAGACCAGCGCATAAGCGGAGAAGAATCCCCACACCGCTTCGAGGATACGCTCCGGCAGTGCACGATTGCCCAGCTTGATGCTGTAAACCGCATTCGGGTGGACGAGACGTTTAAGTTCACGGTTCCCCTGCTTGAACAGCAGCAGAATACGGATCACCTTCAGGCCGCCGCCCGTCGACCCGGCACAGCCGCCGATAAACGCAGAGCACAACAGCAGCACCGGCAGGAACAGCGGCCAACGCGCAATACTGTCCGTGGTGAAACCGGCGGTTGTCGCCATCGATACCACCTGGAAGAAGGCCTGGTTCAGGGTCGTGACCGCCGAGTTATAGACATCGTGGAACCACAGTACCAGGGTACAGATGATCACCAGGGTCAACTGGACGCCAATAAACATCCGGAATTCCGGGTCGCGCCAGTACACCTTCAGGCTCCGTCCGCTAAGCAACGAGAAGTGTAGACCGTAGTTACAGCCTGAGATCAGCAAAAAGATGGCAATGATGGTATTGATCGTCGGGCTGTCGAAGTACCCAACGCTGGCATCGTGGGTGGAGAACCCGCCGATAGCGATAGTGGCAAAGCTGTGCCCGATGGCATCAAACGCAGGCATCCCCGCAAACCACAGTGCCAGCGCGCAGGCCACCGTCAGCAGGACATAAATAAGCCAAAGGGTTTTCGCCGTCTCCGCAATACGCGGGCGCATCTTGTTATCTTTCAACGGGCCAGGCATTTCAGCCCGGTAAAGCTGCATCCCCCCGACGCCCAGAATCGGCAGGATAGCCACCGCCAGCACGATGATCCCCATACCGCCGAACCACTGGAGCATCTGCCGGTAAAAGAGAATTGCATGCGGGAGTGAATCCAGCCCCACAAGCGTGGTGGCCCCGGTGGTCGTTAATCCGGAGAACGATTCAAAAAACGCATCCGTGACGGTGAGATTCGGTTGTTCAGAGAAGATAAACGGCAGCGCACCCACGCTTCCCAGTACCGTCCAGAACAGGACCACGATCAGAAAACCCTCCCGGGATTTCAGTTCACCTTTCTCACGGCGGTTTGGCCACCACAGCAGGGAGCCAATCGTCAGCGCGACAAAAAAGGTTTGCGTAAATGCACGCCCCGCGCCGTCCCGGTAGATGAGCGCCACCAGTCCGGGAATGATCATTGTCCCGGAGAAAAGTATGACCAGCAATCCAACGATTCGGGTAATGGCACGAAAATGCATCTCTGCCGCTTCCTTAGGTATTCAAAATTGTGAGGTGGGGATTATTCTTCAATCGGCAGTAATTGCAATGAACCGCGACTAAAATCAGCGAGTTTTGCTGAAAAAGCAGCCAGTTCCGCCTGAGGAAGCGCCACGCGTAATTGCACCATTGCCTGATAATCACTGTGTGCGATGACGCCGTTAAACTGTTTAAGCAGTGCTTCGATACCCGATAGCTGGGCGTAATCGCATAACAAAGTATATTCCGTAAGTGGCGTTTTGCGGGTTGTTATCAGCAGATTAAGCGCCTGCTGGACACCCCCTCCGTAGGCTTTAACCAGCCCTCCGGTGCCTAACAAAATGCCCCCGTAGTAGCGGACCACGACAGCGGTGATTTCACCCACGCCGCTGCCCATCAACTGGGATAGCATCGGTTTTCCGGCCGTACCCGCCGGTTCACCGTCGTCAGAAAACCCGAGCTGCTGTGAGTCGTCTGGCGGCCCTGCGACCCACGCCACACAGTGATGGCGGGCATCGGGGTGCTGCGCGCGGACGGACTCGACGAACGCCTTCGCCGCCTCCACGCCGTCAGTATGCGCCAACAGCGTGATAAAGCGGCTTTTCTTGATTTCCTCAACAAAGGTGACCGGCTCGGCCGGTATCAGCCAGCTTTCCATCAGGCCAGCTTCAGATCTCGCGTCATGTTCTCAATGCTGTTCTCGTGAATAACCACGTTATCCTCGATACGAATGCCGCCAAACGGCTTCAGCGCTTCAATTTTCTCCCAGTTGAAGTGCTTGCTGAACTGCCCTTCCCGCCACGGCGCCAGCAGGGATTCAATAAAGTAGATGCCCGGCTCAATGGTCAATACCATACGCGGCGCCAGAACGCGGGTGCAGCGCAGATAAGGATATTTAGACGGTGCCGCCAGGTGCGTACCGGTATCATCCTGCATAAAGCCCGCGACGTCATGAACCTGTAAACCCAGCGGGTGGCCGATACCGTGCGGCATAAATGGCCCGGTCAGATCGTTCTCAACCATCGCCTCTTCGCTCATGTCTTTGACAATCTGATGCTTACGCAGCAGTTTAGCGATGCGCTGATGGAACTGGATGTGATAATCCACGTAGCTGGTTCCGGCCTTCATGGTGCCAATCAGCGCCAGCTGTTCGTCGTTCACGTCTTTGATCAATTGCGCAAAATCAGTATCCGTATTCGCCGCCCAGGTACGGGTCAGGTCTGCCGCATAGCCATTGTACTCAGCCCCCGCGTCCAGCAGGAAGCTGCGCATCTCAGCCGGAACCTGATGATCCAGTTTGGTGTAGTGCAGAACCGAGGCATGTTCATTCAGCGCCACGATGTTGCTGTACGGCACGTCGGTATCGCGGTGGCCGGTCGCCGTCAGGTAGGCCTGATTGATATCGAACTCGCTCATACCGGACTGGAACGCTTCGTGCGCCGCACGGTGGCCATTCACCGCCGTTTTTTGCGCTTCACGCATGCAGTAAAGTTCGTAGTCGGTCTTGTAGGCGCGATAGTAGTGCAGATAATCCAGCACGCCTTTCGGGTTGAGTTTATCTGCCGGAATATCCAGACCCAGCGCACGCTCAGGAACCGGACCAATGTAGCCGATGTTCCCACGCGCCGCTGGCAACTGGCTGCCAATGCCGTCTGCTTTTGGCAGCGCAATCACGTCAATTTCTTCGGTCCAGAATGAGGTCGGCAGCGGCTCCACGTTGTGCCAGTAATCGACCGGCAGGTAGAACCACAGTTTCGGCTTGTTCACGCCATCCACCAGCAGCCAGCAATTTGGAACCTGCGTGACAGGCACCCAGGCTTTAAACTGCGGGTTAACCTTGAAGGGATAAGCGTGGTCATCAAGAAAAGTATTCATCAGCTCGCCGGAGTGGATCAGCAGGGCATCCAGCTTGAAGCGGGCCAGTACATCGCGGGTACGTTCCTGTAGGGTAACGATATGATTTTTATAAAGCGAAGCCAGTGAGTCCATCATTCTTCCTTTCGTTTTTTTGACCTCAAGTCATCGCATCTTAGCACACCTCACTCCGGCTGCGTGATTTCCACCGACCGTGATCAGCGCAGCAATTTCTTAATGACTAATTTGCATTTTATTAACATAAATTCCACACTCCGTTTCATCTGGTATGACCAGATCCAATTGCTGGATTCAGGAGACCGACATGCTCTACAAAGGCGACACCCTGTACGTAGACTGGCTGGAAGATGGCATTGCCGAACTGGTGTTCGATGCCCCCGGCTCAGTGAACAAGCTTGATACCGCGACGGTGGCCAGTCTTGGCCAGGCGCTGGATGTACTTGAAAAGCAATCAGATTTAAAAGGGCTGCTGCTGCGCTCCAACAAAGCGGCCTTTATCGTTGGCGCGGATATCACCGAATTCCTGTCGCTGTTCCTGGTGCCCGAAGAACAGCTGAGCCAGTGGCTGCACTTTGCGAACAGCGTCTTTAATCGTCTGGAAGATCTGCCTGTCCCGACCCTTTCTGCCGTTAACGGTTACGCGCTGGGCGGCGGCTGCGAATGCGTGTTAGCCACTGATTACCGTCTGGCGACCCCAGACCTGCGCATCGGCCTGCCGGAAACCAAACTGGGCATTATGCCGGGCTTTGGTGGCTCGGTGCGTATGCCGCGCATGTTGGGTGCCGACAGCGCGCTGGAAATCATTGCCGCAGGTAAAGATGTCGGCGCGGAACAGGCGCAGAAAATCGGTCTGGTGGACGGCGTGGTTAAGCCTGAAAAACTGATTGAAGGCGCTGTAGCCATTCTGCGTCAGGCGATTAACGGCGATCTCGACTGGAAAGCCAAACGTCAGCCAAAGCTGGAGCCGTTGAAGCTCAGCAAAATTGAAGCCACCATGAGCTTCACCATCGCCAAGGGCATGGTGATGCAGACGGCGGGTAAACACTACCCGGCGCCGATCACGGCGGTGAAAACCATTGAAGCGGCAGCCCGTCTGGGCCGTGATGAAGCCCTGAAGCTGGAAAACCAGAGCTTTGTCCCGCTGGCGCACACCAACGAAGCCCGCGCGCTGGTTGGTATCTTCCTTAACGATCAGTTCGTGAAGGGCAAAGCCAAACAACTCACCAAAAACGTTGAAACGCCAAAACACGCGGCGGTACTCGGCGCGGGCATTATGGGTGGCGGCATCGCCTACCAGTCTGCATGGAAAGGCGTGCCGGTAGTGATGAAAGACATCAACGAGAAATCCCTGACGCTGGGCATGACCGAAGCGGCCAAGCTGCTGAATAAACAGCTTGAGCGCGGCAAAATTGACGGTCTGAAGCTTGCAGGCGTGATCTCCACCATCCAGCCAGTACTGGAATACAGCGGTTTCGACCGTGTGGACGTGGTGGTTGAAGCGGTCGTCGAGAACCCGAAAGTGAAAAAAGCGGTGCTGGCCGAAACCGAAGACAAGGTACGTCCGGAAACCGTGCTGGCCTCTAACACCTCCACCATTCCTATCAGCGAGCTGGCAAGCGTGCTGAAGCGTCCGGAAAACTTCTGCGGAATGCACTTCTTTAACCCGGTGCATCGCATGCCGCTGGTCGAAGTGATCCGTGGGGAAAAAACCTCCGACGAAACCATCGCCAAAGTGGTGGCGTGGGCGAGCAAGATGGGCAAAACGCCAATCGTCGTTAACGACTGCCCGGGCTTCTTCGTTAACCGCGTGCTGTTCCCGTACTTCGCCGGTTTCAGCCAGCTGCTGCGCGACGGCGCAGACTTCCGCAAAATCGACAAAGTGATGGAAAAACAGTTCGGCTGGCCGATGGGCCCGGCGTACCTGCTGGACGTTGTCGGCATCGACACTGCCCATCACGCGCAGGCGGTGATGGCGGCGGGCTTCCCGCAGCGCATGCAGAAAGATTATCGCGACGCCATTGACGCCCTGTTCGACGCCAACCGCTTTGGGCAGAAAAACGGTCTGGGCTTCTGGCGCTATAAAGAAGACAGCAAAGGCAAACCGAAGAAAGAAGAAGATCCGGCGGTGGATGGCCTGCTGGCCGACGTCAGTCAGCCAAAACGCGACTTCACTGACGATGAGATCATCGCCCGGATGATGATCCCGATGATCAACGAAGTAGTGCGTTGCCTCGAAGAAGGCATTATCGCCAGCCCGGCAGAAGCGGATATGGCGCTGGTGTACGGCCTCGGCTTCCCTCCGTTCCACGGCGGCGCGTTCCGTTGGCTGGATACGCTCGGCAGCGCTCGCTATCTCGATATGGCTCAGCAATATCAGCACCTCGGTCCGCTTTATGAGGTGCCGGAAGGTCTGCGTAACAAAGCGCGCCATAACGAACCCTACTATCCAGCAGTTGAGCCAGCCCGTCCGGTTGGCACGCTGAAAACGGCTTAAGGAGTCACAATGGAAAAGGTTGTCATTGTTGATGCAATTCGCACCCCGATGGGCCGTTCAAAAGGCGGTGCATTCCGTAACGTGCGTGCGGAAGATCTCTCGGCGCACCTGATGCGTAGCCTGCTGGCGCGTAACCCGGCGCTGGACCCTGCTGCGCTGGACGATATTTACTGGGGCTGCGTCCAGCAGACGCTGGAGCAGGGTTTCAACATCGCCCGTAACGCGTCTCTGCTGGCGGAGATCCCGCATTCGGTTCCGGCGGTCACCGTCAACCGTCTTTGCGGTTCGTCGATGCAGGCGCTGCACGACGCGGCACGGATGATCATGACCGGCGATGCGCAGGCCTGTCTGGTGGGCGGCGTGGAGCACATGGGCCACGTGCCGATGAGCCACGGGGTCGATTTCCATCCGGGCATGAGCCGTAACGTGGCAAAAGCCGCCGGTATGATGGGCCTGACCGCCGAGATGCTCTCCCGTCTGCACGGCATCAGCCGTGAAATGCAGGATGCCTTTGCCGCGCGCTCGCATGCCCGCGCCTGGGCCGCCACGCAGTCTGGTGCCTTTAAGAATGAGATCATCCCAACCGGCGGTCACGACGCAGACGGCGTACTGAAGCAGTTCAGCTACGACGAAGTTATCCGTCCTGAAACCACTGTTGAAGCGCTTTCAACCCTGCGTCCGGCGTTTGATCCGGTCACCGGCACGGTAACGGCGGGCACCTCGTCTGCCCTGTCCGACGGTGCCGCCGCCATGTTAGTGATGAGCGAAAGCCGCGCCCGCGAATTAGGCCTGACGCCACGCGCCCGCGTGCGTTCGATGGCAGTCGTGGGCTGCGATCCTTCCATCATGGGTTACGGTCCGGTCCCGGCGTCAAAACTGGCGCTGAAAAAAGCGGGGCTGAGCGCAAGTGATATCGACCTCTTTGAGATGAACGAAGCGTTCGCCGCGCAGATCCTGCCGTGCATTAAAGATCTGGGGCTGATGGATCAGATCGACGAGAAGATTAACCTCAATGGCGGCGCGATCGCCCTCGGTCACCCGCTGGGCTGCTCCGGGGCGCGTATCAGCACCACGCTGATCAACCTGATGGAACGCAAAGATGCCCAGTTCGGACTGGCGACGATGTGTATCGGGTTGGGTCAGGGGATCGCGACGGTGTTTGAGAGAGTGTAAATGTAAATAAGGAAAAGTATCTTAAAGCCAATGACGTCAGAACAAGGCGGCAAGCGAGCGAATCCCGATGAGCTTACATTAGTAAGTGATTCGGGTGAACGAGCGCAGCCAACGCAGTTATGGCGCCATTGGCGAAGAGAGACAGTTTAGTTGCCGTTCTTCCCGCCTGTCAGGGGCGGGTTTTTTACATTATTGCAGCAGCGAAATATCCGCCACGCGCAGGAACAGCTCACGCAGTTTCTCAAGCATCGAGAGACGGTTAATACGCAGCTCTTTATCTTCCACGTTCACCATCACCTTCTCGAAGAAGGCATCGATGACGTCACGTAGCTCCGCCAGCTCCACCAGTGCTTCCTGGTAGCGACCTTCCGCGAAATACGGCTCCAGCTTGTCGCGCAGCACCACAACCTGCATCGCCAGAGAAATCTCTTCCGGCTCTTTCAGGGTTGCAGCGTTTACGCGTTCGTTCAGCGTCTCGTCGGATTTCGCGAGGATGTTGGATACACGCTTGTTGGCCGCGGCCAGCGCAGACGCCGCTTCCAGCGTACGGAAGTGGGATACCGCCTTCATACGCGCATCGAAATCTGCCGGACGGGTCGGACGACGCGCCAGCACCGCCTGAATGGTATCAACGGAGTAACCTTCGTCCTGATACCACGCGCGGAAACGACCGAGCATAAAGTCGATAACATCATCCACAACCTTCGCGTTGGTCAGCTTATCGCCGTACAGACGGACCGCTTCTTCGGTCAGCGTTTGCAGATCGAGATTGAGGTTCTTCTCTACGATGATGCGCAGCACGCCCAGCGCAGCACGACGCAGCGCAAACGGGTCTTTGTCGCCTTTCGGATGCTGACCGATACCGAAGATACCCGCCAGGGTGTCCATCTTATCGGCAATCGCCACGGCGCAGGCAACCGGGTTAGACGGCAGATCGTCACCGGCAAAGCGCGGCTGATACTGCTCGTTCAGGGCCACAGCCACGTCTTCCGCTTCGCCGTCATGACGCGCGTAGTGCATGCCCATCACGCCCTGGGTGTCGGTAAATTCGAACACCATGTTGGTCATCAGGTCGCACTTGGAGAGCAGGCCCGCGCGGGTAGCGTGGTTAACGTCCGCGCCAATTTCACGGGCAATCCAGCCGGACAGCTCCGCGATACGGTCAGTCTTGTCGCGCAGCGTACCCAGCTGCTGCTGGAAGAGTACGGTTTGCAGACGCGGCAGGTTATCTTCCAGACGTTTTTTACGGTCGGTGTTGAAGAAGAACTCGGCGTCCGCCAGACGTGGACGCACCACTTTCTCGTTACCGGAGATAATCTGGCTCGGATCTTTCGATTCGATGTTCGCGACGAAGATGAAGTTTGGCAGCAGCTGGCCGTCGTTGGCGTAAACCGGGAAGTACTTTTGGTCACCCTTCATGGTGTACACCAGCGCTTCAGCCGGAACGGCCAGGAATTTCTCTTCGAATTTCGCGGTCAGCACAACCGGCCATTCGACCAGAGAGGTCACCTCTTCCAGCAGGCTATCGCTCAGATCGGCATTACCGCCAATTTTGCGCGCCGCTTCTTCGGCGTCAGCTTTGATTTTGGCTTTACGCTGTTCGTAGTCAGCAATGACCTTACCGCGCTCCAGCAGGATCTGCGGGTACTGATCAGCATTGTCGATGGTGAACTCCGGCTCGCCCATAAAGCGGTGGCCGCGGATCACGCGATCGGACGCCACGCCCAGAATGGTCGCCGGAATAACGGTATCGCCCAGCAGCAGGGTCACGGTGTGAACCGGACGCACAAAGTGTACGTCAGACGCGCCCCAGCGCATCAGCTTAGGAATCGGCAGCTTAGCCAGCGAGGTCGCAATCATATCTGGCAGCAGCGCTTCCGCGCTTTCGCCTTTCACATGGGCACGATACAGCAGCCATTCACCTTTGTCGGTGGTCAGACGTTCGGCCTGATCGACGGTGATACCGCAGCCGCGCGCCCAGCCTTCAGCCGCTTTGCTCGGCTTGCCTTCCGCGTCGAACGCCTGGGCAATGGCCGGGCCACGTTTTTCAACTTCGCGATCCGGCTGAGACGCCGCCAGATTTGCCACTTTCAGCGCCAGACGACGCGGTGCAGCAAACCACTCAATTTTACCGTGCGCCAGGCCAGCGTTATCCAGCTCAGCAGTGACGTTCGCAGCGAAAGATTCAGCCAGGCTGCGCAGGGCTTTTGGTGGCAGCTCTTCAGTGCCGATTTCCACCAGGAAAGTTTTCTCAGACATGGCCGCCTCTTATTTGTTTCGGTTGCACATCGGGAAGCCAAGGGCTTCACGGGACGCGTAGTAAGCTTCAGCAACGGCTTTGGTCAGGGTACGAATACGCAGAATGTAGCGCTGACGTTCAGTCACGGAGATCGCTTTGCGGGCATCCAGCAGGTTGAAGCTGTGGGCAGCCTTCAGAATACGCTCGTAGGCAGGCAGAGGCAGCGGAGTCTCCAGCGCCAGCAGCTGCTGGGCTTCTTTCTCGTACTGCTCGAAGCAGGTGAACAGGAAGTCCACGTCCGCGTATTCGAAGTTATAGGTGGATTGCTCCACTTCGTTCTGATGGAACACGTCGCCGTAGGTGGTTTTACCCAGCGGGCCGTCGCTCCAGACCAGGTCGTAAACGCTGTCTACGCCCTGAATGTACATGGCCAGACGTTCCAGACCATAGGTGATTTCGCCGGTGATCGGTTTACATTCCAGACCGCCAACCTGCTGGAAGTAGGTGAACTGGGTCACTTCCATGCCGTTCAGCCACACTTCCCAACCCAGACCCCAGGCACCCAGCGTTGGGTTTTCCCAGTTATCTTCCACGAAACGAATGTCGTGAATGGTCGGATCCATACCCAGCTCTTTCAGTGACCCGAGGTACAGTTCCTGAATGTTGTCGGGTGATGGCTTAATCACCACCTGGAACTGATAGTAGTGCTGCAAACGGTTTGGGTTTTCGCCGTAACGGCCATCGGTCGGACGACGGGATGGCTGCACATAGGCGGTCGCCATTGGCTCTGGCCCTAACGCGCGCAGGCTGGTCATCGGGTGTGAGGTGCCTGCGCCAACTTCCATGTCCAAAGGTTGAACAATGGTGCAGCCCTGACGAGCCCAGTAATCCTGTAAGGTCAGGATCAGGCCCTGGAAGGTCTTGGTATCAAACTTTTGCATAGTATTTCGTGCTGGATACGTGTGGTTTTAAATGGAAGGGATCAGTATACCCGCTGGCTGCAAGATATACAGTACGAAACGGGGTTGTTTAGGGAAAATTGGGGAATAAGCCCTACAGCCAGAACCTGCGAAGGCTCTGGTTGCTGCTTATACGAGCAATTTAGCGCATTGAGAGATGTAAAAACTGGCCGTCTGCATCAAAAGAGCAGACAAAGCCCTCTTTACGCGCCGTATAGCCTTTCAGTTCATAGCTGCCCTGAAAGCGCTCGAAGCCGTTAATATGAATTTTCTGTGCTTCGGAATTATAGCGGTGAGCCGCCTGATCCCTGCACAGCTGTTCCATATTCAGGGAACGCTCCGGGCTCATTTTCCCCTGCTGCGCTTTTTGGACTGGAGCCTCCTGAGAAGCACTGCACCCTGCTAATAAAAGCAGCAGAAAGAGTGACGCCCCACGCTTCATCATCATTTTTATTACCGCCCTGGTCAGTGGCTGTTATTTTTAGTAGCAACACGTTTATAGATTAATGTTCAACATTCTGCGAATCTCGCCAGCTCCCGACAAGACAGCCTGGCTAAACTCAGAATTTTCCAAGGGAAAAGTTTTACGCAATCGCAGTCACACTTTCTTTATCAGGAATACAGAGGAACTGATGCAGTCAAAAATTAACTGGATTGATAACCTGCGGGGAATAGCCTGTCTGATGGTGGTGATGATCCACACTACGACCTGGTATGTCACGAACGCGCACAGTATCAGCCCTGTTAACTGGGATGTCGCCAATATTCTGAACTCAGCCTCACGCGTGAGCGTCCCGCTGTTCTTTATGATTTCCGGTTTTCTCTTTTTTGGCGAGCGTAGCGCGCAGCCGAGACATTTCATCCGTATTGTCTCCTGTTTGCTGTTTTACAGCGCCATTTCGCTGCTCTATATCATCCTGTTCACTTCAATTAATGCTGAACGTTCCCTGCTCAATTTGTTGCAAAAACCAGTGTTCTATCATCTGTGGTTTTTCTTCGCGATAATGGTTATCTATCTGGTTTCGCCGTTAATTCAGGTAAAAAACGTTAGCGGTAAAATGCTGCTGGCCTTGATGGTAATAATCGGGATCGTGGCAAACCCGAATACCGTCTCACAGAAAATTGATGGCTTTGAATGGCTGCCCGTTAACCTCTATATCAACGGCGATACGTTTTATTACGTGCTGTACGGCATGCTGGGGCGCGCCATCGGCATGATGGAGACGCAAAAGAGAGGAATAAACTGGCTTTGCGCGGCAGCATTTATCGCCGGTGTGTTTATTATCTCTCGAGGGACGCTGCACGAGCTGCAATGGCGCGGAAACTTTGCCGATACCTGGTATCTCTACTGCGGGCCGATGGTCTTTATCTGCGCGGTTTCGCTGCTGACCCTGTTTAAAAACACCCTGAATGCCCGCCCGCTTCCGGTGCTGGGGTTTATCTCTCGCCACTCGCTGGGCATTTACGGTTTTCACGCGCTGGTGATCCACGCCCTGCGCACCCGCGGCGTTGAGCTTAAAAGCTGGCCGGTGCTGGATATTGTCTGGATATTTACCGTTACGCTGGTTGTCAGCCTGCTGCTCTCAATGCTGCTGCAACGCATCGATACACGCAGGTTTGTGAGCTAACCCGGTTGAAGGCTGGCAGGCCGGGTAAACGTTAGCGCCACCCGGCTCCTGTTTATGACATTAGCGGTAAAAGCTGCTGATAGATTTTGCGGAAAACGTCTCGTCTTTCAGCGTAGCGAGCATGATTTTTCGCATCAGGACGATGCTGCTGTTCAAGCGGCAGCTGGGGCAAAAGCTGGGGCAGTGGTTTATCCCGGTTCAGCGCAATTTGCGCCAGCCGTGCCGCACCGAGCGCCGGACCAACATCTCCCCCAGTACGATAGTCCAGCTGCAACCCGCTGATATCGGAAAGCATCTGCCGCCAGTAGCTGCTTCGTGCCCCGCCGCCAATTAACGTAATGCTGGATGGCGTCAGGCCACAGTCATGCACGACATCCATGCCGTCCGCCAGCGCATAGCCGACCCCTTCAAGCACCGCGCGCGCCAGCTCTGCCGGGCCGTGCTGATGGGTAAGGCCGAAGAAGACCCCTTTCGCTTCCGGGTTGTTATGCGGCGTCCGCTCGCCGGAAAGGTACGGTAAAAACCAGACCGCACCGGCAGTATCATCCGCCTGCTGTGCCGCTGCGATAAGCGCCGGGACGTCCGCCATTCCGGTCAGCTTTGCCGCCCAGTCGAGGCAGGAAGCCGCGCTCAGCATCACCGACATCAAATGCCATTTACCCGGCAACGCGTGGCAGAAGCTGTGTACGGCGCTTTCAGGGTTACTACGATAGCCGTCACTGACGGCAAAATAGACGCCGGAAGTGCCGAGCGAGAGCATGGCCTGTCCTGTCTCCACCATCCCCACGCCGACCGCACCCGCCGCATTATCGCCACCGCCGGCAACGACAGGTACGGCTGGCATATTCCAGCGTTCAGCAACAGAAGGCTGCAAAGCGCCCGTGATATCACTGCCTTCAAACAGCGCAGGCATATGATCGCGCGTCAGCTGGCAGGCATCCAGCATCGCTTCGCTCCAGTCCCGTTTCGCCACGTCGAGCCACATCGTGCCCGCGGCGTCAGACATGTCGCTGGCAAAATCCCCCGTCATGCGAAAACGAAGGTAGTCTTTCGGCAACAGAACTTTCGCCACCTGACGAAAAATCTCAGGCTCATGGCGCTGCACCCACAGGAGTTTTGGCGCGGTAAAACCGGGCATCATCAGGTTGCCCGTAATCTCGCGGGACGCAGGCACACGCTCCTCAAGGATCGCGCACTCTTCCGCACAGCGGCCATCGTTCCAGAGAATAGCCGGGCGCAGAACGCGATGCTGGCTATCCAGCAGCGTGGCGCCATGCATTTGCCCGGCAATGCCCAGCGCTTTCACGTCGCGCAGGCTGTGCTGCTCACCTAAGGCTTTCATCGCGCGGTCCGTCGCCTGCCACCACTGCTCTGGATCTTGTTCCGACCAAAGTGGCTGCGGGCGTGAAACCTGCAACTTTTCAGTCTGCGTGGCTAACACATCGCCCTGCTCGCTTAACAGGATGGCTTTCACCCCCGACGTGCCAAGATCGATCCCGATATACATGTGGTGACTCCTTTGACAGAAATGCCCGGCGGCGCTGCGCTTACCGGGCATGAATGCTGTTATTTATCGAACAGGTAGTGATTGACCAGGTTTTCCAGCAGTTCCTGATGGCCGCTCTGATGCTGCGGTGCCAACTGATGCTGTTCAGCGTACTTCGCGATCTCCGCAAGCGATAACTGACCTTTCAAAATTTGCTGGCCCAGCTCACTGTTCCAGCCGCTGTAGCGCTTCGCCACGCGCTTATCCAGCTCACCGTCTTCAATCATACGGGCCGCCACCTTCAGCGCCAGCGCCATGGTGTCCATCGCGCCAATATGCCCGTAGAACAGATCGTATTTATCGGTGCTCTGGCGACGCACTTTGGCGTCGAAGTTCAGGCCGCCGGTGGTGAAACCGCCCGCTTTGATGATTTCGTACATCACCAGCGCATTCTCTTCGACGCTGTTCGGGAACTGGTCGGTATCCCAGCCCAGCTGCGGATCGCCGCGGTTCGCATCCACCGATCCGAAGATGCCCAGCGCAATCGCAGAGGCGATTTCGTGATGGAACGAGTGGCCCGCCAGCGTGGCGTGGTTAGCCTCAATGTTCACTTTGATCTCTTTTTCCAGACCAAACTGCTTCAGGAAGCCATACACGGTGGCGACATCGTAGTCGTACTGATGCTTGGTTGGCTCCTGTGGTTTTGGCTCAATCAGCAGCGTACCGCGGAAGCCGATTTTGTGCTTGTGGTCCACAACCATCTGCATAAAGCGGCCAATCTGCTCACGCTCCTGGCGCAGGTCAGTATTCAGCAGCGTTTCATAGCCTTCACGACCGCCCCAGAGAACGTAGTTCTCGCCACCCAACTGATGCGTGGCGTTCATCGCAGTCACCACCTGGGTTGCCGCCCAGCTGAAGACTTCCGGGTCCGGGTTGGTTGCCGCGCCCGCGCCATAGCGAGGGTTGGTAAAGCAGTTAGCCGTACCCCAGAGCAGCTTCACGCCGCTTTGCTGCTGTTTTTCAGCCAGCACGTCGACCATCTGCGCAAAATTGTTCAGATACTCTTTCAGCGACGCCCCTTCCGGCGACACGTCAACATCGTGGAAACAGTAGTACGGTACGTTCAGCTTATGGAAGAACTCGAACGCGACGTCGGCTTTACGCTTCGCCAGCTCAATGGCCTCGCCCGGCTGTTGCCATGGACGGTCAAAAGAGCCCACGCCGAACATATCGGCACCGTTCCAGCAGAAGGTGTGCCAGTAGCAGGCGGCAAAGCGCAAGTGATCTTCCATGCGCTTACCCAGCACCAGCTCATCCGGGTTGTAGTGACGAAATGCTAAAGGATTGGTCGTTTTCGTGCCTTCGAAACGAACGCGATCGAGTTGGTCGAAATAAGCTTGCATATTGAGCTCCATAATCAGGGTATGCGGCGTGGTCTTGCTTCTGGAGTAATAGTGAATAGACATTGGAGGTTGCTCAATTACGTTATTTCACACTGCTATTGAGAGAATGCGCAATTGTGCGCTGGCTCGCAAAATAATATGCAGACAAACTATTTTTCGGCGCGCATTCCAGAATCAAATGTAATTAATAGGTTACGCTTTTTAAAATCCGATCGCGGTCATAAATTCAGAAATAAACCAAATATCGTAATGAGAAGATAAAAATCTGTAATTGCCAGCAGGCCTTTCCACGTTAAAAATTTGCTGCGTCTCAGCAGTGAATGTTTCTTTTATCTCAGCTACACATACCCCTACAAAAAGGCCTAATAATTATGAAGATAAAGAACCTGACCCTAACGCTCTGCACTACTCTCCTGCTTGCAAGCTTTGCCGGCCACGCCAAAGAGGTCAAAATCGGCATGGCGATTGATGACTTACGCCTGGAGCGCTGGCAAAAAGATCGCGATATCTTTGTTAAAAAAGCGGAATCTCTCGGCGCGGAGGTGTTCGTTCAGTCCGCTAACGGCAACGAAGAGACGCAAATGTCGCAAATTGAGAATATGATCAACCGTGGCGTCGATGTGCTGGTCATTATCCCGTATAACGGCCAGGTATTAAGCAACGTGGTGAAAGAAGCAAAACAGGAAGGCATAAAAGTCCTGGCTTATGACCGCATGATTAATAATGCGGATATTGATTATTATATTTCGTTCGACAATGAAAAGGTGGGTGAATTACAGGCTAAAAGCTTGATCGCAAAAGTGCCTCAAGGGAATTATTTCCTGATGGGCGGCTCACCTGTGGATAACAACGCCAAACTGTTCCGTCAGGGACAAATGAAAGTGCTGAAGCCGTATATCGACGAGGGCAAAATTAAAGTCGTCGGCGACCAGTGGGCTGACGGCTGGTTACCGGAAAACGCGCTGAAAATTATGGAAAACGCGTTGACCGCAAATAACAACAAAATCGATGCAGTGGTGGCCTCTAACGACGCCACTGCGGGGGGCGCCATTCAGGCGCTGAGCGCGCAGGGTCTGGCCGGGAAAGTCGCTATTTCCGGACAGGACGCCGACCTTGCGGGTGTAAAACGCATTATCGCGGGTACCCAGACTATGACGGTCTATAAGCCCATTACCGAGCTTGCCAATACGGCCGCCGAAATTGCCGTTGAGCTGGGAAATGGCCAGCAACCTAAAGCAGACGCGACGTTAAATAACGGCCTGAAAGACGTGCCAGCTCGCCTGCTTACCCCTATCGAAGTCAA
The DNA here is from genome assembly GCF_014982425.1 of Enterobacter cloacae complex sp. I1M. NCBI lineage: Bacteria > Pseudomonadati > Pseudomonadota > Gammaproteobacteria > Enterobacterales > Enterobacteriaceae > Enterobacter > Enterobacter cloacae complex sp. I1M. Next base: position 49,166 of record NZ_JADCLG010000001.1, on the reverse strand, counting down.
CAAAGAGAATATTGACGCCACGGTGGTGAAAGACGGTTTCCATAAGAAGAGTGAACTGTAATCCAGCGCAGCCCCTGCCCGGCGGGGGCGCATCGACCTGCCCTGTTCATCTGTCGGGCTATGCGGAGCAGTTATGTCTTATTTACTTGAAATGAAAAGCATCACCAAAGCCTTCGGGGCGGTGAAAGCGGTCGACAACGTAAGCCTGCGGCTGAACCCCGGCGAAGTGATGTCGCTGTGCGGCGAAAACGGCTCGGGGAAATCCACGCTGATGAAGGTGCTGTGCGGGATCTATCCGCACGGCAGCTACGAGGGCGAAATCGTCTTTGCCGGTGAGGTGCTTCAGGCCACGCACATTCGTGATACCGAACGTAAAGGCATCGCTATCATTCACCAGGAGCTGGCACTGGTGAAGCACCTTACCGTGCTGGAAAATATCTTTCTTGGGGCCGAACTCTCGCGCCACGGCGTACTGGATTACGACACCATGACGCTGCGCTGCGAAAAACTGCTGGCCCAGGTGAGTCTCGCTATCTCACCGGATACGCGCGTGGGCGACTTAGGTTTGGGCCAGCAGCAGCTGGTGGAGATCGCCAAGGCGCTAAATAAACAGGTACGCCTGCTGATCCTCGACGAGCCAACCGCCTCGCTCACCGAACAGGAAACCGCCGTTCTGCTCAATATCATCCGCGATCTGCAAAACCACGGTATCGCCTGCATCTATATTTCGCACAAGCTCAATGAGGTGAAAGCTATTTCCGACACCATCTGCGTCATCCGCGACGGGCAGCACATTGGCACGCGTGAAGCAGAAGGCATGAGCGAAGATGACATCATCACCATGATGGTGGGTCGCGAACTCACCGCACTGTATCCCAACGAACCACACACCATAGGCGAAGAACTCCTGCGCGTGGAAAACCTGACGGCGTGGCATCCCGTTAACCGCCACATCAAGCGCGTGGATAACCTCTCCTTCTCGCTGCACCGTGGCGAAATTCTCGGTATTGCGGGTTTAGTGGGTGCGGGAAGAACCGAGGCCGTGCAGTGTCTGTTTGGCGTCTGGCCGGGGCGCTGGGAAGGCAAAATTTATATCGACGGTCAGCCGGTAAAAATCGACAACTGCCAGCAGGCCATTGCCAAAGGCATTGCCATGGTGCCCGAAGACCGCAAAAAAGACGGCATCGTGCCGGTCATGGCGGTGGGAAAAAATATCACGCTGGCGGCGCTCAGCCAGTTTTCCGGCGCGCTGAGCAGCCTGGATGATGCCGCAGAACAGCAGTGTATTCTTCAGTCACTTGCCAGGCTCAAGGTGAAAACCTCCTCGCCGGAACTGGCGATAGGTCGCCTGAGCGGCGGCAACCAGCAGAAAGCGATTCTGGCACGCTGCCTGTTGCTTAATCCGCGCATTTTAATTCTGGACGAACCCACGCGCGGGATCGATATCGGCGCGAAGTATGAAATCTACAAGCTGATCAACCAGCTTGTGCAGCAAGGGATTGCCGTCATTGTTATCTCGTCCGAATTGCCTGAAGTGCTGGGGCTGAGCGACCGCGTGCTGGTCATGCATGAAGGGAAACTCAAAGCCAACCTGAACAACCAGAACCTGACGCAAGAGCAGGTGATGGAAGCTGCCTTAAGGAGCGAACGCCATGTCGAAAAGCAACCCGTCTGATATCAAAGTCGCTGTTCCGACGCCCGGTGCGTTCGCAGGACTTAAATCGCTGAATCTGCAAGTTTTTGTAATGATTGCCGCCATTATCGTCATCATGTTGTTCTTTACCTGGATGACCGATGGCTCCTATTTGAGCGCACGTAACGTCTCTAACCTGCTGCGTCAGACCGCCATCACCGGGATCCTGGCGGTGGGGATGGTCTTTGTGATTATCTCAGCGGAAATTGACCTGTCGGTAGGGTCGATGATGGGTCTGCTCGGCGGCGTGGCGGCAATTTTTGACGTCTGGCTCGGCTGGCCGCTGCCGCTGACGATTGCGGTCACGCTGGTACTGGGTCTGCTGCTGGGTGCGTGGAACGGCTGGTGGGTGGCCTACCGTAAAGTCCCGTCGTTTATTGTCACCTTAGCAGGGATGCTGGCCTTCCGCGGTATTCTGATTGGGATCACCAACGGCACTACCGTCTCCCCGACCAGCGCCTCGATGTCCCAGATTGGCCAAAGCTACCTCTCTGATGGCGTCGGTTTTACGATCGGCGTGGTTGGGCTGATGGCGTTTGTCGCGTGGCAATGGCGAGGACGCATGCGTCGCCAGGCGCTGGGGCTGGCCTCGCCTGCCTCAACCTCGGTTGTCGGCCGTCAGGCGCTTACTGCGGTGATTGTGCTGGGGGCCATCTGGCTGCTAAACGATTATCGCGGTGTCCCAACGCCCGTTCTGCTGCTGGCGCTGTTGCTGTTAGGTGGGATGTTTATGGCCACACGTACCGCATTCGGTCGCCGTATTTATGCTATCGGCGGCAATCTTGAAGCCGCGCGTTTATCTGGTATCAACGTCGAGCGCACCAAACTCGCCGTCTTTGCCATCAACGGCCTGATGGTAGCCATCGCGGGGCTGATCCTCAGCTCGCGACTGGGTGCGGGTTCCCCGTCTGCCGGTAATATTGCCGAGCTGGACGCCATCGCCGCCTGCGTGATTGGCGGGACCAGCCTCGCCGGAGGCATTGGCAGCGTGGCGGGTGCGGTGATGGGCGCATTTATTATGGCTTCGCTGGATAACGGGATGAGTATGATGGACGTGCCGACGTTTTGGCAGTATATCGTCAAAGGGGCCATTCTTTTGCTGGCAGTCTGGATGGACTCTGCCACCAAGCGGCGCGCCTGAGAACCGTATCGTGACTAATTTGGGAAAGTGAGCCATGTTTGAAAAGCGTCACCGCATTACGTTGTTATTCAATGCCAACAAAGCCTATGACCGTCAGGTGGTTGAGGGGGTTGGTGAATATTTGCAGGCGTCGCAATCCGAATGGGATATTTTCATCGAAGAAGATTTCCGTACCCGTCTGGAGAACATCAAAGACTGGCTGGGAGACGGGGTTATCGCTGACTTTGACGACCCCGTGATTGAACAGTTGCTGAGTGGCGTCGACGTACCTATCGTGGGCGTTGGCGGCTCTTACCATTCAGCGGAACATTACCCCCCCGTTCACTACATCGCCACGGATAACCATGCCCTGGTTGAGACCGCCTTCCTCCATTTAAAGGAGAAAGGCGTCCATCGTTTTGCGTTTTACGGATTGCCCGCCACCAGCGGAAAGCGCTGGGCGATGGAGCGTGAGTATGCCTTCTGCCAGCTGGTTGCCCAGGAGAAGTATCGCGGCGTCGTTTATCAGGGGCTGGAAACCGCGCCAGAAAACTGGCAGCACGCACAGAATCGCCTGGCTGACTGGCTGCAAACGCTGCCGCCCCAGACAGGGATTATCGCCGTGACGGACGCCCGCGCCCGCCACGTATTACAGGTGTGCGAACATTTGCATATTCCTGTGCCTGAAAAGCTGTGCGTGATTGGTATTGATAACGAAGAGCTTACGCGCTATCTGTCGCGCGTGGCGCTCTCATCCGTGGCGCAGGGTACCCGTCAGATGGGCTATCAGGCCGCGAAGCTGCTGCACCGACTGTTAGACAACGAATCCCTGCCGCTCCAGCGTCTGCTGGTTCCGCCCGTTCGCGTGGTCGAGCGTCGCTCAACTGACTACCGTTCCTTAAACGATCCGGCCGTGATTCAGGCGATGCACTACATTCGCAATCATGCCTGCAAAGGGATTAAGGTCGATCAGGTGCTGGATTCGGTCGGCATTTCACGTTCGAATCTGGAGAAGCGGTTTAAAGAGGAAGTCGGTGAGACGATCCACGCCGTGATCCATGCGGAAAAGCTGGAGAAAGCGCGCAGTCTGCTGATCTCCACCTCGCTGTCGATCAACGAGATTTCACAGATGTGCGGCTATCCGTCGCTTCAGTATTTCTATTCGGTGTTCAGGAAAGAGTATGACACCACGCCGAAGGAGTACCGGGAACGGTACAGTGAAGTCCTGCTCTAGAAAAAAGAACGCCTTCCAGTGGAAGGCGTTTTTTATTACATATGTGCGGCAATCAGACGCTGGTTATCCTGGTACATGGAAAACAGGTAGTTGTTGTAGCGCTGTCCCTGGGTGGAATAACCTTTCAGCTTGTGGATCATCGCCGTGGCCGTCACTTCCTGATCCGCCTTACGCAGCTGCGCGCGTGACTTACGGAACGAAGAGTAGGCCGGGTGGGTGTTCAGATTCACCACATAGGCATTCACGGAATCTTTCACCGATTCAAACTGTGAATAGCCCTTCACCTTGCCGGGTGCATTAGTACAACGACCTTTTGCGCATTTCATGCCAAACAGATTGTTGTTGTTGCGCGCCAGCTTCGAGGTGCCCCAACCGCTTTCGGCGGCGGCCATTGTCGCGACCATACTGCCTGGAATAATGTCCACACGCTCTAACAGAGTGTTCCACGGCACACGACGCGTGTTCCCGCTCCACTTCACTTTATAGCGTTTGGCGATGTCTTTCAGGCGAGTGCGCTCAGACGGCGACCAGCGGCTATCGTACTGTTTGGCGATCAGCCAGTTACGATCCGCAGTAATCGCGGCATTTTGACTTTTAATGTAAGGCATTACCGTCCGGAGAAACGCTTTTTTCCTTGGTGTCCCGGAAGGGTATTTTCGCAAATCAGGAAGTGAACTACTCTTTGCACTATTGCGAGAATACTCTTGTTTACTGCTAACCTTACTGCTTGTCGTCTTTATTACGTGGGCTTTCTTACTCGTTGTATCCGTGTGCGTCTTTGCAAGCACCTCACCTGAAAATGCCATGGTGAGTAACATGAGTATCGCGGCCCCATATCGTCGAATGGGAGTCGATATCATTAGGTCTCCTGGTCGGATATAAGCATTCCAACACCTTATTTTCTTCAAAATTTGAGAGCGGAATCTCAAATCGTACCAAAAATAGTCTTCAAGAGCACGTCTATAAATAGTCCAATTCCGAAACTATGTCATCCGGAACATGCTCATTAAAGCACCAACACTGGAAAAATGTGCGCGATATCGCAGATAACTGCCTAATTTTGCGCGGGATCACTCATCCCTACGCGTCCTCCTGGCAGAAAGCCTCAGAGGAGGAGTTTTTCCCCTGAGCCGAATGGCACACTGGTCAAAAATGCCGCGACAGGAAAATGGAATGAAACGCACTGCATTAGCTGTTCTGATGTTACCCGCATTCGCGCATGCCGACTGGTCATCGCCGGGATTTGACGCATTCAACGCTGAAGGTACCGGCGTCTTTACCAGCCAGGCAACGCTTGCGAAGGGTACCCGTCCACTGACGTTGAGTCTTGACAACGCGTGCTGGCAGCCGACAAAGGCCATTAAGCTCAACGAGATGCTGTCGCTCAAACCGTGCGAAGGCACGCCACCGCAGTGGCGATTATTCCGTGACGGCGTTTATCAGATGCGTATTGATACGCGCTCTGGAACGCCGACGCTGATGCTGACGGTACAAAGTGCGGCGCCACAGCCTGTCGCAAACGTTACCCGCCAGTGCCCGAAGTGGGACGGCAAACCGCTCACGATCGACGTCGTTAACACGTTCCCGGAAGGCACGGTGGTGCGTGATTTTTACAGCAAACAGACCGCGACCGTTCAAAATGGCAAAGTGACTCTTCAGCCAGCCGCCAACAGCAATGGCCTGCTGCTGCTTGAGCGCGCCGAAACGGACAAACCCGCGCCGTTCAGCTGGCAAAACGCCACCGTCTATTTCGTGCTGACCGATCGCTTCGTGAATGGCGACCCCACCAACGACAACAGCTATGGCCGCCATAAAGATGGTATGCAGGAGATAGGTACTTTCCACGGCGGCGATCTGAAAGGGCTTACCAGCAAACTGGATTACCTTCAGCAACTGGGCGTGAATGCGCTCTGGATAAGCTCCCCGCTGGAGCAGATCCACGGCTGGGTTGGCGGCGGCACCAAAGGGGATTTCCCCCACTACGCGTATCACGGTTATTACACCCAGGACTGGACGAAACTCGACGCCAACATGGGCAACGAAGATGATTTACGCCAGCTTGTCGACGACGCGCACAGGCGCGGTATCCGCGTCCTGTTTGACGTTGTCATGAACCACGCGGGCTATGCGACGCTTGCAGATATGCAGGAATATCAGTTTGGCGCACTCTATTTACAGGGAGATGAGCTGAAAAAAACGCTCGGCGAACGCTGGACTGACTGGAAGCCAGGCGCGGGTCAAAGCTGGCACAGCTTCAACGATTACATCAACTTCAGTGACAAAGCCGCATGGGAAAAATGGTGGGGTAAAAAATGGATCCGTACCGATATCGGTGATTACGACAACCCGGGCTTTGACGACTTGACCATGTCCCTGGCCTTCCTGCCGGATCTGAAAACGGAATCAAAAACCCCGTCAGGTTTGCCGAACTTTTATCAACACAAGCCCGACACCAACGCGAAAGTGATGACGAATTTCACGCCGCGAGATTACCTGACCCACTGGCTTAGCCAGTGGGTACGTGACTACGGCATCGACGGTTTCCGGGTCGATACCGCCAAACACGTTGAGCATGAAGCCTGGCAGCAACTGAAAGACCAGGCCAGCCAGGCGCTGGCCGCGTGGAAGGCAGCCAACCCGGACAAAAAACTCGACGATGCGCCGTTCTGGATGACCGGTGAATCCTGGGGCCACGGCGTGATGCACAGCGATTATTACCGCCACGGCTTCGATGCGATGATCAACTTTGACTATCAGGAGCAGGCGGCGAAAGCAGTGGACTGTCTGGCAGATATGGATTTGACCTGGCAGCAAATGGCAGAAAAGCTGCAAAGTTTTAATGTGCTGAGCTATCTCTCCTCCCACGATACGCGTCTGTTCCGTGAAGGGGGTCAGCGCGCCGCTGAGTTACTGCTGCTGGCGCCGGGAAGCGTGCAGATCTATTACGGCGATGAATCAGAGCGTCCATTTGGCCCGACAGGCTCCGATCCGCTACAGGGAACCCGTTCGGATATGAACTGGCAGGACGTCACGGGTAAACAGGCGTTAACTGTCGCCCACTGGCAGCTTCTGGGGCAGTTCCGCGCCCGTCATCCGGCTGTGGGTGAAGGCAAGCAAACAACGCTGTCAATGAAAGAAGGCTACGGCTTTGTGCGCGAGCACAAGGGCGATAAGGTGATGGTGGTGTGGGCGGGTAATCAGTAGAACAGCCCCCTCACCCTAACCCTCTCCCCTAAGGGGCTAGGGGATTGCACGGTGCGGTCTTTCACCCTCGCCCCTTTGGGGAGAGGGTCGGGGTGAGGAGACATTCATCAGAACGATTCACTGCAATAATCCCTCTCCACCATACAAAACAACAAATCCGACCACATCCGCCGATTTGCACCAACACGGTGCTGGCGTTATGGTTACTGCCTTTCATATTAAGCCCGACAGATCACCTGCTATGACGTTTTCACAATTCGGCGACAAATTTACCCGCCATTCAGGCATTACCCGCCTGATGGAGGACCTCAACGACGGGCTGCGCACCCCAGGCGCTATCATGCTTGGCGGTGGAAACCCGGCTCAAATTCCGGAGATGAACACCTACTTCCAGACGCTGCTGGCAGACATGCTGGAAAACGGTAAAGCAACCGATGCGCTATGTAATTACGACGGCCCTCAGGGTAAAACAGAACTACTGACGCTTCTGGCGACAATGCTACGGGAAGCGCTGGGTTGGGATATCGAACCACAGAACATTGCACTGACAAACGGCAGTCAGAGCGCGTTTTTCTACTTATTCAATCTGTTCGCCGGACGCCGCGCCGACGGCACCACGAAAAAAGTGCTGTTCCCGCTGGCACCGGAGTATATCGGCTATGCCGATGCCGGCCTCGAAGAAGACCTGTTTGTTTCCGCACGTCCGAATATCGAGTTGTTGCCAGAGGGCCAGTTCAAATATCACGTCGATTTTGAACATCTGCATATCGGTGAAGAGACGGGCATGATCTGCGTATCTCGTCCCACCAACCCGACGGGGAACGTGATCACCGACGACGAGCTGATGAAGCTGGATGCGCTGGCGAATCAGCACGGCATCCCGCTGGTGATCGATAACGCCTATGGCGTACCGTTCCCGGGGATCATCTTCAGCGAAGCGCGTCCGCTGTGGAACCCGAACATCATCCTCTGCATGAGCCTCTCCAAGCTGGGCCTGCCGGGCAGCCGCTGCGGCATTATCATTGCTAACGAGAAAATCATCACCGCCATTACCAACATGAACGGCATTATCAGCCTTTCCCCTGGCGGCATCGGCCCGGCGATGATGTGCGAGATGATCAGGCGTAACGACCTGCTGCGCCTGTCAAATGAGGTGATCAAGCCGTTTTACTCTCAGCGCGTTCAGGAAACTATCGCCATCCTTCGCCGCTACTTACCGGAGGAACGCTGCCTGATCCATAAACCGGAAGGGGCAATTTTCCTGTGGCTGTGGTTTAAGGATCTGCCCATTACGACAGAGCTGCTTTATCAGCGTCTGAAAAAGCGTGGCGTGCTGATGGTCCCGGGGGATTACTTCTTCCCGGGTCTGGATAAGCCGTGGCCGCATACGCACCAGTGCATGCGCATGAACTACGTCCCGGACCCGGAAAAAATCGAAGCGGGTGTGAAAATTCTCGCCGAAGAGATTGAGAACGCCTGGCGCGAGGCCGGTTAATAAAACCTCAGGCCAGATTACGCAGCCGTTCCGCGCGTAGTCTTGCGGGTTCTATGCAGCGCAGCGCGTGGGTGGGACAGGCTTCGACGCAGGCGGGACCGCCCTCGCGATGCATGCACAAATCACATTTCAGCGCCTGAACGCGATCTCCCACAACCCGAACCTGCATTGCCCCGAACGGGCACGCCACCATACAGCTTTTGCAGCCGATACAGCGAGCCTGCTCAACGAGCCAGGCTCCCGCAGCACGGTGAATGGCCCCCGTCGGGCAGACATTCGCGCAGGGCGCATCTTCACACTGGTGGCAGCCCACGGCCGTGGTGAAGGTTCCCCCCTTAACCACGCGGATACGTGACGTAAACGCTTCTGGCGTGGCGCTGCTTTGATGCGACATCATGCACGCCACCTCACAGGTGCGGCACCCGATACATTTTTCAGGATCCGTCAGAATAAATCGGTTCATCAGTTATGCCTCGCGTGCATTAAAACCCGGTTCTGAGCACATCATACATAACGTCCGAGGCAGCGAAGGTGTGATGGGTCAAAGAGGATGCGCTCATCCGGAATTAATATGCTCTTTACAGTACCGCCGTTTCCAGACGGCGGGCGTTAACCCGGTATGTTTCGAGAATATCTGCCGGAAATAACCCACGTCATTAAAACCGCACCGGGTGGCCACTTCAGTTAATGAGGCCGCATCGTTCAGCAACAATTTTTCAGCGGCCCTGACGCGCTGGCGGTGTATTGCCTCCGTCAGGGTTAAATGAAACGTCCGGCGAAATACTCGCCCCAGGTAATCTGCGTTGCAGTGCAGCTCTTTCGCCAGCTGTGAAGTGGATATGGGCAAATGAAAGTGAGTGCGGATAAGCTGTTTGGCCTTCCACGCCATTGCTGCGCCCGCATCATCCGCTTTATCTTCATATCCCGGCGAGAGCGATATCTGCTGCAAAATTAACAGCAAAATTATCTCCAGCGCCTGGCTACGCTGTAATTTTTCCTGCTCGCTTAAAAACTGACGGAATAACGCAATAACATATTGCGGATCCCGCACGCTACAGTGTTGCTCAATCGACAGTGGCGTCGCACCTGGCAACGCAGGCAAGCCTTCATCCACCTCAAAATGCAGCCAGTAAAATTTGAGATCGCCCGGAAAATCTTCCACGCCGACATGCCGCCGCTTCGGCCAAAGTAATAAACTCTCGCCGGCGTTTACCTCAAACAGCGTATTTTCCTCCTGGATCGTTAATGTCCCTTTTTCGAGAAAGATTATCTCCCACGAAGATAATTTTCGTGCGGGATGACGACCCACGCCCCGGGAGATAAATAACCCGCCATTTTGAACCTTAATCGGAAGTGCTATGGATAATTCAAGCATGGATATTCAATTTCCCGCTTTTATGGTGGCTAATATTGCGTTTATTGTTTGATTATTAATAAATATCAGCAGAACAGCTCGATCAAACTCACAGTTTTACCATCAGGTCGGAATCGTCACCTTTTTATACTTTTCCCTTCCCTTGTTGGTCTGCCCGTTGAATGCAGAATAAATGGGGTACCTTGCACAAATACGATAATAAATCGTTTATCGAGGAGTTACCCCATGACTTCCACACCGATTACAGACGCAGAAGTTGCAAAACAGGCAGCCGATGACCGACTGTCAGTCCGCGAGAAAATTGGCTACGGCCTGGGCGACGCGGGCGGCACGGTAATTACCTGCCTGATCATGAACTTCCTGACCTTTTTTTATACCGATGTATTTGGCCTGACGCCCGCGCTGGTGGGCACGCTGTTTATTGTCCTTCGGGTATTTGACGCGATTTCCGATCCTGTGATGGGCGTGATTGCCGACCGCACGCAGAGCCGCTGGGGGCGTTTTCGTCCGTGGCAGCTGTGGGTCGCGCTTCCCATCGGGATCGTCGGCGTGCTGACCTTCACCGTCCCGGACGCCAGCATGGGCGTGAAAATCGCCTGGGCGTTCGGCACCTATTTGCTGTTGTCCGTAGGCTATACCGCCATCAACGTGCCGTATTGCGCGCTGATCAACACCATGACCACCCGCCACAACGAGGTAATATCCTGCCAGTCCTGGCGCTTCGTACTGTGCGGCGTGGCGGGCTTTCTGGTCTCCGTTGGCCTGCCGTGGCTGGTGTCAGAGCTGGGACAGGGCAATACCGCCCGGGGTTATCAGCTGGGCGTCGGCGTGCTGTGCGCCATCGCTGTGGTGATGTTCTTGTGCTGCTTCTTCTGGGTGCGCGAGCGCGTCCCGCTTGCGCTGATGGGGAAATTCACCCTGCGCGAGCACCTGGCGGGCCTGCGTAAAAACGATCAGCTGCTGCTGATGCTGGTGATGTCGTTTCTGCTGATCAACGTCTTCAACATTCGCGGCGGCGGGTACATGTACTTCATCACCTACGTGCTTCAGGGCAGCACGGCGTACACCTCGCTGTTTTTCACCATGGTGACCTTTGCCGCCATTCTGGGCGCGGTGATCGTCAACCCGCTGTCGCGGCGGATTGATACCGTCAAACTCTACTACTACACCAACCTGGTGCTCGCTGCGCTTGCTATGGGAATGTGGTTCCTGCCAGGTGGCCCGGCGCACCAGACGCTCTGGCTTATCGTGATTTTAAGTAACGGCGTGATCCTGGGCTTCACCCTGCCGCTTCACTTCTCGCTAATGGCCTTTGCCGATGACTACGGCGAATGGAAAACCGGCGTGCGCTCCTCGGGGATGAATTTCGCCTTCAATCTATTTTTCATCAAGCTCGCGTGGGCATCCAGCGCCGGGATCATCAGCCTGGTGTTTATTGCCGTGGCCTATCAGCCAGGCGCGGGCAACCAGACACCCGCCTCATTGCAGGGCATCACCGCCATGGAGACGCTACTCCCTGCCCTTTTCCACCTGCTGCTGGCGGTCGCTATCCGCTGGTGCAGGCTTAACAATCCCGTGATGTCGCGCATTGCAACCGATTTGCGCCAGCGTCATGTACAGTCCTGAGGAGAACGATATGACCATAATGGAAGCCGACCTGCATCAGCTGAAAATCAACGACCCGTTTCTTGGTCAGTACCAACGGCTGGTCCGCGATGTGGTAATCCCCTACCAGTGGGATGCGCTTAACGATCGCGTGGCGGAGGCTGAACCCAGCCACGCCATCGCCAACTTCCGTATCGCGGCCGGTCTGGAACAGGGGGCGTTTTACGGGATGGTCTTTCAGGACAGCGACGTGGCGAAATGGCTCGAAGCCGTAGCGTGGTCGCTGTGCCAGAAGCCGGATGCCGAACTGGAAAAAACCGCCGACGAGGTGATCGAGCTGGTCGCAGCGGCGCAGTGTGAAGATGGCTATCTCAATACCTATTTCACGGTGAAAGCACCGGCCGAGCGCTGGACCAATCTGGCCGAATGCCACGAACTGTACTGCGCCGGACATATGATTGAAGCGGGCGTGGCGTATTTCCAGGGAACCGGAAAGCGCCGCCTGCTGGACGTGGTGTGCAGGCTGGCGGATCATATCGACAGCGTGTTTGGCCCGGGCGAAAACCAGCTGCACGGCTATCCGGGCCACCCGGAAATCGAGCTGGCGCTGATGCGGCTGTACGACGTCACGCAGGAGCCACGCTATCTCAATCTGGTGAAATACTTTATTGAGGAACGCGGCACGCAGCCTCACTTCTACGATATCGAATATGAGAAGCGCGGCAGAACGTCATACTGGAACACCTATGGCCCGGCGTGGATGGTCAAGGACAAAGCCTACAGCCAGGCGCATCAGCCCCTTGCCGAACAACAAACGGCCATCGGCCACGCCGTGCGTTTTGTCTATCTGATGGCGGGCATGGCGCATCTGGCGCGCCTGAGCAACGACGAAGGGAAACGTCAGGATTGCCTGCGGCTGTGGAACAACATGGCACAGCGCCAGCTGTACATCACCGGCGGGATTGGCTCGCAAAGCAGCGGCGAGGCATTCAGCAGCGATTACGATCTGCCCAACGATACGGTCTATGCCGAAAGCTGCGCCTCCATCGGCCTGATGATGTTTGCCCGCCGGATGCTGGAGATGGAGGCGGACGGCCACTACGCCGACGTGATGGAGCGCGCACTATACAACACGGTGCTGGGTGGCATGGCGCTGGACGGTAAGCATTTCTTTTATGTAAATCCGCTGGAAGTGCACCCGAAAACACTGGCCTTTAACCATATCTATGACCACGTGAAACCGGTGCGCCAGCGCTGGTTCGGCTGCGCCTGTTGCCCGCCGAATATTGCGCGCGTGCTGACCTCGCTGGGGCACTATATTTATACCGTTCGCCCGGACGCGCTGTTGATCAACCTGTACGTGGGGAACGACGTCGCCATTCCGGTGGGGGAAAACACCCTCCAGCTGCGGATTAGCGGAAACTATCCGTGGCATGAGCAGGTGAAAATCGAGATAACCTCACCAGTTCCGGTAACTCACACGCTGGCCCTGAGGCTGCCGGACTGGTGTGCGGAACCGGCTGTTTCGCTCAATGGTCAAGCCATTACAGGCGAGGTCTCCCGTGGATACTTATACCTAAACCGCAACTGGCAGGAAGGCGACACGCTGACGCTGACGTTACCGATGCCGGTCCGCCGCGTGTACGGCAACCCGCAGGTGCGCCAGCAGGCGGGGAAAGTCGCATTGCAGCGTGGGCCGCTGGTTTACTGCCTGGAAGAAGCCGATAACGGCGCAAATCTGCATAACCTTTCTTTGCCGCAAGACAGCGCGTTTCGGGTATTTGAAGGCAAAGGCATTTTCGCGCACAAGATGCTGATACAGGCGGAAGGGATCGGGTGTCAGGCGAAGGACACTGATGCCCTGTGGCAGTACGACCACTCGCCGGTAGAACGTCAGCCCCAGACGCTGACCTTTATTCCGTGGTTCAGCTGGGCAAACCGGGGAGAAGGGGAAATGCGGATATGGGTGGATGAAGGCTGAATAACTGCGGCCTGTTGCCCTTACCCCAGCCCTCTCCCACGGGAGAGGGAGTAAAAAGTAGGCCGGGTAAGGCGAAGCCGCCACCCGGCTTTAACCCGGCTCAGGCCGCCCGGGAGATTAAAACAGCCCCAGCGGTTTATCGGAGTAGCTGACTAACAGACATTTCGTTTGCTGGTAGTGCTCCAGCATCATTTTATGGGTTTCGCGCCCGATGCCCGACTGTTTGTAGCCGCCAAACGCCGCATGAGCCGGATAGGCGTGATAGCAGTTTGTCCATACGCGTCCGGCCTGAATGCCGCGGCCCATTTTATAGGCAAGGTTACCGTTACGGCTCCAGACCCCCGCCCCCAGGCCATACTGCGTGTCGTTGGCGAGCTCCAGCGCCTCGTCCATGGTTTTAAACGTGGTGACGGCCAGCACCGGTCCAAAAATTTCCTCCTGGAAAACGCGCATGTTGTTCTTACCGAACAGGATAGTCGGCTCAAGGTAGTAGCCCTCCTGCAAATCGCCTCCCAGCACCTTACGACGACCGCCGGTCAACACATCGGCCCCCTCTTTTTTACCGATATCAATATAGTTGAGGATGGTTTCCAGCTGGCCATGCGATACCTGCGCCCCCATCTGGGTAACGTTATCCAGCGGATTACCGCTGCGAATCGACTCCACGCGCCGGATCGCCCGCTCCATAAAGCGCTCATAAATGGATTCCTGCACCAGCGCGCGGCTCGGACAGGTGCAGACTTCGCCCTGGTTAAACGCAAACAGCGCAAACCCTTCCAGCGCTTTGTCGAAGAAGGCGTCCTCTTCATCCATCACGTCGGCAAAGAAGATGTTCGGCGATTTCCCGCCCAACTCCAGGGTGACCGGAATGATGTTCTGGGTCGCGTACTGCATAATCTGCTGACCCACTTCTGTTGAGCCGGTAAACGCCACTTTGGCGATACGCTTTGAAGTAGCCAGATATTCGCCGATCTCTCCCCCGGCCCCGTTGACCACGTTAATGACCCCCGGCGGCAACAGGTCGCCAATCACCTCCATCAGCAGCAGTACCGAAAGCGGCGTTAAGCGTGCAGGTTTCAGCACAACGCAGTTACCCGCCGCCAGCGCGGGCGCCATTTTCCAGCTCGCCATCAGCAGCGGGAAGTTCCACGGAATAATTTGCCCCACCACGCCGAGCGGCTCGTGGAAGTGATACGCCACGGTATCTTTGTCAACTTCACTTATTCCCCCCTCCTGGGCACGGATGCAGGACGCAAAATAGCGGAAATGGTCGATCGCCAGCGGCACGTCCGCCGCCATGGTTTCGCGGATCGGCTTGCCGTTGTCCCACGTTTCTGCGGTCGCCAGCAGTTCCAGCTTCTGCTCCATCCGATCGGCGATTTTGAACAAAATGGCCGCTCTGTCCTGAACGGACGTTTGCCCCCACTTATCTTTCGCCTTATGCGCCGCATCCAGCGCTAAATCGATATCCCGCTTGCCCGAACTGGCAATTTCACACAGCGGCTGACCGGTAACGGGCGTCAGGTTGGAATAGTATTCACCGTCGACGGGCGCCACCCAGTCGCCGCCGATAAAGTTGTCATAGCTGGGCTTCAGCTTAAGGGGAAAACCATACTCGCCAGGCTGGATACGCGATGAGGGAGGATTGTTTGTCATGACCGTCTCCTTGCTGTTGTTGTACAACAAGGGTAGTTCCGGCTGGTGATTTTCTCGCCAGCGGGTAGCGGGTTTACGAGCCGCATCACGGATTACCGTACTTTACGTTTCGTTTCTGCCGCCGCAGCCATACTTAATAGCTCAAGGGCTCATGAGGAATGATGCAATGCAGCTATTTATCGGCTTTGACGTGGGTGGAACCCACATCAAACACGGCGTAATTAATGAAAACGGCGAAGAACTGACATCCGATGAATATGATACGCCGGACGATGAAAGCACCTTCAAAGAGAAGTGGAAAGCGGTAGTGGATAAGTACTGCCAGGAGCACGAGATCGCCAGTATTGGCGTGAGTTTTCCAGGACATATCAATCACCATACCGGCGAAGCGGCCAAAGCCGGAGCGCTGGACTATCTTGACGGCGAAAACCTGTGCGAACTGTTCGCACAGCTGACCGATCTCCCCGTGACAATCGAAAACGATGCCAATTGCGCGGCGCTGGGCGAGCGCTGGCAGGGCGCGGGCAAGGACTATGAGCATTTCGTCTGCATCACCATCGGCACCGGCATCGGCGGCGGTATCGTCATGGAGGGCGATCTCTACCGCGGGTCGCACTACCGGGCGGGTGAGTTTGGCGTGCTGCCCGTAGGCAATGAGGGCGAGCCGATGCATGAAGTGGCGTCCGCCAGTGGCCTGATGAAAGCCTGCCGCCGCGCGCTGGCCGTGTCGGAAGATGAGATGCCTGATGGTGAGGAGCTGTTTAAACGCATGGACAGCGACGTGCATCTGCGCGAAGCCATTGAAGCGTGGGCGCATTGTCTGTCGCGCGGTATTTACAGCGTGATCTCTATGTTTGATCCGCAGGCGGTGCTGATTGGCGGCGGCATTAGTGAGCAGGAGAAAATCTATCTCCTGCTGGATAAATATTTACAGCGATTCGAGGAGTGGGAAGCGCTCCGGGTGCCCATCCTTCCCTGCGAGCTGGGTAACCAGGCGGGAAGGCTGGGCGCGGTCTGGCTGGCTAAGCAGAAGCAGGCGCGCAGCGCTTAACGCTTACGGAAATAACTGCGCGTCGCGTAGCACATGGTCATTGCCACGACGACGCGTAAACCCGATGCGGTTGAAATACTCCAGGATCTGAATCGCCAGTTTGCGTCCTACGTTCAGCCGATCGCGGAAGTCTGCGGCGCAGGTTGATCCGCGCGCCTGATCCAGCTCCCGGATCAGGTTCGCAAACGCAACGATCCGATCGTTGCGGTAATAACGATCTTTCACGATCGCCACAATCATGCCCTGCTGCGCCGCATGCCGCAGTACCTGACGCATCAGCTGCTCATCGGTATTGGTTTCACGCGCCAGATCGCGCACCCACCAGGGTTCATCGCCAAACAGCGCCGCCACTTTTTGCCAGACCGCGTCCTGCTCAGCGGTAAAACCGGCCTTATGTTCCGGCAGGTGTAGCCAGCCGTGATGACTTGCAATCACGCCGCTTTCACGCATGTTTTCAATCAGCAACAGCACCAGCGCGTCGTCTTCCATGGGCAACGCCATACGCCGCAGACGTTCACGGCCCGGACCGGGCTCATCCTGATGCTGTTCATGATAGGTCGCCAGCGTGCTCAACACTTTACGCTGCCAGCGCGCCGCCACCGGCGCGTTCAGCAGGCTGTTGCCAGCCTGAATAAAACCCGGCTCCTGCGTCAGAAGACGCAATCCTTCACCGCTGAGCTGGCGCGCCCAGGCGAACGCAGCCAGATCCACCGCACCACGCTCAAGGTGGATATCTAACGCAGACTTGTCGTCACGGGCCTGGGCCAGCGAGGCCAGCCACGCTAAATACTCGGGCTTACGCTTGCCGCGACGGGGCGGATTCAGCATCACCACGCGGGCGCCCGCCAGGGTTTCGCGCGCGGAGATGTCGCGCAGAACCAGGCGGTCGTTATCCGCCAGCCAGAGCGGGGAGTCGAACACCAGTTCGGCGAGATCGTTTTCCAGCAGCGACACGCGTCCGGTGATGTGGCTGGCCGCGTGATGGATATGCAGCGGCTGCCACTGGGTCAGCGGCGTGTGGGTCTGTAGAGAAACGATAATCCGTTCAGAAGGCTCCGGCGGCGCGTCGGCCAGCAGCCAGTCGCCGCGGTTAAGCTGGTCTTTTTCGGCATCACCAGCAATATTCAGCGCGATACGCTGCCCGGCGTGGGCCTGTTCCACCGGCTGGTTTTGCGCGTGAAGCCCGCGCACGCGCATGGGTTTGTTCACGCCCGTCAGCCACAGGGTATCGCCCACGTTAACTTCGCCGCTCAGCGCGGTACCGGTCACCACCAGCCCAGCCCCTTTCACGGTAAACGCCCTGTCGATCGCCAGACGGAAGCGGTGATGGCTGGCATGCTCACGAGACGGGATCTGCTGCAAATGGTCGCGAAGAGCGTCGATACCGCGGCCTTCTGTCGCCACGGTGACAAACAGAGCGGCATCCTTTAAACCGTATTCACTCAGCGCCGCCAGTACCTCTTCACGCACCTCGTTGATACGCGCCTCATCCACACGGTCCGCTTTGGTAAGGGCGACGGTCAACTGCGGGTTTCCCGTCAGTTGCAGGATCGCCAGATGCTCGCGCGTTTGCGCCATCACCCCGTCATCGCACGCGACAACCAGCAGAGCGTGATCGATCCCGCCCACGCCCGCGAGCATATTGGAAAGAAACTTCTCGTGGCCGGGCACGTCGATAAAGCCCAGCACGCGACCGTCGGGCTGTGGCCAGTAGGCGTAACCCAGGTCAATAGTCATGCCGCGCTTTTTCTCTTCCGGCAGGCGATCGGCATTCACGCCCGTAATGGCCTGCAATAACGTGGTTTTGCCGTGGTCAACGTGACCGGCGGTGGCAATAATCATTTCAACATCATCTCCAGAAACCGCCCTTCATCTTCCAGGCAGCGTAAATCCAGCCACATACGACCATCACCGATCCGGCCAATCACTGGCGTCGGTAATGCGCGCCAGCGCGTCGACAGCGCCTCAAGCTGGCTTCCGCGTCCGTCGCGCGGGGTGAACGTCAGCGCTTCGCTCGGTAACCTGTCCACGGGCAGCGAGCCGCTGCCAATTTGCGACAGGCAAGGCTCGATACGAACTTCAAACTCAGGGTAATGAGGAGCAACCTGCGGCAGTAGCGCTTCCGCCCGCGCGCGAACAGAGGCTTCATCACGGCTCAGCAAACGCAACGTGGGCAGGCGGTCAGCCAGTTTCTCCGGGTGGAGATAGAGCCGCAGCGTGGCTTCCAGCGCGGCCAGCGTCATTTTATCGGCACGCAGGGCACGCTTCAGTGGGTGCTGCTGTAGCTGCGCAATCAGCTCGCGCTTGCCGACGATAATCCCCGCCTGCGGCCCGCCCAGCAGTTTATCGCCGGAGAAACTGACCAGGCTTACGCCCGCAGCAACCATTTCCTGCACCATTGGCTCTTTCGGCAGACCGTACTGGCGCATATCCACCAGCGACCCGCTGCCGAGATCGGCAATCACCGGCACGTTTAGCTCGCGCCCGATGGCGGCCAGTTCGGCCTCTTCCACCGTTTTGGTGAACCCCTCAATGTGGTAATTGCTGGTATGCACTTTCATCAGCAGGGCGGTGTTTTCATTCACCGCCGCGCGATAATCTTTTGCATGGGTACGGTTGGTTGTGCCCACTTCATGCAGCGTGCAGCCCGCCTGGCGCATGACATCCGGAATACGAAACGCCCCGCCGATCTCCACCAGCTCGCCGCGAGAGACGACAACCTCTTTTCCGCTCGCGGTGGCCGCCAGCATTAACAGCACCGCCGCCGCGTTGTTATTCACAATGCAGGCATCTTCCGCGCCGGTGATCTGGCAGAGAAGATCCGCCAGCGCGCGATCGCGATGCCCGCGCCCGGCGCCGTCCAGATCGTACTCCAGCGTCACCGGCGAGCGCATGGCCCGGGTGACGGCCTCTATCGCTTCTTCTGCCTGCTGTGCCCGGCCCAGATTGGTGTGCAGAACCGTGCCCGTCAGGTTAATAACCGGGCGCAACGCGCTTTGCGCGTGCTTGCTCAGCCTGCGTTCAACTTCCTGCGCCCATGCCTCGCACCAGCCGGGTAGCGCGTTTTCAGCCTGAATATGGCGACGCGCATCGTCCTGAAGCTGGCGTAGCATGTCGACCGTTGCAGTATGGCCAAACTGCTCCAGCACCGCAGTGATGCGCGGATCACGAAGCAGACGATCGGTAGCGGGGATCTGGCTGTAGAGGGAATGATGAGTAGTCATGAATGCGCCTGGCGAGTAAATATCTTCCCCCCTCCCGACGGGAGAGGGAGTTAACATGTGGGGGGATTGTACCGCCTCCCGCCAGGAAGTGTTATAACCCGCATCAAGCCTTTGGTGGTTCAGTCCGGGCGAAACTTTCGCGCTGGAAGAGCGTCTCCGCCAGTTTGACCAGCAGCGGACGATCCACGCACCAGCCCGGCGAGACGCGGCGGAAATTAAGGTAGCCAATGGCGCAGGCGATGGCGATCGTCGCCAGATTCAGGCTATCGCTCTGAATTTTCCCCTCGCGGATCAGCTGTTCGCACATATCCAGGCTGCGGCTGATTTTTTCGCGCTGGCGCAGCAGCTCATTTTCTGACTGCTGGGCGGCGGGCCTTGCCTGCTCGCGTACGGACGTTAATGCCGCATCCATAATGCCATCCGCCAGGGCTTCAATTTGCTTCATCGCCAGCGCCGCTTTTGGATCCGCCGGCAGCATGGCTGGCGCAACGCCAAGCAGCTCGATGTACTCCGCAATGATCGGGGAATCAAACCAGTAGTCGCCCTCGTCCGTTACCAGCGCCGGGACTTTCCCCAGCGGGTTGTACTGCGCAACGCCGTTCTCTGCGTGGTACGGTTGTTCATTTACGAATTCAAATTCAATCCCTTTCTCCAGCAGGAGAATCGAAATCTTACGCACGAAAGGACTGGTATAACTGCCGATGAGTTTCATTGCTTATCCTTAATGCCCATAAAGAGGTCAGTATGGATCAAGCCGTGAAAAAAGGCAGGTGTACGTATCGCATTCCTGCCGTGAGGGGATACGGGAGAAATCTGCATAAAAATATTTTGTGAATCAAATCACAATCTGGAAACAAACAGCCAACTTAACATTGTGATATTAATCACAAAATAGCCCTCATTTTGGCGTAATTATGAGCAATGTATTTTTTTTACACACCCATTATGTGATCGCGATCACTTCATTAATATCCTCACCCCCTACATTCATGTGATTCAGATCACACAAAATTCCGCTGTCTGGACAGTTGAACGATTCAGTGCCAGATTTCACAGCATCAGAACAGGGCCCGGCTACCTCTGCCGCCGCACATTAACGATAAACCTCGGGCCACAAGCCTAAGCGTAAACATAAGAAGGGGTGTTTTATGTCATCCGATTTCAAGATCAAAGTGCAAAGCTTTGGTCGTTTCCTCAGCAACATGGTGATGCCAAATATCGGCGCGTTTATCGCGTGGGGTATTATCACCGCATTATTTATTCCGACAGGGTGGTTGCCTAACGAAACGCTGGCGAAACTTGTTGGCCCAATGATTACGTACCTGCTGCCGCTGCTCATCGGTTATACCGGTGGTCGTCTGGTGGGCGGTGACCGTGGTGGTGTCGTGGGTGCCATCACAACCATGGGGGTGATTGTCGGTGCGGATATGCCGATGTTCCTCGGTGCGATGATTGCCGGTCCTCTGGGCGGCTGGGCGATCAAGAAATTTGACGTCTGGGTTGATGGCAAGATCAAATCCGGCTTCGAAATGCTGGTGAACAACTTCTCCGCGGGCATCATCGGGATGATCCTCGCGATTCTGGCGTTCCTCGGCATTGGCCCTGCGGTTGAAGTGCTCTCCAAGCTGCTGGCGGCGGGCGTTAACTTCATGGTGGCGCACGACATGCTGCCGCTGGCGTCTATCTTCGTTGAACCGGCGAAAATCCTGTTCCTGAACAACGCCATCAACCACGGTATCTTCTCACCGCTGGGTATCCAGCAGTCACACGATCTCGGCAAGTCCATCTTCTTCCTGATTGAAGCGAACCCGGGTCCGGGTATGGGCGTTCTGCTGGCATACATGTTCTTTGGTCGCGGCAGCGCGAAACAGTCTGCTGGCGGCGCGGCGATCATTCACTTCCTGGGCGGTATTCACGAAATTTACTTCCCGTATGTGCTGATGAACCCACGTCTGATCCTGGCCGTTATCCTTGGCGGTATGACCGGCGTGTTCACCCTGAGCGTACTGGGCGGTGGTCTGGTGTCTCCTGCTTCTCCAGGCTCTATTCTGGCGGTGCTGGCGATGACCCCGAAAGGCGCCTACTTCGCGAACATCGCGGCGATCTGTGCGGCCATGGCCGTCTCCTTCGTGGTCTCCGCTATCCTGCTGAAAACCAGCAAGGTGAAAGAAGACGACGATATCGAAGCGGCAACCCGTCGTATGCATGACATGAAAGCCGAATCCAAAGGCGCAACGCCGCTGGCGGCGGGTGATGTCTCTAACGACCTGAGCCACGTACGTAAAATTATCGTGGCCTGTGATGCCGGTATGGGTTCCAGCGCAATGGGTGCGGGCGTGCTGCGTAAGAAAGTGCAGGATGCGGGTCTGACCAACATCTCCGTGACCAACAGCGCGATTAACAACCTGCCGCCGGACGTTGACCTGGTGATCACGCACCGCGATCTGACCGAGCGCGCCATGCGTCAGGTGCCGCAGGCGCAGCACATTTCCCTGACCAACTTCCTCGACAGCGGCCTGTACACCAGCCTGACCGAACGTCTGGTTGCGGCCCAGCGCCATGAAGATAACGAAGTGAAAGTGCGCACCAGCCTGCAAGACAGCTTCGACGAGAGCAACGCGCATCTGTTCAAACTGGGCGCAGAAAACATCTTCCTTGGCCGCACGGCGACCAATAAAGAAGAGGCCATTCGCTTCGCCGGTGAGCAGCTGGTGAAAGGCGGCTACGTTCAGCCGGAATATGTTGAGGCGATGCTGGAGCGTGAAAAGCTGACCCCAACCTACCTGGGTGAATCCATCGCGGTTCCGCACGGTACGGTTGAAGCGAAAGACCGCGTGCTGAAAACCGGCGTGGTGTTCTGTCAGTATCCTGATGGCGTGCGCTTCGGTGAAGAAGAGGACGACATCGCCCGTCTGGTGATTGGTATCGCCGCTCGCAACAACGAGCATATCCAGGTGATTACCAGCCTGACCAACGCGCTGGATGACGAAACGGTTATTGAGCGTCTGGCCAACACCACCAGCGTTGAAGAAGTTCTGGCTCTGCTTAACAAGTAACAGCGCCTCTTCCCTCTCCCCCCGGGGAGAGGGCTAGGGTGAGGGGAAAACGTTCCTCACCCCAGCCCTCTCGGGTAAAAACATTGATGAAGGTTAACACTATGAAAGCATTACATTTTGGCGCAGGTAATATCGGACGTGGCTTTATCGGTAAACTGCTGGCAGACGCAGGCATTACCCTGACATTCGCCGATGTGAATCAGGTGGTTCTGGATGCCCTGAATGCCCGTCATAGCTATCAGGTTCACGTGGTGGGTGAAAACGAACAGGTTGAAACGGTCTCTGGCGTCAACGCGGTAAGCAGCATTGGCGACGACGTGATTGACCTCATCGCGAGCGTTGATCTGGTCACCACAGCCGTGGGTCCGGTGGTGCTTGAGCGTATCGCCCCGGCGGTCGCGAAAGGCCTGGCGAAGCGTAAAGCACAAGGCGTTGAAACGCCGCTGAACATCATCGCCTGTGAAAACATGGTGCGCGGCACCACGCAGCTGAAAGGCCACGTTCTGGCCGCTGTGGCTGAGGAAGATAAAGCCTGGGTTGAAGCGCACGTTGGTTTTGTGGATTCCGCCGTTGACCGCATCGTTCCGCCATCAGAATCCGCCACCAACGACCCGCTGGAAGTGACGGTGGAAACCTTCAGCGAGTGGATCGTTGATAAAACTCAGTTTAAAGGCGCGCTGCCGACCATTCCGGGAATGGAATTAACCGATAATCTGATGGCATTTGTCGAACGTAAACTCTTCACGCTGAACACCGGGCATGCTATAACCGCGTACCTCGGGAAATTGGCCGGTCATCAGACGATTCGTGACGCGATCCTCGATGAGAACATCCGTGCGGTGGTCAAAGGGGCAATGGAAGAGAGCGGCGCGGTGCTGATCAAACGCTACGGTTTTGATGCTGATAAACACGCAGCATACATCCAGAAAATCCTCGGTCGTTTTGAAAACCCGTATCTGAAAGATGACGTTGAGCGCGTGGGTCGTCAGCCGCTGCGTAAACTGAGCGCGGGCGACCGCCTGATTAAACCGCTGCTGGGCACGCTGGAATACGGTCTGCCGCACGCTAACCTGGTGAAAGGGATAGCTGCCGCGATGCACTACCGCAGCGAGCAGGACCCGCAGGCGATTGAGCTGGCTCAACTGATTGATGACAAAGGCGCACAGGCTGCGCTGGCGCAGATTTCCGGTCTGGATGCCAACAGTGACGTGGTTGCGGAGGCGGTCAGCGCATACAACGCAACCAAATGATGCAGAGTCCGGCGCAGGTTAGCCTGCGCCCGAATAACAGATTGTCAGATATGCAGGCAATAATGGAACAAACCCAGGCCTTTGAAAATCGTGTGCTTGAGCGTCTGAATGCTGGCAAAACCGTACGAAGTTTCCTGATCGCCGCCGTCGAGCTGTTAACCGAGGCGGTGAACATTCTGGTGCTTCAGGTGTTTCGCAAAGACGACTACGCGGTAAAGTATGCTGTAGAACCGTTACTGGACGGAGACGGACCGCTGGGCGATTTATCGGTACGGCTGAAGCTGATCTACGGTCTTGGCGTGCTCAACCGTCAGGAGTATGAAGACGCCGAGCTGTTAATGGCGCTGCGCGAAGAGCTCAATCATGACGGCAATGAGTACACCTTCACCGATGATGAGATCCTGGGGCCCTTCGGCGAACTGCACTGCGTAGCCGCGCTCCCTCCCGCACCTCAGTTTGATGACAGCGACCCTGAGCTGTACATGATGCAAAAGCTGCGTTATCAACAAGTTGTCCGCTCCACCATGGTGCTTTCCCTGACTGAGCTGATTTCTAAAATCAGCTTAAAAAAAGCGTTTCAGAAGTAAGCCCGCACACATTGGTGTATCCTTCCCTGTAAATTCCCCGTTTTCAGAGTTATTTGTCATGAAAGAAGTCGAAAAGAACGAAATTAAACGCCTGAGCGACCGTCTGGATCTGATCCGCCATCAGATGGCTGGCCTCTCCCTTGTTGATTCCGCCGAGAAATATGCCGAGCTGGAAAAAGAGTCCGTGAAGCTTGAGGCGGAAATTGAGCGCCTGCGCGATGTGAAAGGCCAGAAGCTGAGTAAAGAGGCGCAGAAGCTGATGAACATGCCGCATCGCCGCGCGATCACCAAAAAAGAGCAGGCCGACATGGGCAAGCTGAAGAAAAGCGTCCGTGGCCTGGTGGTGGTGCACCCGATGACTGAGCTTGGCCGCGAAATGGGCCTGAAAGAGATGACGGGTTTTAGTAAGACCGCGTTCTGATCGCTCTCCCCTGCCGCTGCGCAGGGGAAACTCAGTTGTAAATCAGGTTAAACGTGGCCATCGCATCCGCTTTTCCCGCCGTTACGTTCTCTTCCGTCTGAATGTAATGCGCATCAAACCAGAAGGTCTGCGTCTGGTTATCCCCCACCTGGCCAAGCGCTGACACCTGCGGGGTGTTCCACGATACCACCTGCCCCTGAACCGAACCGGTATTGTCACCGTAAAGCAGTTCGATCCCGACACCGCTGGCGCTATCCTCCTGCTTCGTCAACGCCAGCGCCCGATCGTTGCCCGGCGTGGTATCGCCAAAGAAACCCATCTTAACCGCCGTGTTATTTTCACAGGTCACCGGAATGCTGAAGCGTCCGCCTCCGGCACGGGAGCCGATGCCGTGAAATTCACGCTGGCTCACGCTCCCCATGGGAACAAGAATGCTGCGAGAGCCCACTGAGCAGCTGGTACGCCTGACGGTGAAGCTGGCGAGATGGATCTGTACTGGTGTCGCCACGTTGGTGGCGCTGGCTTGATTTTCTCCCGCCTGCAATATCAGCGATCCGACATTTTGCTCCTGGGAGTTGGCGTTATCGTCAGGCATGGGGCTGGTCGTCGGGATTTTGTAAAACACCACCCAGAACTGCAATTTATACGTTGGGGCGCTGGCAAAGGCAGGATTCTGTGAGGCATCGCAGATACGCCGGGACTCGTTGCCGTCTACCGGGCTGGTGCCGTCAATATACTGTACGGCATCCGCACCACAGTACTGCTGCTCGCGGAACCCGAGCGCGTAGCCGATGCCGTCAATCTGGGTTTTGTAGACGTGCCGCGACGCACCGTCTTCCCCCACCACGGTGCCGACGGGGTTATCCAGCTCGACAAATCCGATACTACGCCAGGGGTCACTACCGCCATCACAGTTGTAGAAGTCTTGCCCGGTAGACTGTATCGGCGCGGAAACCGGCGTCCAATCCGCGGTGCCGGGAGCATATCCAATGGCGTAGGGTACCTGGACAACCCACTGATCGCGCGTGGTGCGGCAGGGCGAGGCCTGAGCGTGCGCATGAAAACTCAGCATGCCAAAAAGCGAAAGAAGGCTCAGATAGAAAAACCAGTGAATAAAGTGACGCATGATATTCCTCTAGTGGCACTCAAGAGACAGCGTAGCGATGCCGGGGGCCATATGAGCTTTCCCCAGTCTGAAAGGTGTCTGGCATTGCTGCTGCTCCCCGTTTTCATACCAGGTGACGCGCAGGGTGCCGCGCTCGGGTACTCCGCTCAGGTAGGCCTGACCGCCGTCAGCGACCATGCTTCGGTTTGCAGAATGGCGGTTCTGCTCCACCACTTCAGCCTGCGCGCCAAACGGCAACGGTTCGCCGTGGTAGCGCAGGGAAAACAGAACGCGATAACCAATGTGGGTTGTGTAATTGGCCAGCACCACCGCGCCGCTGGTGGGAATGAGCGTCAGACCGCTTTGCTCAATGTCGACGTTCTCACCCAGCGTCGCCGTATCAAGGCTGACGGTATTTTTGCGATACGCCGAGAGCGTTGGCATGACCGCATAGCCGCGGCTGTCGGTATGGATCCCGTTGTAGCCCTCCGGCTCAACGTTCGCCGCGCCGGGCACGCGCAGCAGGGCGACGGTATCGCCCAGCGGCTGGCTAAGCGTGACGCCATACTGCGTGGCGATAACGCCTCCGGCGAGTCCAAGACTCGCGTTGCTACCGTTTCGGCTGTGGTCATAACCGAGGCTGACGTTGCCGTAGCCACCGTTGTATTGCAGCGCCAGGCTGGTGCTGTCGGCCTCTCCCTCACTGGTCTTACTCTGCTGAACGCTGTAATTCAGGTTGCGGTTCGCCAGCGCGCTGCCGTTGAGTGACACCTGCTGCGTTGTCATCCCACGATTGTTGTGGTTGGCGTAGTAACTGACCGAACTGCCCGGCAGCCAGTTGCCAAGCGGAACATTGACGTTAAACGACACGGTGCGATCGGGATGCTGCTCAAGCGCTGAGTCGGTGTAGTCATACCCCGCGCCCCAGGAAATACCCCGCCAGCTGGTGTACCAGCCAATGTGGATGGTTTTATCCTGCCCGGACGTATGCCAGTAATCCTGCATCCATGCCGAGACGCTGAGGCTGCCGAACTGACCCAGCGTCTGTGAAAAAGTGACCTGCGAGCGGCTACGGCGATTATTGAGTTGCAGCTGTTGGCTGTCAGACTGATTCAGTTCACTAAATTCGTAGTAATTGCGCGAGGCATAGCGATAGCTCGCCAGGTTGAAGGCGGTGCCGGTAGCGCTGAAATCTTTCTGGTACTGAATGCGCCACGCCTGCCCCATCGCGCTTTTGCCGTCGGGTAAACGGCTTTTTGCCAGCGTATCGTCAATACCCAGCGAGCCAAATGCGCCAAACCCTCTGCCTACGCCAATTGCACCGGCCTGATAGTTGCTCGCCGTACGAAAGCCGCCATACACCGTCATCCTGGAGAGCAGACCGTAGAAGAAAGCGCCTTCAACAAATTCGGGCGAACGCGCATCACCGGAGCCGGAGTGAAATCGTCCTGCATTGAGACTGTATTTCAGGCTGCCCTGGCGTCGCATAAACGGCACCGCAGAGTAGGGCTGGGTAAAGACGCGCGTTGAGCCGTCACTTTCCGTGACCGTAACCTGTAGATCGCCACTTTGTGCGCCCGGGAACAGATCGTTAATGATAAATGGCCCGGCGGCCACCCAGGTTTCATAGATCACATAGCCATTTTGCGAAACGGAGACTTTAGCGAAGCTGTGTGCGACGCCGCGGATGGTTGGTGCGAAGCCGCGCTGGCTGTCGGGCAACATGCTTTCGCTTGATGAGAGCTGTACCCCGCGAAACGCCACGCTATCGAAGACGTCGCCTGCGGTCCAGGCATCACCGATCCGTAGCTGGCTGTTAAGACGGCGAATATCCCGGGTCAGCCAGCTACTTTGCGACTGAAAATGGTTGCCGCCCGCGTCGCTGTAGCTCCAGGCCGAGGTGTTACGCAGCCGCCACGCCCCCAGATTGATGCCGTTACGCAGGCTCAGATAGCTGGATGTCGTGACCCCGCTCTGATGACGGGCCTGACCGCCCGACAGACTGTAATCAGTAAATGCCGCCGGGATACCATCGTCCCACTGCGACTGCGGCACGTAGCCACGGCTGCGGTGTTTCATTGCCGCCTGCGGCAGGCTGAGAAAGAGACGCTGCTGGTTGAAATCATAAGAGGTTCGCGCTGCCGGAATAAAATCCTCGAGGTGCGTGAACGTTTCTCCCTCCTGCAACCGGGAGAATGCAGGAATGGCCCCTACATTTACGCCAAGCGCTTCCAGCAGCGATACGCTAAAAACGGGTTGCAGGCTGCCTTTCTCATTGACGAAGGTGATCTCCTGATGCCGCTCCTCGCGTCCGTTAATCTCCAGCGTCACGAGCCAGGTGCCTGGCATCTGCCCGCCCTTTTCAGAGAAATAGTGCAGATCCGCCGTTTTCTGTTCAGTAGAGGAAAGCTCCAGCGCGGCGGGATCAAAGTAATCCTCGGCCATCCCCGTGCAGCTGAAGCTAAGCAGCAACACCGAAAGCGGCGCGTAACAAAACAGGCGAAAAGGCATGGTCTTAAAGAGGCTGGGTGTGGGTGGCGGTGATGGCACCAAAATCATTAATAGCCGACCAGTTTACGCCCCCGGAGGCGGACACAGGCCATTCCCGGGTTTCCCCTGGACCGATCATGCCCGGCTGCTCAATTTTATGCCCGCCAACGGTCAGACGATAAAAAGAGACGTAGTATGGCGTCGGGTTAGCGGCCTTAAGCCCTTTTCCCGTTCGCGAAAACGTTATTTTCTGCCAGGCCGTGGCGGCGTCCCCTTTCAGGTTGTCCGGGCGGTAGAATATTTTAAATTTCGATTTGACGTTTACCTGTAATTCGTTGCTGCTCTCTTTTGGCTTTGGCGCTATCGCTTTAATATCGAGCCAGAATACAGATTCACGATCTGTGGGCAGCGGAGCACCGGTATATTGAATACGCAGCGTGTTGGTCTGCTCCGGATCAAGTCTGAACAGAGGTGGTGTGACAATAAATGGCGCAGCGTTATTTTTATCCGGCCCATCGCCTTCAACCCACGACTGAATAAGATAGGGAACCGCACTTTCCATATTAGAAACAGAAAATGCCACCTCCTTGCTGTTTTGCGGGTATACGATCCGTGTTCCCCCCATTACAACGCCAGCGGAAACTGACGCAGAACTAACCATTAATGCAGTGAGCATAATATACGATAAACGTTTCATCATTATTATCTCTGGAGGTGGCTGACAGTGAAATCAGTTATAAACCATCAGGAAGTTGGATACGGCGTTAACATCGCCGGCGTTGATTTCCGTGCCATCTTTGTCAAGTGCGGCATAGAAAGTTAATTCAGCATTGCCTTGATCATCCGGTGCGGTTGTTTCAGATACCGTACCCGGTTTAATCGCCGTGCTGCGATCGCTGTTATAAAGCTTCACGCCGACACCCGTCGCCATACCTTCACCTGGCGTAACCTGAAGCAGTGTGTCATTCACCGTATCTTTGGTTCCGTCAAACAGTACCGCAACCGATTCAACCGTCTCCGGGCAGTTTTCCACGTTGATTTTGAACTCGCGCGGCGTCGTTTCGTTGTGATCGTCAAAGTAGCTTTTTGCCCACGCCCCAAGGTCTACCGTTTTGTTTTTAGAGGCCGGAGTAATATCACAGGAAATAAGGGTAATCTTCCCGGTAAAATTGATCACCCCGCCCGTACTTTGCGAACCCGCACCGGTATCCAGAGAAGCATTAACGCCAGAATCACTGCTTGCCAGTACTGATTGAGAAGATAACAGCAGCCCCGCCGCGGCAATCGCCAGCGCCACATTTTTGATTTTCATTTGGAACACTTACCCCTCCGTAAATTAAACAGATATAGACTTGTTGTACCAGGTACAATAACCGCTATAAGGATTTAAAAACGCCACCGAAAGGTTTTTAGCAGAATGGGTGACGCGACCTTATAGAATAAAGCAGGGTCCATCCCATGGTGATAATCCGTATATTTTCAGAAGGCCATACACAGATATCCTTCAACTGAGGAATGACTTCTGGCCGAAAATAACACTGAATACGTTGTGGTTAGTAATAAATTTAAAATCTTCTGTTACGTTGCTTCTGAATAAATAGTAAATCAAATGCCTTTTAACGTCTACGCATTGAAAAGCACTATGCCGCGTCTGTAAACACTCAGAAATTAACACTCAACTAACAAATTTAACCCCTTTCGATTGCCATAATAATTATTAATCTGCTTTTAATACCGCAACTAAATTACAAGAGAGTCAACTGATCATTGTTTGATCAATTTATTTCAGAATATTATTAGCCAAAAAATGTCTGTTCAGCGCAAAATTCTTACCCTTTATCCTGAAAAACCGCAATTGAACAGGATATTTCCTTATCGATCATCAATTGATCGTTTGTAATACACTGTTAAAATCTATATGTGAAATTTACCTTAATTAAAATTTTTTGCTACAGCTTAGATTTCGCATTTTTAACCAAAAAAAATTTTTATTTATAGGAAATATATCACTATGCTCACACATATACAGCTTCTCAAAAACACAAATAAAACAAACAAACCTCATTCAATTCACGCAATATTATCACCTCTCCTTTTTATATAACCTCTTTTACGCGCCGTATCTGCTTAAAAGGCGAATGTAAGGCTCTCCACCTGACCACCGCTCCCAATGCACACGGTGATTTGATTTTGCGGGTTTGGTCCTACCAATCACGTACAAAGCTATCCATCGTTCACAATTTCGATGCTCCACTTCACAAAACAATTGCTGAATAGCAACACTTGGTTAACCATTTGTTGTCATTAACCCTACATCACAATATTGGAAGGACCACTTTTACACTAAGTGTGACGCAGAGATGAGCAGAGACTCACCCGACGAACACTGTGTGGTCCTCAGGAGACCTGCATGAGCCTCTGGCAACAAAACTACGATCCGGCCGGAAATATCTGGCTGTCGAGCCTGATCGCATCGCTACCGATCCTGTTTTTCTTCTTTGCGCTGATTAAGCTCAAGCTGAAGGGCTACCTCGCCGCGACGTATACCGTTGCCATCGCCCTGATGGTGGCGTTGTTCTTCTACAAAATGCCGGTCGATCGCGCGCTGGCCTCCGTCGTCTATGGCTTCTTCTACGGACTGTGGCCGATTGCGTGGATCATCATCGCCGCCGTCTTTGTCTACAAAATCTCGGTCAAAACCGGGCAGTTCGACATTATTCGCTCGTCGATTCTCTCCATCACGCCGGACCAGCGTTTGCAGATGCTGATCGTCGGCTTCTCCTTCGGAGCATTTCTGGAAGGGGCGGCAGGATTCGGCGCACCGGTGGCCATCACCGCCGCCCTGCTGGTCGGTCTGGGCTTTAACCCGCTGTATGCCGCTGGCCTGTGCCTGATTGTGAATACCGCCCCGGTGGCGTTTGGCGCGATGGGCATTCCTATTCTGGTGGCGGGCCAGGTGACCGGGCTGGACAGCTTCGAGATCGGCCAGATGGTGGGCCGCCAGCTGCCGTTCCTGACCATTATCGTGCTGTTCTGGATCATGGCGATTATGGACGGCTGGCGCGGCGTGAAGGAGACCTGGCCTGCGGTGATGGTAGCGGGCGGTTCGTTCGCCATTGCCCAGTATCTCAGCTCCAACTTCCTCGGCCCGGAACTGCCGGACATCATCTCTTCCCTGGTGTCGCTGGTCTGTCTGACGCTGTTCCTGAAACGCTGGCAGCCGGTACGTATCTTCCGCTTTGCTGACATGGGCGCATCACACGTGGATCAGACGCTGGCGCGCACCGGCTATACCGCCGGACAGATTGTACGCGCATGGTCACCGTTCCTGTTCCTGACCGCCACCGTGACGCTGTGGAGCATTCCGCCGTTTAAGGCCCTGTTCGCCCCGGGCGGCGCGCTGTACGACATGGTGATTAATATCTCCGTGCCGTTCCTCGACAAGATGGTCGCTCGTATGCCGCCGGTGGTACACGACGCCACGCCGTATGCGGCAGTGTTTAAGTTCGACTGGTTCTCAGCCACCGGCACGGCGATCCTGTTTGCCGCTATCCTTTCCGTAGTGTGGCTGCGCATGAAGCCTGCCGCCGCGGTGCAGACCTTTGCGGCGACGATTAAAGAGCTGATGCTGCCGATTTACTCCATCGGCATGGTGCTGGCGTTCGCGTTTATTTCGAACTACTCCGGCCTGTCGTCGACGCTGGCGTTAGCGCTGGCGCATACCGGCCACGCGTTTACCTTCTTCTCGCCGTTCCTCGGCTGGCTGGGGGTGTTCCTGACCGGTTCAGATACGTCATCTAACGCCCTGTTTGCCGCCCTACAGGCCACAGCCGCGCAGCAGATTGGCGTCTCGGACGTGCTGCTGGTCGCCGCGAACACCACCGGCGGCGTGACCGGGAAGATGATCTCACCGCAGTCCATCGCCATTGCCTGTGCCGCGGTGGGGCTGGTAGGCAAAGAGTCGGATCTGTTCCGCTTTACCGTTAAACACAGCCTGATATTTACCTGCATGGTGGGCGTGATCACCACATTGCAGGCCTATGTCTTAACCTGGATGATTCCATGATAGTGATGCCCAGACGCCTGTCCGACGAGATTGCCACTCGCGTACGGGCGCTGATAGAAGAACAACAGCTGGAAGCGGGCATGAGATTGCCCGCCGAGCGTCAGCTTGCCGCCCAGCTTGGCGTGTCGCGCAATTCACTGCGCGAGGCGCTGGCGACGCTGGTCAGCGAAGGGGTGCTGCTGAGCCGTCGAGGCGGCGGCACCTTCGTGCGCTGGCAGCATGACGACTGGTCCGAACAAAACATCGTGCAGCCGCTTAAGACGCTGATGGAAAACGACCCGGACTACAGCTTTGACATCCTCGAAGCGCGTCACGCCATCGAAACCAGCACCGCGTGGCACGCGGCGATGCGGGCAACCGAGGCCGACAAAGAGAAGCTCAAAGCCTGCTTTGAGGCCACGCAAAGCAGCGACCCGGACATCGCCTCCCAGGCGGACGTGCGTTTTCACCTCGCGATTGCCGAGGCCTCGCACAACGTGGTTCTGCTGCAAACCATGCGCGGGTTCTTCGACCTGCTGCAATCCTCCGTGAAGCAGAGCCGCCAGCGCATGTATCTGGTGCCGCCGGTATTTGCCCAACTGACCGAACAGCACGAGGCGGTGCTCAACGCCATTCTGGCCGGTGATGCCGAGGCCGCGCGCAAGGCGATGATGGCGCATCTCGGCTTCGTGCATACCACCATTAAACGATTCGATGAAGATCAGGCCCGACAGGCGCGTATTACCCGTCTGCCTGGCGAGAGTGATATTTCCAGGGAGAACAAAGCATGATTATTTCCGCAGCCAGTGACTATCGCGCCGCGGCACAGCGCATTTTGCCGCCATTCCTGTTCCACTACATTGACGGCGGGGCGTACGCCGAATATACCCTGCGCCGCAACGTGGAGGACCTGTCGGAAGTGGCCCTGCGCCAGCGCGTGCTGAAGAATATGTCTGACCTGAGCCTTGAGACGAAGCTGTTTAACGAGACGCTCTCCATGCCGGTGGCGCTTGCGCCCGTCGGCTTATGCGGCATGTATGCCCGCCGGGGCGAAGTGCAGGCCGCCGCCGCCGCAGATGCCAAAGGCATTCCGTTTACCCTTTCCACCGTGTCCGTCTGCCCGATTGAAGAGGTCGCCCCGACCATCAAGCGCCCGATGTGGTTCCAGCTCTACGTCCTGCGCGATCGCGGTTTTATGCGTAACGCCCTTGAGCGCGCCAAAGCGGCGGGCTGCTCCACGCTGGTCTTTACCGTCGATATGCCCACGCCCGGCGCCCGCTACCGTGATGCGCACTCCGGCATGAGCGGTCCGAACGCCGCGATGCGCCGCTACTGGCAGGCGGTGACGCACCCGCAGTGGGCGTGGGATGTCGGCGTGAATGGCCGTCCGCACGATCTGGGCAATATTTCGGCCTACCTGGGTAAACCGACCGGGCTGGAAGATTACATCGGCTGGCTGGCGAACAACTTCGATCCATCCATCTCCTGGAAAGACCTGGAGTGGATCCGCGAATTCTGGGACGGCCCGATGGTGATCAAAGGGATCCTCGATCCGGAAGATGCCCGCGACGCGGTGCGTTTTGGCGCCGATGGGATCGTGGTCTCTAACCATGGTGGCCGCCAGCTTGACGGGGTGCTCTCCTCCGCCCGCGCCCTGCCAGCCATTGCCGATGCGGTGAAAGGCGATATTGCGATTCTGGCCGACAGCGGCATCCGTAACGGGCTGGACGTGGTGCGCATGATTGCCCTGGGCGCAGACAGTGTGCTGCTGGGCCGTGCTTACCTGTACGCGCTGGCCACCAGCGGCCAGGCGGGCGTGGCGAATCTGCTGAACCTGATCGAGAAAGAGATGAAGGTGGCGATGACCCTGACCGGTGCGAAAACAATCGGTGAAATCAGCAAAGACTCTCTGGTGCAGGAGCTCAGTAAGCTGCCTGCGGCGCTGGCCCCCCTTTCTCAGGGAAACGCGGCCTGATCTCCCCCGGTTAGCCTCCCCTTCTTCCGCGCCCGGCTTTACCCTCGGGCGCTTTTTTTGTTGAAAATAACACCTGCGTAACATTCTGGATAAGAAAATTTGACACAACCCGCCCTCCGCAATTGTATAGACAAGCAAATACAAGAACACAAAAACAACATCACATCGGAGGGGAACGTATGACGTATTCAGGTCGGGTGGATATTCAGCAGGTGATCGATGAGAGTCCTTTTTCAGGGTTTCACTGGCTTCTTATTGTGCTGGGCTTTCTGGTGCTGGCGATCGATGGTTTCGATACCGCCGCGATGGGTTACATTGCGCCTACGCTGTCGGCGGAGTGGGGAATACATAAACAGGATCTGGGGCCGGTGTTGAGTGCGGCGCTACTGGGGCTGTCGCTGGGAGCTCTTATTGCAGGTCCGGTATCGGACCGTATGGGACGCAAGCGCGTACTGGTCTTTTCATGCCTGTTCTTCGGCCTGGCGAGCCTGGGCACGGCCTGGGCGCAAAGTCTGAATACCCTGACGCTGTGGCGATTTCTGACCGGTCTCGGGCTGGGCGCCGCGATGCCTAACGCCATCACGCTGATCTCAGAGTTTGCCCCCCAGCGCTGCCGCGCCATGGCAATTAACACCATGTACTGCGGCTTTCCGCTGGGTGCGGCGGGCGGCGGGGCGATCTCGTCCTGGCTTATCCCTCACCATGGCTGGCGAAGCGTGCTGCTGACCGGCGCGATTGCGCCGCTGATTTTAACGGTGCTGCTGGCGCTGCTGTTGCCGGAGTCGGTGAAGTTTCTGGTGCAGCGCGGAAAAGACGTCGCGCAGGTTCGCCGCATCGCCAGCCGGTTCGCCCGCAGCACGCTGGATAGCGTCACGGGCTTTTTCCTGGCGGAGGAGAAGGTCGCGTCGAAAAAAGGCAGCGTGTCGCAGCTGTTTTCCATGCCCTGGCTGCCCGGCACCCTGATGCTGTGGGTCACCTACTTTATGGGACTGGTGATTTATTACGTCCTGCTGAGCTGGATGCCAACGCTGATGCAGGGGATGGGGTATGCGCTGGCGGAATCCGCCTGGCTCACCTCGCTGTTCACCTTCGGCGGCACCGCTGGCATTCTGCTTGCGGGCTGGATGATGGACCGCTGGGAAGCGCACAAGGTGGTCGCGTGTGGTTTCGTGCTGACGATGGGCCTGATTCTTTTACTCGGCATTGAGCATAATCATATCGCCCTGTTTGGCGGGTTAATCTTCCTGATGGGGATCGCGATGAACGGCGCGCAGTCGGGGATGCAGACCCTGGCCGCCACCTTTTACCCTACCGAGTGCCGTGCGACGGGTATCGCCTGGATGCAGGGGATCGGCCGCTTCGGCGGCGTGGCGGGCACCATGACCAGCGCCCAGCTTCTCTCCATGCAGTGGCAGGCGGACAGTATTTTGATGATCCTCAGCGTGCCTGCTCTCGTGGCCGCGGCGGCAACCGTCTACAAAATGCTGTATAGCCGCTCGCAGGAGCCGGGCGTCGCCTAGTCCCTCTCTTTTCTGCTATTCTGCCCCCCGCAATTAAGGGGGCAGCATGCTTAACATCGTCTTATTCGAACCAGAAATCCCACCCAATACCGGCAATATCATCCGCCTGTGCGCCAACACCGGTTTTCGTCTGCACATCATTGAGCCGATGGGCTTTACGTGGGACGACAAACGTCTGCGCCGCGCGGGGCTGGACTACCATGAGTTTACTGCCGTCGTTCGTCATCACGATTACGCCGCGTTTCTGGACGCAGAGAAGCCGCAGCGCATGTTCGCCCTGACCACCAAAGGCACGCCAGCGCACAGTGCCGTAAGCTATCAGGACGGGGATTATCTGATGTTTGGTCCGGAAACCCGCGGCCTGCCGGCCACCATTCTGGATGCCTTGCCCGCTGAGCAAAAAATTCGTATTCCGATGATGCCGGACAGCCGCAGCATGAACCTGTCGAATGCGGTGTCGGTGGTGGTGTATGAGGCGTGGCGCCAGCTGGGTTATCCCGGCGCGATACTGCGTAGCTAAAACAATTCGGGTGGCTTGCGCCACCCGATTGTCTTTTTAGTCTGCTACTGCGATACGTTTCATATCGGTCATGTAGCCACGCAGTTTCTGGCCCACTTTCTCGATTTCGTGACTGCGAATCGCTTCGTTAACGTCACGCAGCTGCGCGTTATCAACCGCACCTTCCGCAATCGCTTTACCCAGATCGCCTGCTTGCAGGGTAGTCATGAACTCTTTCAGCAGCGGTACGCAGGCGTAAGAGAACAGATAGTTACCGTACTCGGCGGTATCGGAGATCACCACGTTCATCTCATACAGACGCTTACGGGCGATGGTGTTTGCGATCAGCGGCAGCTCGTGCAGCGATTCGTAGTACGCAGATTCTTCAATGATGCCGGAATCCACCATGGTTTCGAACGCCAGCTCAACGCCCGCTTTCACCATCGCGATCATCAGTACGCCTTTATCGAAGTACTCCTGCTCGCTGATTTTACCCTCGAACTGTGGTGCCGTTTCGAACGCGGTTTTACCGGTCTCTTCGCGCCAGGTCAGCAGTTTCTTATCGTCATTCGCCCAGTCCGCCATCATGCCGGAAGAGAACTCGCCGGAGATGATGTCGTCCATGTGTTTCTGGAACAGCGGTGCCATGATGGTTTTCAGCTGTTCAGAGAGTGCGAACGCGCGCAGTTTTGCCGGGTTGGACAGTCGGTCCATCATCAGCGTAATGCCGCCCTGCTTCAACGCTTCGGTGATGGTTTCCCAGCCGAACTGAATCAGTTTTTCCGCGTATGCCGGGTCGGTGCCCTCTTCCACCAGCTTGTCGAAGCACAGCAGAGAACCGGCCTGGAGCATGCCGCACAGAATGGTCTGCTCGCCCATCAGGTCAGATTTCACTTCCGCAACGAAGGAAGATTCCAGTACGCCCGCACGATGGCCGCCGGTGGCCGCTGCCCAGGCTTTGGCAATCGCCATGCCTTCGCCTTTCGGATCGTTTTCCGGGTGAACGGCGATCAGCGTCGGTACGCCGAAACCACGTTTGTACTCTTCGCGCACTTCGGTGCCCGGGCACTTCGGTGCCACCATCACTACGGTGATGTCTTTACGGATCTGCTCGCCCACTTCAACGATGTTGAAGCCGTGGGAGTAACCCAGCGCGGCGCCGTCTTTCATCAGCGGCTGTACGGAACGCACAACGTCTGAGTGCTGCTTGTCTGGCGTCAGGTTAACCACCAGGTCCGCCTGCGGGATCAGCTCTTCGTAGGTACCTACTTTGAAGCCGTTTTCGGTCGCTTTACGCCAGGAAGCGCGCTTTTCAGCAATCGCTTCTTTGCGCAAGGCGTAGGAGATATCCAGCCCGGAGTCACGCATGTTCAGGCCCTGGTTCAGACCCTGTGCGCCACAGCCAACAATGACCACTTTTTTACCCTGAAGGTAGCTCGCGCCATCGGCAAATTCATCGCGCGCCATGAAGCGGCATTTGCCCAGCTGCGCCAGCTGCTGGCGCAAGTTCAGTGTATTAAAGTAGTTAGCCATGGGTGATACCTCGTGATGTTGTGTGTCTTATTGTTCGGTTCGCGTTTCAGCGAGAATGTACCCACATTACAACAGGAAATTTATTGCGGAAATTGATATATTCACAACGTCACATTGCAATTTATGCAATGTAAAAAAAGGGAGTGGAATCGGTGGATTTACGCGATCTGAAAATGTTCCTGCATCTGGCGGAAAGCCGTCACTTTGGCCGCAGCGCCCGGGCGATGCACGTCAGCCCTTCCACGCTGTCGCGCCAGATCCAGCGCCTTGAGGAAGACCTCGGCCAGCCGCTGTTCGTGCGCGATAACCGCACCGTCACCCTCACGGAAGCCGGTGAAGAGCTGCGCATCTTTGCCCAGCAAACCTTGTTGCAGTACCAGCAGCTGCGGCACACCATCGACCAGCAGGGGCCGTCGCTTTCCGGCGAGCTGCATATTTTCTGCTCCGTGACCGCCGCCTACAGCCATCTTCCCCCCATTCTCGACCGCTTCCGCGCGGAACATCCGTCGGTTGAAATTAAGCTCACCACCGGCGATGCCGCCGACGCGATGGAAAAAGTGGTCACGGGCGAAGCGGATCTCGCGATTGCCGGGAAGCCGGAAACCCTGCCGGGCGCGGTAGCGTTCTCAATGCTGGAGAATCTGGCGGTAGTACTGATTGCCCCGGCGCTGCCCTGCCCTGTGCGCAACCAGGTCTCGGTGGAGAAACCGGACTGGTCGACGGTGCCGTTTATCATGGCCGATCAGGGGCCGGTGCGCCGCCGCATTGAGCTGTGGTTCCGCCGCCAGAAAATCAGCAACCCGTCGATTTACGCCACGGTCGGCGGCCATGAGGCGATGGTGTCGATGGTGGCGCTCGGCTGCGGCGTGGCGCTGCTGCCAGAAGTGGTGCTGGAAAACAGCCCGGAACCAGTGCGCAATCGCGTGATGATTTTAGAACGCAGCGACGAAAAAACGCCGTTCGAGCTTGGCGTGTGCGCACAAAAAAAGCGGCTGCATGAGCCGCTTATTGATGCGTTCTGGAAGATATTGCCGAACCACTAAAGCCGGGTGGCGCTGCGCTTACCCGGCCTACACGCAGCTCAACCCTTAGCCCGCGAGGAAGAAGCGGAACGCCGGGTTGTGGGTTTCGTCATGGCACTCATAGCCCAGCTCGTTCAGGCGCGTTTCGAAATCCGGCTCGTGCTCGCCCAGCTCGAACGCCGCCAGCACGCGGCCGTAGTCGGTGCCGTGGCTGCGGTAGTGGAACAGAGAAATGTTCCAGTGGGTGCCCAGCGTGTGCAGGAACTTGAGCAACGCGCCCGGCGATTCCGGGAACTCGAAGCTGAACAGGCGTTCCCTGAGCGGCTTCGAAGGACGGCCGCCGACCATGTAACGCACGTGCAGCTTCGCCATCTCGTCGTCGGAGAGATCGACCACGCTATAGCCGCCCTCATGCAGCAGGTTGAGGATCTCTTTGCGCTCCTCTACGCCGCGGCTCAGACGCACGCCGACAAAAATGCAGGCGTCTTTGGCATCGGCAAAGCGGTAGTTAAACTCCGTCACCGAACGACCGCCCAGCAGCTGACAGAACTTCAGGAAGCTGCCCTTCTCTTCCGGAATGGTCACCGCCAGCAGCGCTTCACGCTGTTCGCCGAGCTCGCAACGCTCGGACACGTAGCGCAGGCCGTGGAAGTTCACGTTGGCACCGGAAAGCACGTGCGCCAGACGCTCGCCGCGGATGTTGTGCTGCGCGATGTATTTTTTCATGCCCGCCAGCGCCAGCGCGCCGGACGGTTCCGCCACCGCCCGAACGTCTTCGAACAGATCTTTCATCGCCGCGCAGATCGCATCGCTGTCCACCGTGACGATATCGTCGAGATATTCCCGGCACAGGCGGAAGGTTTCGTCGCCAATGCGCTTCACCGCCACGCCCTCGGCGAACAGCCCGACGCGCGGCAGATCCACCGGATGTCCGGCGTCCAGCGCCGCCTTCAGGCAAGCAGAGTCTTCCGCTTCAACCGCAATCACTTTGATCTGCGGCATTAGCTGTTTGATCAGCACCGCCACACCAGCGGCTAAGCCACCGCCGCCTACCGGAACGAAAACGCGGTCGAGATGGGCATCCTGCTGCAAAAGTTCCAGCGCCAGCGTACCCTGCCCGGCAATCACCATCGGGTGATCGAACGGCGGGACCCAGGTGAAGCCCTGCTGCTGCGCCAGCTCAATCGCTTTGGCTTTCGCTTCGTCAAAATTCGCGCCGTGGAGCAGCACTTCCCCGCCAAAACCGCGCACCGCGTCGACTTTGATATCCGCCGTGGCAACCGGCATCACGATCAGCGCTTTCAGCCCTAAACGGGCCGCGGAGAACGCTACGCCCTGCGCGTGGTTGCCCGCCGACGCGGTAATGACGCCGCGCGCTTTCTGCTCATCCGTCAGCCCGGCCATCATCGCGTAGGCGCCGCGCAGCTTGAAGCTGTGCACCGGCTGCCTGTCTTCGCGCTTCACCAGAATGACGTTGTCGAGGCGCGAGGAGAGTTTGTCCATTTTTTGCAGGGGCGTGACCTGCACGGCTTCATAGACCGGCGCGCGCAGCACCGCTCTCAGGTATTCCGCCCCCTCGGGGGCGGCGGATAAAGGTTGTGACTCGGCCATCATTAGCCCCCAAGTTTAGATTTATCGCGCACCGCGCCTTTATCTGCACTGGTGGCAAGACTCGCGTAAGCGCGCAGGGCGAAGGAGACTTCGCGCTGGCGGTCTTTCGGCGTCCAGGCTTTGTCGCCGCGGGCTTCCTGCGCTTCACGACGGGCCGCAATCTCCTGGTCACTCAGCTTCAGCTGAATGCCGCGGTTCGGAATGTCGATTTCGATCAGGTCGCCATCTTCGATGATCGCGATATTGCCGCCGCTTGCCGCTTCCGGGGAGACGTGGCCAATGGAGAGGCCTGACGTGCCGCCAGAGAAACGACCGTCGGTGATCAGCGCGCAGGCTTTGCCGAGGCCCATCGATTTCAGGAAGGTAGTCGGGTAGAGCATCTCCTGCATGCCCGGACCGCCTTTCGGCCCTTCGTAGCGAATGACCACCACGTCGCCTTCCACCACTTTGCCACCGAGGATAGCGTCTACCGCCTCGTCCTGACTTTCATACACTTTTGCCGGACCGGTGAATTTGAGAATGCTGTCGTCCACGCCTGCGGTTTTCACGATGCAGCCGTTTTCCGCAAAGTTACCGTACAGCACGGCCAGACCGCCGTCTTTGCTGTAGGCATGTTCCAGCGAGCGGATGCAGCCTTCGGCGCGATCGTCATCCAGCGTGTCCCAGCGGCAATCCTGCGAGAACGCCTGCGTGGTGCGAATACCTGCCGGACCGGCGCGGAACATCTTTTTCACCGCGTCGTCTTTGGTCAGCATCACGTCGTACTGGTCCAGCGACTCCGGCAGCGTCAGGCCGAGCACATTTTTCACGTTGCGGTTCAGCAGCCCTGCGCGATCCAGCTCGCCGAGAATACCGATGACACCACCAGCACGATGCACGTCTTCCATATGGTACTTCTGGGTACTCGGCGCGACTTTACACAGCTGCGGCACTTTGCGGGAGAGCTTGTCGATGTCGCTCATGGTGAAGTCGATTTCGGCTTCCTGCGCGGCGGCCAGCAGGTGCAGAACGGTGTTGGTGGAACCGCCCATGGCGATATCCAGCGTCATGGCGTTTTCGAACGCCGCTTTACTGGCGAT
This sequence comes from Enterobacter cloacae complex sp. I1M, assembly GCF_014982425.1. Taxonomy (NCBI): domain Bacteria; kingdom Pseudomonadati; phylum Pseudomonadota; class Gammaproteobacteria; order Enterobacterales; family Enterobacteriaceae; genus Enterobacter; species Enterobacter cloacae complex sp. I1M. The sequence continues at coordinate 7,335 of NZ_JADCLG010000001.1, read as the reverse complement.
GTTGCGCGGCAGCGCGCTGGCGTCGTCCTGCTCGTAGTAGCGTTTGGTCAGCTCAACGATGCGCTTGCCCGCGTTAAGGAACAGCTGCTTACGGTCGGCGTGGGTCGCCAGCAGCGAGCCGTTACCCGGCTGAGAAAGGCCCAGCGCTTCGGTCAGGCAGTTCATGGAGTTGGCGGTGAACATCCCGGAACAGGAGCCGCAGGTCGGACACGCGGAGCGTTCCACCTGGTCGCTCTGCTCGTCAGAGACTTTCGGGTCCGCGCCCTGGATCATGGCATCGACCAGGTCGAGCTTGATGATTTTGTCGGAAAGCTTGGTTTTACCCGCTTCCATCGGGCCGCCGGAAACGAAGATCACCGGAATGTTCAGGCGCAGGGAGGCCATCAGCATCCCCGGGGTGATTTTGTCGCAGTTGGAGATACAGACCATCGCATCGGCGCAGTGGGCGTTAACCATGTACTCCACCGAGTCGGCGATCAGCTCGCGCGACGGCAGTGAATAGAGCATCCCCCCGTGGCCCATTGCGATACCGTCATCCACCGCAATGGTGTTGAACTCTTTCGCCACGCCGCCGGAGGCTTCGATTTGCTCGGCAACCAGCTTACCGAGATCGCGCAGGTGCACGTGGCCCGGCACAAACTGGGTGAAGGAGTTCACCACGGCGATAATTGGCTTGCCGAAATCGGCGTCGGTCATTCCGGTGGCGCGCCACAGTGCGCGGGCACCCGCCATATTACGGCCGTGGGTGGTGGTGGCTGAACGATACTTAGGCATGCTTTATTTACTCCCGTCTGACTATTAAATGGGACGGTGCGTGCCGTCCCAAATTTATATTTAGTGATTAACCTGATCCAACCAGCCGTATTTGTCTTCTGTTTCGCCGGTGAACAGGCCGAAGAAGGCTTGCTGAATGCGTTTGGTGACCGGACCACAGCGGCCTTCGCCCACCTGAATGCCGTCGACGCTACGCACCGGTGTAATTTCAGCCGCGGTACCGGACATGAACACTTCGTCAGCCAGGTACAGGGATTCGCGGGACAGCACCTGCTCGCGTACTTCGATACCCAGATCTTTTGCCAGCTTGATGATGGCGTCGCGGGTGATGCCCGGCAGCGCGGACGAGGTGAACGGCGGGGTGAACAGAATGCCGTCTTTCACTTCAAACAGGTTTTCGCCCGCACCTTCGGAGATGTAGCCATTTACATCGAGCGCGATACCTTCCTGATAGCCGTGACGGCGCGCTTCGCTGCCAACCAGCAGTGAGGAGAGGTAGTTACCGCCCGCTTTAGCCGCGGTCGGGATAGTGTTTGGTGCCACGCGGTTCCAGGAAGAAACCATTGCGTCGATCCCCTGATCCAGTGCTTCCGCGCCCAGGTAGGCGCCCCACGGGAACGCAGCAATGATCACATCGGTGTTATAGCCAGCGGGCGGATTGACACCCATGCCGACATCACCCACGAAGACCAGCGGACGAATATAGGCACTGGTCAGTTCGTTCTGGCGGATCACCTCGCGGCAGGCTTCCATCAGCTCATCAACGCTTTGGGAGACCGGGAAACGATAAATTTTGGCTGAGTCATGCAGACGCTGCATGTGTTCGCGATGGCGGAACACCACTGGTCCTTTGTGAGAATCGTAGCAACGGATGCCTTCAAACACGGAGGTGCCGTAGTGCAGCGCGTGGGACATCACGTGGACCTTCGCGTCCTCCCAGCGAACCATCTCACCATTGAACCAAATGTAATCAGCTTTTTTTGTCGTCATTTTTTCGTCCTGTCACGCTTAAGCGCGGATTTGTTGTGATGTGGTTGTGCTCTGGCAGATGGCAACATGGGCAACGTCTACCAGTTTTGATAACTGACTAAACAGTAAGTCGACCGGCCGCGGGCTGGCAACGGTTAATTCGATACTGATATTTTGTGCATCCGTGGCCGTTTCCATATTCATAGAGCAAACCTGAAAACCACGGTGACGGACCACACGCAATACGCGTTCTAACGTTTCCGGGTTGAAGCGAGCCTGCACGGCGACCTGATGTTGCATCATGATAATTTCTCCAGCATTTGTGAGTTACTGGCACCGGGCGGTACCAACGGCCAGACGTTCTCAAGCTCGTCGATTGAGACATGAAGCAGGTATGGCCCTTCGCTTGACAGCATGGTGTCGAGTGCCGCTTCAACCTGGTCTTTACGGGTGATGTGCTGGCCAGGAATGCCGAAGGCGCTGGCCAGGGTGAGGAAATCGGGGTTGTCGGTCAGGGTCGTTTCGCTGTAACGCTCCTGGAAGAACAGCTGCTGCCACTGGCGAACCATTCCCAAACGCTGGTTATCGAGCAAAACGATTTTCAGCGGTAACTGCTTACGCTTCACGGTGCCGAGCTCCTGGACGTTCATCATGAAGGAGCCGTCACCGGAGATACAGATAACGGTATCGTTCGGGCGGGCAACCTGTGCGCCCACGGCAGCGGGCAGGCCGAAGCCCATCGTGCCTAAGCCGCTCGAGGTGATGAAGTTCTCCGGGCGGGTGTAGGTCATGTGCTGGGCTGACCACATCTGATGCTGGCCGACATCCGTCGTCACCACGCTGTCTGCGGGTTTGCGGTCGGACAACTGTTTCAACAACAGCGGCGCATAGATGGCCTCGCCGGGGTGGTCGTAACGCCAGGCGTGTTCAGCGCGCATATCGGCGGTGTGCTGACGCCATGCGTTGATATCCAGCGGCTGCTCCAGCGCCGGTAACAGCGCGTTGAGATCGCCCTGCAACGCGACATGCGCCTGACGCAGTTTGTTCATCTCCGCCGGGTCGATGTCCATATGGATCACTTTGGCGTTCGGCGCAAAGGTGTTCAGCTTGCCGGTGACGCGGTCGTCAAAACGGGCGCCGACGGCGATGAGCAGGTCACACTCCTGCACCGCCAGGTTTGCCGCTTTGGTGCCGTGCATCCCTAACATGCCCAAATAGTATGGATAGTCCGCGTCGACCGCGCCCAATCCTTTCAGCGTGCAGGTGGCGGGCATTTGCGTTACTGCGATAAATTCGCGCAGGGCAGGAACAGCCTGCGCCATGCCCACGCCGCCGCCTACATACAGCATCGGCTGTTTCGCCTGCGCCAGCATCTGGCGAGCCTCTTCAACCTCCGTATGGGGAAACACGTTGTCGCTTTCAACGGTGGAGAAGTGCGGTTCCAGATCGCCGAGTGCAACCTGAATATCTTTCGGGATATCTACCAGAACCGGGCCAGGACGGCCAGAGCTGGCAACCTCGAACGCTTCGGCCATCACGCGCGGCAGCTCTTCGAGAGACTGAACGAGGAAGCTGTGTTTGGTGCAGGCAAGCGATAAACCGAGCACATCCACTTCCTGGAAAGCATCGGTGCCGATGAACGGAGAGGCCACCTGGCCGGTGATCGCCACCACGGGTACGGAATCGAGCAGCGCGTCAGCCAGGCCGGTGATCAGGTTCGTTGCGCCCGGACCGGAGGTGGCCATACAGACGCCTGTTTTACCGGTCGCACGGGCATAACCGATGGCGGCCATCGCTGCGCCCTGCTCGTGTCGGCACAAGAGGTGTTCCACGCCGCCGTCATACAGTGCATCGTAAATCGGCATAATTGCGCCACCCGGATAACCGAATACGGTTTCGACTCCCTGCGCGCGCAACGCATGTACTACCCATCGTGCCCCATTCATAGTTAGTTCCCCGTCATAAATCTGGAGAAACAGAATTTTGTGCTAGTCGTCATTCTCTGCTCCTCATTTAAGTTTTTTAGTCATAAAAAAACCCCCGGACCTTTCGGTGCGGGGGTCTTAGTTCGTTAAGGCTTGATTTCTAAGCCTTTCCTCGTCCAAGTGCAGCCCCGCACGGTGGGATAATAATCACCACCACGCTAATCACGACCAGGCTAATCACTCGTAGAAGGGCTGTCATTTTCAGTTCTTTTTGCATCTTGTTCGAAGGAATACCTAAAGAGTTACCACAGATATTTCATCTGACACAAGATTTTTTTATGACCTGTTTCTGTAGCAGGCGAACTATTTCTTTCAAAATCGTTGTTTTATATAGGGAAAAAATAGAAATGAAGATTTTTCATTTTTTTGTCCTGTTTCATCAGGCAAGGGGCGCATGATTTCTTTTCTGCGAGGCCAATTCCACCCACATGTAATGATTACATTTTGCCGCTAAAAGGCTGGAACGAGCGCCGTAATTCAGTGAATTAGCGCTAAACAGGAAAAAATGATGCTGGCATAGTCACCGCCAAGGAGGGCTTATGTCACTGTCAGTTGTTTATACACGCGCGGCCATCGGCGTGAAGGCACCGCTTATTTCTGTAGAGGTTCATTTAAGTAATGGACTGCCCGGACTGACGCTGGTCGGCTTACCCGAAACGACCGTTAAGGAGGCCAGGGATCGCGTGCGCAGCGCAATTATTAATAGCGGTTATGCTTTTCCGGCGAAGAAGATCACCATCAACCTTGCGCCCGCCGATTTGCCAAAGGAGGGAGGGCGATATGATTTACCTATTGCTATAGCGCTTCTCGCGGCTTCTGAACAGCTCAATACGTCAGGGTTAAGCTCGTGCGAGTTCGTGGGTGAATTAGCGCTTACAGGCGCGTTAAGAGGCGTTCCCGGAGCAATCTCGGGTGCGCTTGAAGCCATACGCGCGGGAAGGCAAATCATTGTGGCCAATGAAAATGCCTCTGAAGTCAGCCTTATCGCCGAAAAGGGGTGTCTTGTCGCGGGACATTTGCAGGAGGTTTGCGCCTGGCTGGAAGGCCGACATGAGCTTGCCGAGCCGCAGGAGAATGAGGAGGTAGTGGCAGATTCACCCGATGACCTCAGCGATATTATGGGTCAGGAACAGGGTAAGCGGGCGTTAGAAATAACGGCCGCGGGTGGGCATAACCTGCTACTGATAGGTCCGCCAGGCACGGGGAAAACGATGCTGGCGAGCATGTTGAGCGGCCTGCTGCCCCCCCTCAATAATCACGAAGCGCTGGAAAGCGCCGCGATATTTAGCCTGGTCAGTTCAATATCGCTGCATAAACAGTGGCGCCGCCGTCCTTTCCGCTCGCCACACCACAGTGCGTCTCTTACCGCGATGGTGGGCGGGGGCTCAATTCCCGGACCGGGTGAAATCTCACTGGCACACAACGGCATTCTGTTCCTGGATGAATTGCCAGAGTTTGAACGCCGCGTGCTGGATGCGTTGCGGGAGCCGATTGAATCCGGCGAAATCCATCTGTCTCGTACACGCGCCAAAATAAGCTACCCTGCGCAGTTTCAGCTGGTCGCCGCGATGAACCCTAGCCCAACGGGCCATTATCAGGGCAACCATAACCGCTGTACGCCGGAGCAGACGCTGCGCTATCTGAGTAAGCTGTCCGGCCCCTTCCTCGACCGTTTTGATTTATCTCTCGAGATCCCCCTGCCACCGCCCGGTCTGCTGAGGCAAACCGGTATCAAAGGCGAAAGCTCAGCAGCGGTGCGAGAACGGGTTATTGCGGCTCAGGCGCGGCAGTATGCTCGTCAGAACAGGCTGAATGCCCGGCTGGATAACAGCGGGATCCGACAGTTTTGCTCTCTCAACGCCGAAGATGCAGGCTGGCTGGAAGAGACACTGACGCGGTTTGGGCTATCCATTCGCGCGTGGCAGCGTTTGTTGAAAGTTGCGCGCACGGTCGCTGACGTGGAGGGCTGCCCCGGAATAGAGAGGCGACATTTGCAGGAGGCATTAAGCTACCGTGCGATCGATCGGCTGCTGTTGCATCTGCAAAAAATGCTGGCATAAAAAAAGGGGCCGTAGCCCCTTCTCTTCTTAATCGTCAGACTCGGTGTAGTCTTCTGCACCTTCCATCTGCGGCTTGCCGCCAGACAGCGTATGGAAACGCTTAGGACGCTTAATGCGAGCCATATACTTGATCCATACACGTTCTGCATCAGACTGCGGCTCACGCTCACCACGACAAACAGAGACAAATTGTTTTTCATCTTCGGTTGCCGGTTCGCGCTTACCCAGATCCAGCTCGTTAAAGGCATAACCATGGCGCTCAAGAAGTTGAGCTTCTTTGATAGTGAAATCGCCGTGACGAGAGAACCCGCGCGGATAATGTTTATTATCGAAAAAACGATTAGTCGTCGTAAAGCTTTCCGCCATCCTACACGCTCCTAATTCTTTGGCCGAGCTATTTATGGCGCGGAGTATTAGTTACGCTTGACAGAGTGTAAAACAAAACATTTAAATCATAACGACAAATAATTTTGTGGAGAAAGATGTGGATACGGAATTGCTAAAAACTTTCCTCGAAGTGAGCAGAACGCGACACTTTGGGCGAGCAGCTGAAGCCCTCTACCTGACGCAGTCAGCAGTCAGTTTTCGTATTCGACAGCTGGAAAATCAACTGGGTGTGAACCTTTTTACCCGCCATCGCAACAATATTCGTCTAACCCCGGCCGGTGAAAAGCTATTGCCTTATGCAGAAACCCTGATGAATACCTGGCAGGCAGCGCGAAAGGAGGTTGCGCACACCTCCCGGCATAATGAATTCTCGATCGGTGCCAGCGCTTCACTATGGGAATGCATGCTCAGCCAGTGGCTTATGCGGCTATATCGCACACACAACCATCTGCAATTTGAGGCGAGGATTGCGCAACGCCAGTCGCTGGTTAAGCAACTCCACGAGCGGCAGCTTGATCTGCTGATCACCACAGAAGCCCCCAAGATGGATGAATTTAGCAGCCAGATTGTTGGACAGTTTAGCCTGGCGCTCTATGCATCCGAGCCTGCAATGATGAAGGCCGACCTGAATTATTTACGCCTGGAATGGGGGCCTGATTTTCAGCAGCACGAGACGGGGTTAATTGCCAGCGATGATATCCCGCAACTCACGACAAGCTCTGCGGAGATCGCATGCCAGCATCTTCCCACACTGAAAGGCTGTACATGGTTACCTGTTCGCTGGGCGGATAATAAACCTGCACTCCATGTTGTCACCGATTCAACAACGCTCTCCAGGCCGCTGTATGCCATTTGGCTGCAAAACAGCGATAAGCAGTCGCAGATAAAAGATCTGTTAAAAACCAGCATACTGGATTAACGCAAAAGCCTGCGGAAACGCAGGCTGCTTATTCTTCAGGAAGGTGTTGAGCCGTTTTACAGGCAAAAAAAAATCCTTTGCCGAAGCAAAGGATTCTATATGGCAGGGGCGGAGAGACTCGAACTCGCGACACCCGGTTTTGGAGACCGGTGCTCTACCAACTGAGCTACGCCCCTAAATTTTTTTGCCATTAAGCCTGCCCTTTGGGCAGGCTTAATGTCTTAATAAGTGGCGGAACGGA